>DATAPF010000294.1:0-1671 GCA_036265355.1 Kofleriaceae bacterium | reverse complement strand
CGAGGCCCAGACCAGGATCAACGAGGCGTTCTCCGGCATCTCCGAGGAGATGGGCGACGTCGGCATGGCGATCCAGCGGGCCGAGGACAAGACGGCCCAGATGCAGGCCCGCGCGGGCGCGATCGACGAGCTGATGGCCTCCGGCGCGCTCGACGACGCCGTCGGCGGCCGCCGCGACGACATCCAGGCCGAGCTGGACATGATGTCCGCGAGCAGCGACGTCGAGAGCGACCTGAGCAGGCTCAAGGGCGAGATCGCGACGAGCGCTCCCAAGCAGCTCGAGGGTTCCAACGGCAACGCCCAGGCGCAGGCGCAGCCGGCCAGCGTCCCGGCGACCGAGCTGCCTGCCGCCGAGCCGCAGGACGGTGAGCCGTGATCGTCAGGATCCTCGGCGAGGGTCAGTTCAACATCGACGAGGCCGCCACCGTCGAGCTGAACAAGCTGGACACCCAGCTCGAGGCGGCGGTCGAGCGCGACGACGAGGCCGCGTTCACCGCCGCCCTGCACGGCCTGCTCGACCAGGTCCGCGCGCTCGGCTCACCGGTGCCCTCGGACACCCTCGAGCCGTCGGACCTGATCCTTCCGTCCGCGGATTCGAGCATGGACGAGGTGCGCAAGCTGCTTACCGACGACGGTCTCATTCCCGGCTGATCTCAGGAGTCAACCCGCAGCGTACCCACGGGTAACGTTCGGCTGGCGTACAGCGTTGTACGGGTAGATTCGCATTAGGGGAAAAAGGCTTCTGGCTCCCGCCGGCACAACCGGTCCGGAGCCGAACGGAGGTGGCGCCATGGCGGCGCGGACCAGGTATGCGCCCGACCGCGGGCTCACGTTGCGGATGACCGCGACCATGTTCCTGCTCGGGCTGGTATTCGTCGCTTTCATCGCCGCGATCATCGGGATCGGGACCGCCTACGGCGCGTCCAGCACCGCGATCGTGTTCTTCGCCGTGGTCCTGGGCGGGGGCTTCGCGATCGGATCGCTGTTCTACTCGGACAAGATCGCGCTGCGCACGGCGGGGGCGCACGAGGTCAGCGCGGACGACCCGGACCCGCAGGCCCAGCGGCTGCACGCCATCGTGGACCGGCTGTGCGCGCTGGCCGACATGCCCAAGCCGCGGGTCGCGATCGCCGAGACCGATATGCCGAACGCGTTCGCCACCGGCCGTAACGCCGACCACGCCGTGGTCTGCGCGACCCGGGGGATCATGCGCCGGCTGGACAACGACGAGCTCGAGGGCGTCCTCGCCCACGAGATGTCACACGTGGCCCACAAGGACGTCCAGGTCATGACGATCGCGTCGTTCCTGGCCATCATCGCCGCGCTGCTGGTCAGGATCGCCTTCTACGGCGAGCTGTTCGGCGGTGGCGGCGGCCGCCGCGACAACAACAACCAGAACGCCCTGCCCATCTTGCTGATCCTGATGGTCGTCAGCGCGGTCGTCTACGCCATCAGCTTCGTGCTGATCAGGCTGCTGTCCCGGTACCGCGAGCTGTCGGCTGACCGCAGCGGCGCGCTGCTCACCGGCCAGCCCAGCAAGCTGGCGTCCGCGCTGGTCAAGGTCACCGGCGACATCGGCCGGATCCCGACCAGGGACCTGCGCACCGCGCAGCCGCTGAACGCGTTCTTCTTCGCGCCGGCGATGGGCCTGCACGGCGTCGGGGCCGGCGG
>DATAPF010000293.1:0-12510 GCA_036265355.1 Kofleriaceae bacterium | reverse complement strand
CGACAGCGGCAGGCCGCTGCGCTGGCTGCGCTCGACCTCGAGCGCGAGCCGCTCGTGGAAGTGGCGGTGGTTGTACAGGCCGGTCAGCCCGTCGGTGACCGCGAGCTGGGCGAGCCGGGCGTTGGCCGCGGCGAGCTCGTGAGTGCGCTCGTGGATCTTGGCCTCGAGCTCGCGGTTCATCTCGAGCAGGGCCTGGTTCTTGGCCGACAGCGAGGCGATCAGGTGCTGGTTCTCGTGGACCAGGCGGAACTGGCGCAGCAGGTTCTCGGCCGCGAGCAGCAGCGCGGCCTCGTCCCACGGCTTGGCGATGTACTGGTTCAGGTGGGCGCGGTTGATCGCCTCGACCACGGCGTCGAGGCCGGCCTGGCCGGTGAGCAGGATCTTGGTGGTCGACGGCAGCCGGCGGTCGACGATCTCGAGCAGCTCGACCCCCTTCATCCCCGGCATGATCTGGTCGGCGATCACCAGCGCGATCGACTCGCCCTCGCGCGACAGCTCGTCGAACAGCGCGATCGCCTCGTCGCCGGACCGCGCGGTGGCGATCTGGCACTCGTGACCGAACCGGGCGCCGAGCTGGGCGCGCAGCACCCGCAGCACGCCCTCCTCGTCGTCGACGCACACGATGACCTCGCGGCGGCCCATGCTAGCTCTCGCGGACCTCGTCGGCCTCGGAGGCCGCGGACGCCTCGGACGCCGCCGCGCCGTCGGCCTCGTTGCTCGCGATCGGCAGGCGGACCTCGAACCGGGTCCGCCCGGGCTGCGACTCGCAGCGCATCGCCCCGCCGTGCTTGTGGACGATCTGGCGCGCGATGCCCAGGCCCAGGCCGGTGCCCTCGCCCTTGCGCTTGGTGGTGAAGAACGGCTCGAAGATCCGCGGCAGCACGTCGGCCGGCACGCCCGGGCCGTTGTCGGTCACCCGCACCACGACCGAGCCGGCCTCGACCGCGGTCTCGATCGTGATCTTGCCGTCGCCGCCCGCCCGGCTGGTCAGCGCCTGCTGGGCGTTCTGGATCAGGTTGGTCCACACCTGGTTGAGCTCGTCGACATAGACCGGCACGCGCGGCAGCACGCCGAACCGGCGCTCGACGACGATATCACGCAGCGCGTGGTGGAGCAGCGCGAGCGTGGTCTCCAGCCCGTCGTGGAGGTCGGCGTCGCTGCGGATCGCCTGGTGGTCGAGGTGGGAGTAGCTCTTGAGCGCACCGACGATCCGCTGGATCGACGCGATCGCCTGGCGCACCGTCGAGGCCGTCCGGTACAGGTAGACCCGGTCGGTCAGCGCGGCGACCACCGTGCGCGCCAGCGCACGGTCGGGGTCGATCGCGTCGATCAGCTGGACCGCCTCCTCCGGGGTGGCGCCGAGGTCGGCGAGCTCGGCGGCCAGCGCATGGGGGTCGGCCACCGGCGGGCCGGGCATCGCCTCGACCGCCGCGGCGATCTCGCGGGCGGCCTTGCGCGCGGTCAGGCTGGTCGGCAGCGCGCGCTCGGCGAGCACCGGCGCGAGCGCCTCGAGCGCGCCGTCGACCGAGCCCGGGGCGGCGCGGGCGGCGAGCGCGGCGCCGTGGCGCGACACCCGGGCGAGCGCCGCGGTCAGGCCGTCGATCGAGCCGCGGATCGCGGCGGTCGGCGAGTTGATCTCGTGGGCGACGCCGGCGACCAGCAGGCCGAGGCCGGCCATCCGCTCGGACAGCACGAGCTGGGACTGGGTCTCGCGCAGGTCGGCGAGCGCCCGGCCGAGCTCGCGGTTGGTCGCGGTGAGCTCGGTGGTGCGCAGCTCGACCTTCTTCTCCAGCTCCTCGCGGGCCTCGCGGACCTCGGAGTACAAGAGCGCGTTGTCGAGCGCGGCGCCGGCCTGGTCGGCGAACGTCGTCAGCAGGCTGAGATCGGCGTCGGACAGCTCGCCGGAGCGCTCGCCGCGGCCGACCACGAGCACGCCGACCACGCGGGCCTGGCGATCGAGCGGCAGCGCGATCAGCGAGCCGGGCGCGCCGGCGCGGATCGCGGCGTCGCCGAACCGCGGGTGGACGCTCGCGCGCGCCAGCCGCAGCGACCGGCGGCTGGCGCGGACCTCCTCGGCGACCGACCGCAGCCACTCGGCGTCGGCCCGCGCCTCGCGGGTGATCAGCGTGCTGGGCGCGTCGGCGCGGCGCGCCCGCGCGGCGGTGACCCGGAGCTCGCCGCCGTGGCCGTTGCCGTCCCCGTTGCCGTTGCCGTCCCCGGCGTGGTCGATCAGCCACAGCGCGGCGAGCTGGATGTCGAACGTGCGGGCGACCGCGTCGACGATCTTGCGCGACACCGACTCGACGTCGATCACCGACGACACCGCGCGGCCGGCGTCGTGCAGCGCGACGATCTCGCGCATCCGGGCGGCGAGCCGGGCCTGGTTGTCCTGGAGGGTCGACGTCATCTGGTTGAACGCGGTCGCCAGGTCGCTCAGCTCGTCGCCGCCCGGGATGTCGATCCGGTGGTCGAGATCGCCGCGCGACACCGCGATCGCGCCGCGGTGGAGCTCGGCGATCGGCGCGCCGAGCCGGCGCGACCAGAACAGCGCGAGCACGAGCGCGAACGCCAGCGCGGCGATCCCGCCGGCGATCAGCGAGCGCACCGCGAGCCGCTTGGTCGCGGTCAGCGGGCCGCGGTCGACCGCGACGCCGATCAGGCCGGTCACGCTGGCGCGGCGGTCGGGCAGCGCGGTCGCGGCGAGCAGGTACTCGCCGTCGGCGACGTCGAGGTTGCGGATCACGCGCTGGCCGGCGAGCGCCGCCGCGCGGTCGGCCTCGGACAGCTGGATGGTCTCGGTCCGGCCGTTGAGCCCGACCCGGAACGTGGTCTGCATCCGGCCCGACGGCCCGCCGAGCAGGACGTCGGCCGACAGCGCGCCCTTGATCCCGTCGGCGAAGTCGGCGTCGAGCGGCATCGACAGCACGAGCACGCCGCGCAGCGCCAGCCCGGCGTCGACGACCGGCGACACCGCGCGCACCACCAGGTGCTCGCCGCGCACCACCAGCGAGATCGTGCGGCCCCACTTGCGGCCGGTCTCGACCACCGGATCACCCGGCACGACCCCGGTGTCGTGAAACCGCGAGTCGGCGCCGAACACGTGGTCGACCCGGATCTCGCCGGATGGGTCGAGCAGCTGGAGCCGCGCCGACGGGACGTGCGCCGACTCGTGGGCGAGCCAGGCGTCGAGCGCGGGCCCGCTGGGCAGCGCCGCGCCGAGCTCGGCCGACTCCGCGAGCTGGACGGTCTCGTCGCCGAGCTGCTCGATGCTGCTCAGGATCAGGCTGAGGCCGACCATCAGCTGGCGGTCGGCGTCCTCGCGCAGGCCGGTCTCCAGGCTCGACAGGATCACCCCGGTCGCGAGCAGCGCGACGACCACCGCCGGGACCAGCGCCGCGAACAGCATCGCGACCGCGAGCTTGGTGCGCAGCCGGAGCCGCAGCCAGGGCCGGCCCCGGTCGTCGTCGGGCGCGCCGATCGGCAGCGCCGTGCGCCGGCGCTCGCCGCGTCCGTCCGGCTCCGCGATCACCGGGGCTCCTTGCGGCGGATCATCATGTACAGCGGATGGCCCAGCGGGGTCAGGATCACGGGCTCGATCCCGACGCGCGCCGCGACCACCAGCTCGGAGTGCGCGATCGGGACCCAGGGCGCATCGCGGGCGACCAGCTCCTGGGCCTCCGCGTAGCGCGCCTCGCGCACCGACCGATCGACCGTCGCCTGGGCCTCGACCAGCAGGCGGTCGACCTCGGGGTTGCGGTAGAACGCGATGTTCTGGGCCGAGCCGGGCACCGCGTTGTCGCTGTGCAGCAGCACGTAGAAGAAGTTGTCGGGATCGCCGGTGTCGCCGTTCCAGCCCGACAGCGCGAGGTCGTGCTCGCCGCGCGCGACCGACGCGAGGTGCTGCTGGATCGGCTGGAGCACGAGCTCGACGCGCACGCCGATCTGGGCCAGCGCGACCTGGAGATAGCGCGCGACCCGCTCGGGCACGTTCTGGTACGCGCGCGCCGTGCTCGGCGCGTACAGCTTGTAGACCCGCGCCGGGTCGAACGCGTGCGCCGCGATCGCCTCGTCGAGCAGCCGCTGGGCGAGCGCCGGCGCGTAGTCGTAGTGGGTGCTCGGCACGTGGTGGCCCCACTGGCGGGGCGGCAGCACCGTGTCGGCGGCGATCGCACCGCCCTGGAACGCGAGCTTGACGATCGGCTCCCGGTTGATCGCATGGCTGATCGCGCGGCGGACCCGCACGTCGTCGAACGGCGGGTGATCGAGGTTGAACGCGAGGTAGGTCACGTTGCTCTTCGGCGCGCGGTGGAGCTCGAGGTCGGGGTGGAGCTCGACGAACAGCTGCTCGTCGGGCTGGATCGACGCGGCGAGGTCGACCGAGCCCGACTGCAGGTCGATCAGCCGCTGGCGCGGATCGAGCACGACCCGGAACACGATGCGGTCGAGCGCCGGGGCCGGCCCCCAGTAGCGGTCGAACCGGCGAAGCACCACCTGCTCGTTGGTGCTCCAGGTCTCGAACGCGAACGCGCCGGTGCCCACCGGGTGGCGGGTGAAGTCGTTGCCCCAGCGCCGGACCGCGGCCGGCGAGACGATCGGGAACATCACGAGCTCGCCGAGCAGCGGCGCGTACGGCCGGTCGATCTCGATCGCGACGGTCATCCGGTCGACCGCGATGACCCGCCGGATCCCGCGCAGCAGGCTGCGCCAGTAGTTCGCGTCGTCGCCGGGGAGGTAGTTCTTGTGCTGGGGATCGAGCACGCGCTGGAACGAGAACACCACGGCGTCGGCGTCGAGCGGCGTGGCGTCGTGGAACACCACGCCGGGGCGGAGCTGGAACGTCCAGCGCAGGCCGTCCCCCGAGACCTGCCAGGACACCGCCAGCCCGGGCTCGATCTCGAGCGTGCCCGGCCGCCACCGCGCCAGGCCCTCGAACAGGATCTCACCGACCTCGATCGACTCGTGGTCGATCACCCGCGCCAGGTCGAGCCCGGCCACGTCGACCGCCTGGGCGACGACCAGCGCCCCGGGGTCGCGGCGATGGTGCAACGGCCCGGGCCCTGCGTCGCAGGCCAGTGCGGCAGCACCCAGCGCGATCAGGAGCACGCGCGGCATCGCACGCGACTGTACCATCGCCCGGCCGCCCAGCCGGAGATTGACTCTCGCGGGTCACTGCCTTACGGTCGCGCCAGCGTGCGCGGGCCTGAATACTGGATCCGCGCCACCGTCACATCAGCTTGGGCAACTTGGACAACTTGGGGACAACTTGGGTCACCACTCCTGAGCCAGAAGGGATGCGTACGTCGATGCACGCACGGTTAGCTTTCGCCGCGGTCCTCGTCGCCGGCCTGTCGGCCTGCGACATCGGCCGGATCACCGTCGGGACCACGGCGCACATCCTGGTGCGCGCCCAGCCCGCGCTCAACCAGGAGTCGGACTATCAGCTCGCGCACGACGCGATCCCCGGCACGCTCAAGACGATCGAGGGGTTCTGGGTCGTCGACCCCGACAACGCCGAGCTGCTCGGGCTGCTCACCGAGGGGTACTGCCAGTACGGGACGGCGTTCGTCGAGGATGACTGGGAGATCGCCAAGTTCGCCAAGAAGCTCGACGAGATCGAGTACCACAACGCGCGCGCGACCCACATCTTCACCCGCTGCCTGAACTACGCGCTGCGCCAGCTCGGCGGGCGCTGGCAGATCGACCTGTTCGGCGCTCCGGACGGGGTCGCCCGGCTCGCCCACGACACCGAGGCGGACAAGCGCGACGCGCTGATGTGGGCGGCGCTGGCGCTCGGCTCGATCATCAACCACAACCTCAGCCGCGTCGAGCTGCTGGCCTATCAGCCGGCGGTGAAGCTGATGCTCGACCGCGTGCTCGAGATCGACAAGTCTCACCCGCCGAGCCGTCCCGATTACGCCGCGCTGCCGCATATTGCGTTCGCGATGCTGTACAGCGCGACCGGCGTCCAGACCGGCGGCAAGCCCGCCGAGGCCAGGGCCGAGTTCGAGGAAGCGCTCCGGCTCACCGCGAGCAAGGAGTTCCCCAAGGGCCGCTTGCTGCTCGCCCGCACCCTGATGGGCTACCGGCTCGGCCTGGTCAACAACGACCAGAAGTTCTTCCACGACCAGCTCAAGGACGTGCTCGAGACCCCGCCGTCGGTGTGGCCCGAGCAGCGTCTCGCCAACGAGGTGGCCCATCGCCGGGCGCGCCGGTACCTCTCGCACGAAAAGGAGCTTTTCCAATGACGGGGCACGATTCGGGAGATTCCACCATGCTGATCAAGCTGCTCGGCCTGTGCGCCGCCGTCACGCTGACGGCCGCGCGCCCCGCGCGGGCCGACAACCTCGAGATCCGCATCGCGACGCTGGCGCCGTCCGGAAGCCCGTGGATGGAGACGCTCGACAAGGCGGCCGGCGAGACCAGGGACAAGACCGCCGGGCGGGTCACGCTCAAGTACTTCGAGGGCGGCCAGCAGGGCGACGAGCGCGACTTCGTCCGCAAGATCAACCTCGGCCAGCTCGACGGCGCCGCGGTCACCGCGGTCGGCCTGTCGATGATCGACGAGTCGATCCGCGTGCTCGAGCTGCCGATGATGTTCGAGTCGACCGAGGAGTTCGACTACGTCGCCGACAAGCTGTGGCCGTACTTCCAGAAGAAGTTCGAGGCCAAGGGCTTCTTGCTCGCCGATCGCGGCGAGGTCGGCTGGATCTACTTCCTGTCCAAGAACAAGGTCGAGAAGCTCGCCGACCTGCGCAGCCAGAAGCTGTGGCTGTGGGGCGACGACCGCCTGGTCGGTGCGATCTTCAAGAAGCTCGGGCTCAACGGCGTGCCGCTCGGCGTCCCCGAGGTCGACGCCGCGCTGACCTCGGGCAAGATCGACGCGTGCTACGGCTCGCCGATCGCGGCGGTCGCGCTGCAGTGGTACTCGAAGGTGAAGTACATGACGTCGATGCCGATGAGCTTCGCGATGGGCGCCAATGTCATATCGCTCAAGGCCTACAAGAAGATGTCGCCCGAGGACGCCAAGCTGGTCGAGGACATCAGCCGGGCCAACGCCAAGAAGCTGCGCAAGGTGATCCGCAAGTCCAACGAGGACGCCAAGGGCACGATGAGCCGCAAGGGCGTCACCGTGGTCCAGACGCCGATCGCGATGGTCGACGAGTTCACCAAGGCGTCGACCCAGATCTGGACCGAGCTGGCCGGCAAGCTGTACTCGAAGGAAGAGCTCAAGATGGTGCTCGACGCTCGCGACGAATATCGCGCCAAGCACAAGAAATAGGATTCTCCGATTGAAAGCTTGCCGAGCTGCCCACTACCATGTCCGGGTGAGCGACTCGGCCGACGGCGACGGTTCGCGAGGCGGGCCGTCCGATCCTGCGTCTGATCCACCGTCGGCCCCGCCGCCCTCCGGGGCCGAGGCCGTCGATTCCGGCGGCGTACCGTTCGAGACCACGGTGCCGCCGACCCGGCGCCAGTCGACCGCCGGGCTGGCGGGCGCCCCTGCCGCACCCGCCGATCGCCTGCGGTTCCCCGATGATGACACGCTGGCGCGCTGGCTGCGGGTCGCCGACTGGGGGCTCGGGGTCGCCGAGCAGGCCGCGCTGTTCGTCGTGCTCGGCGCCGTGGTGCTCACCGCCGCGGCCGCCGCGCTGTCCGACCGCGTGGCCGGCGTCCCGCTCGGGCGCTGGTGGTTCGACGTCGTGCGCGGGGGCACGTTCGCGATCGCGATGCTCGGCGCGGTGTTCGCGACCCACCAGCGGCGCCACCTCGCGATGGACCTGGTGACGCGCCGGCTGCCGGTGCGCAGCCGGCTGGCCCTGCGGATCTTGCTCGCGGTGTTCACGATGTTCGTGGTCGGCCTGCTCCGGCGCTCCGGCCTGCACCAGCTCGACACCCTGGGCGAGGAGAGCGCCGAACACCTGATCTCGACCCGGAAGATCGTCTGGCTGTTGCCGCTCGGCGCCAGCCTGATCATCCTCCACACCTGGCTGCACATGGTGATCGACATCGACTACCTCGTGCGCGGCAAGACTCCGCCTGAGCGGATGAGGTCGGGGCACTGACGATGATGACCTTGCTGATCATCCTGCTCGTGATCGCGCTGATCAGCGGCTCGCCGCTGTTCACGATCATGCTCGGCGCCGCCGCGCTCGGTGCGGTCAGCCTGCCGCGCGAGTTCTCGTCCGAGTTCGACGGCATGGTCGAGCACATGCTCAACGTCGGCCTGGGCGACCAGGTCCAGGTGATGTCGACGATCCCGCTGTTCATCTACGCGGGGTACCTGCTCGCCGAGGCCGGCACCGCCGACCGCCTGGTCCGGTTCGCCAACGCGGCGCTGGGCTGGGTGCCCGGTGGGCTGGCGATCGTCACGATCGCCACGTGCGCCCTGTTCACGGTGTTCACCGGCGCCTCGGGAGTCACGATCATCGCGCTCGGCGGCGTGCTGATGCCGGCGCTGGTCCGCCAGGGCTACCCCGAGCGGTTCTCGATCGGCCTGATCGCCGGCACCGGCTCGGTCGGCCTGCTGTTCCCCCCCGCCCTGCCGCTGTTCATCTACGGCACGATCTACGGGCTGACCAGCCTCGATCCCGAGAACTGGGACACCCGGCGGTTCCTGTTCGCCGGGATCGTCCCCGGCATGGTGCTGGTCGGCATGCTGTCCGTGGTCGCGGTCACCGTCGCGGTGAGAAAGAAGCTGCCGCGCCAGAAGTTCGACCTCGGCGAGCTCGGCCGCAGCCTGGCGCTCGCGTTCCCCGAGCTGTGCATCCCGTTCGGCGTGATCATCGGCCTCGCGGTCGGCTTCGACCTGCCGCAGGTCGCCGCGCTGACCGTGGTCTACACCATCGTGCTGGAGGTCGGCGTGGCGCGGCTGCTCGTCCGGCTCGGCGTCGGCTGGGGCCAGCCGCTCGCGCCACGGGTGCTGTGGAGCGTCAGCCGCGAGGCGCTGGCGATGGTGGGCGCGATCTTCATCATCATCTTCGCGTCGACCGCGCTGACCAACTTCCTGGTCACCGACCAGGTGCCCGGCAAGCTGGTCGAGTGGACCCAGTCCCACGTCGCGTCGAAGATCGTGTTCCTGCTCGCGATCAACGTGATCCTCCTGATCGTCGGGACGGTGATGGACATCTTCTCGGCCATCGTCGTCGTGCTCCCGCTGATCGCTCCGATCGCGAAGGCCTACGGCATCGACCCGTACCACCTCGGCGTGATCTTTCTGTTGAACCTCGAGGTCGGCTATCTCCACCCGCCGGTCGGCCTCAACCTGTTCATCACCAGCGTCAAGTTCCAGCGTCCGATCACCGAGGTGATGTGGGCGACGATCCCGTTCCTGATCACGATGATCGTCGCGCTGCTGACGATCACCTACGTGCCGAAGCTGACCGTCGTTCCCGAGGCCGAGCGGACCGGCCGGATCGCGGACCTGGTCGCGATGGTCCACTCCGAGGTCGAGCGCCTGCAGGTCGGCGGCGACGTCGCGCTGGTCGACGCCGCCGGCAACCCGCTGCGCGACGCGCGCGGCCAGCCGATCGTCAAGCACATCGCCGACTGCGACAGGCTCGACGGGATCGCCAAGGACGGCTGCCAGAACCTGTTCTTCGCGGTCAAGAGCTGCCGCGGCAAGCCCGACCAGAAGACCTGCGAGCACAGGGCGATCGCGTCGTGGGTGGTCAACAGCCTCAACGCGTCCGACGACGGAACCAGCCCGATCATCGTGGTGCCCGAGGTCCCGCTGGTCGACGGCAACGGCGCTCCGGTCAACGACAAGGCCGGCAACCGGCGGGTGTGCAAGCTCGCGGCCTGCGATACGGTGATCGACAAGGACTCGTGCCGCGAGCTGTTCATCACCGCGTCCAGCTGCAAGATCCTGCCACCCGACGGCCTCGACGCCGACGCCTGCATCAAGGACCGGACCTCGACGTGGTACGATCAGAACAGCAGCTCGCTCGAGAATAGCTGTCCGTGATTCGACATCATCGGACATCACGAGTCACGGGCGCGCGATCTTAGGCAGTCGGCACGGCCGGCGGTGCGGCGCCCGCGCACCCGGTCCGGGCAGCGGCGCCGCGCGCTGCGTTCCTCGACCGGCGCTCGTGGGGCTGCCTGCGGGCCGCCGAACCCCACCTCCATGCTGCAATTTGCTGCGGGTATGTGGGCCACCTCCAGGTCGTGGCGTGTCGGGGATCGGTGTGGAACTGCATCCTGGCGCTGCGAGCGACATTTCCGCACACTGCAACACCGAGCGGCGCCGCGAGCCGCTACATCACAAAATATCGATTCGGCTGAACAATGCTCCCGCGGGTGGGACACCGTCTCCATTGCCCCATCAGTCATCGATCTGCGAACCACCGGTCACTCACGTTACTGGTGTTTTTTCAGGGGCGCCGTCAAACGCGGCATGAATCTCCGCCCAGCGGTCTCGCGGCTCGTGATACGCCACTCACGATGCACGAAGTACCTACAACCAATTGCCAATTGGGCGCTCCCGACCCGGCCGAGCTGTACGTCGTACATCCTATTTTCTATAGACGAAAAATACCGATACGTGTGCCAGACGGCGCTCACGCTGATAGTTGGCCATGGCAATATTATTTGGCAACGCACATTGCGGTTCGTACACGGGCTGTAGTGCCTGGTGTTCCGGAGGCTGTCGACGAAGATTCTGACCGCTCACCGGATCATTCCAGTCGGGGTCTCACCGGGGAGTGCAGATTTATGGAACAGCTGATCGACCCCGTACAGCTGCTCCCGTCTCGGATCGGGCTGGCTTCGTCATCCAGGGCTCACGCGGAGCGGCGGCGATGACCTGGGGACATTCCGGCGACCTGTCCCGACGCGCGGCCCGGAGCGCACCCGCGTCGCCGCTGGTGGCGGGAGCGCAGCGCGCCGGGGCGTGCACCCGTTCGGTGGCGACGTACGAGCTCCGGGTGCTGGCCACCGTCGCAGAGCTCGTCGAGTCGTACTGGCTTCGCTACGACACCTACGGAGCGCTTGGCTATCTCCGGTACTCCAATCCGTCCAAGCTCGAGATCGATCCGTATGATCTGATGTCGATCCCGCTCGGCGCGTTCGATGCCGTATCGGGCCGGATGGTCGGCACGCTGCGCATCGTCACCACCGAGTTGCAGCCCGGCTATCAGCGGTTGATCAGCCGCGTGCTCACCGAGTTCGCCGATCCCGAGCTGACCCGACAGGCGCTGGGCAGCCGCCCCCACCGACTACCCGCGATCGTCACCGACGAGATCGCTCGCCGGATCGCGGCGGTCAACCCCGAGCAGTGGGCGGTTCAAGAGCTCAGCCGCTTCATCGTTCACCCCGATCACCGCAGCTCGCACGTCTCGCGCGGCCTCGTGCAGCTGGCGCTCGCGTACACCACGCGGTCGGCGCCGGCGCTGCTGGTCGCCGGCTGCCAGCCCCGCCATGTCCGGCTGTACGCCAGCTACGGCTTCGCGCGGCTGCCCCACACCGACGTCGACTTTCACGACAGCGTGGGCCAGTTCGCGAACACGATCATCTGTCGCAGCGACGCGCTACCCGGGCCGATGCGGTCCCAGGTCGATGCGCTGCTGCGCGCCATGGCCGAGGGTGCCTCGGAGCACACGCACGGGCTCTGCCGCGACTCGCGTGCGCTGTTTCGTCTCGCGGCACCGCGCCGGGTTCGGCGAGCCACCCTCGAATGACAGGCAGTAACATGGATATTCAGTACCTCATCGATATCTTCGAGATCGAGAGCCGGTCGCTGGACATGCTGCTTCGCCAGCATCCTCTGCTCCGGCCGCTGTTCATCCGCAGGTTCCGGGGCGTCGAGCTCGATGCGCTGCGCCAGGCCTATCTGCAACTACTCAAGCTGTCCGCGGACTACGTGCAGTACACGGTACCCGCGCTGCGCGCGGCAGGTCAGGCGCTACGCCACGGGGACGCCGAGGACCAGCGGTGGAGCCGGCTGTTCCTCGGTTACGCCGCGGACGAGACCGATACCGGCGCCGACGCCAGCACCGACCACGGCCACCATCTCTGGGCCTACGATGACATGCGAGCCCTCGGCGCCCCGGACGAGCTGATCGACGCGCCCCCGCACCCCGCCGCCGCGCTGTACGGCAAGTACTTCATCGACGACGCCCCCCGTCACCCCTATGCGATCCTCGGCGCCAAGGGCGTGCTGGAGCACACGGCGATCCGCGCCGCGGATGACCTGGCGCGCGGCGTGCTCGACAGCAACATCCCGCGTGCGGAACATGGAACGCGGTTCTTCTACCACCACGGGGTGCTCGACATCGATCACGTCCGCGACGGCGACCGCAACCTCAATCAGCTCACTCACATCACGAAGTGCCGCCAGATCCTCGAGGGGGCCTACATGACGAGCGGCACGTATCGTGCGCTGATCCACCAGGTGCTGCCGACCTGAGCCTCACTTGAGGGACATCTCACTCTCGGGCGCCCGCGCCGACACCTGCGTTTGCCACGTCAGCCGGGCATCCGCGATCGCCTTCGTGACCATCTCGACCGAGA
>DATAPF010000292.1:0-4645 GCA_036265355.1 Kofleriaceae bacterium | reverse complement strand
GCGAGCGGTTTCGCGCCCGCGAGCAGCGGCTGAGCGTCCAGCTCGCGACGATGTTCGAGGCCCAGCTCGCGACCTCGGGAGAGATCGGCTACTGGCCAGGCTGCGATGCGATCGACAAGTCGGCGTCCGATATCGCCGCCGCGCTCGCGCTGTTCGAGCGGGTCGGCCTCGAGGGCGTGCGGATCGTCGAGGCGCCCCAGGCGTGCGGCGGCTATCCGCTGCTCGCCGCCGGCCACCGCGACCTGTTCCGCTGGCACGCCGGCCGGGTCGCGTCGGCGCTGCGCGGGTTCGCTCGGGTCGCGATCAACTGCTCGGCGTGCCTGTACGCACTGCGCGCGCAGTACCCGGCGGAAGGCATCAACCTGCGCACCGAGATCGTCTCGCTCGCCGACCTGCTCGCACCGGCCGCCGCCAACCTGGCGTGCCCGGTGACCCGCCGCTCGGTCTACTACCACGACCCGTGCTACCACGCGCGCTACAACGGCGTCATCGAGCAACCGCGCCGCGCGCTGTCCCAGCTCGCCGAGCTGCGCGAGCTCGCGTGGAACCGGACCGACACCGAGTGCTGCGGCGCCGGGGGGCTTCTGCCCAAGACCAACCCCGCGATCGCCGATCAGATGGCCCGCCGCCGGCTCGCCGAGGTCCAGTCGACCGGCGGCGGCATCGTCGTCACCTCGTGCGCGAGCTGCGCCTTCCTGCTCCAGCGCAACGCGCCGCCGTCGGTCGAGGTCGCCAACCTCGCCACCGCGATGGCCCAGCTGTCCGGGACCGCGTTCACGCCCCCGGCGAGCGCGGCCGACGACGAGACCTGAGACGCCCTGCTGACAGGCACGCCAGCGCTGTCAGGCGTGTCCCGCGTGACATAACCTCGCCACAACGCACCTGCCACGACATCACCTGCGAGGTGGGTCCAGTAGTGCCCGATCGATTACGACGGAGGATGTGCTGTATACCCGCTGGGCGGCATGGGTAAGGCACCGATCGATGACGTCACCACCGCCGTCGGGCCAGGGCGAGGGCCCGAACCTCGCGATCTGGTCCCGGCGCTGACGATCGTCTCGCATCCGGTCACCCATCGCGCCGGCGAGCGCTGCCTGATCGAGCGGCTGACCACCGGCGGCGAGGTCAGCCTGTCGCGCAACGCGCCGGACTTCTCGCGTCCGGGCCGCTCGCTGGGCCAGCCGCTCGGTGATCCGTTCGTCAGCCGCAAGCCGATCCGGTTCGCTCCCGGTCCCCACGATGGGGTGCGGGTGATCGTCGACGCCGGCGGCACGCCGGTGATCGCCGGGGCCCCGGTCGACGGCAGCGCCGAGTTCACCGCCGACGAGCTCGCGCGGGGCGTGCCGCTCGAGCTCGCCGAGCGCGTCGTCCTGCTGCTCCACCTGGTCGACCGCCGCGTCGAGGACGCCGGCGAGCCGCTCGGCATGGTCGGCGCGAGCGCCGGGATCCGGCGGGTCCGCACCGCGATCGAGCGCGTCGTCGACCTCGCGGTGCCCGTGCTGATCCGCGGCGAGACCGGGACCGGCAAGGAGCTGGTCGCGCGCGCGATCCACGACCGGAGTCCGCGCCGCGACGGGCCGTTCGTCAGCGTGAACCTGGGCGCGATCCCGCGCGAGCTCGCCCCTGCCGAGCTGTTCGGCTCGACCCGCGGGGCCTACACCGGCGCGTTGCGCGACCGCGATGGGCTGTTCCGCGCCGCGCACGGCGGCACGCTGTTCCTCGATGAGGTCGGCGAGGCGCCGCCCGAGATCCAGGTCATGCTGCTCCGGGTCCTCGAGACCAGCGAGATCTATCCGGTCGGCGCCGAGAAGCCGATCGCGATCCAGGTCCGGCTGATCGCCGCGACCGACGCCAACCTGGAGGAGCAGATCCAGCACGGCCAGTTCAAGGCGCCGCTGCTGCACCGGCTCGCCGGGTTCGAGGTCCGGATCCCTCCGCTGCGCGAGCGCCGCGACGACATCGGCCTGCTGTTCTATCACTTCGCGCGCGAGGAGCTGGACGCGCTCGGCGAGAGCCACCGGCTGTCGCCGCAGGATCCCTACGCCCGGCCCTGGCTGCCGGCGCACGTCGCGGCCCAGCTGGTGCGCTACGCGTGGCCCGGCAACATCCGCGAGCTGCACAACGTGACGCGGCAGCTCGTGATCGAGAGCCGCGGCCTGCCCCAGCTGCGGATCGATCCGCGGCTCGCCGACCAGCTCGGCGTTCCGGACCGGCCGAGCGATCCTGGCCTGCTGCGGCCGCCGTCGGATCCAGCGATCGAGGTGGCGCGGCCGCCGTCGGACCCCGCGATCGAGGTCCGGCGCAAGCCGTCCGACGTGTCGGAACGCGAGCTACACGATGCGCTCCGGGCGTGCGCGTGGGACCTCAAGGCCGCGGCCGACCGGCTGCGGATCCCGCGGCCATCGATCTACGACCTGATCGAGCGCAGCCCCGACATCCGCACCGCAGGCGACCTCGGCGCCGACGAGATCACGCAGTGCTTTCAGGCCTGTGCCGGCGATCTCGACGCGATGGTCGCGCAGCTCCAGGTGTCGCGCCGCGCGCTCAGCCGGCGGCTGCGCGAGCTCGGGCTCGCCGTCCGGACGCGCACCGGCCGCTCGAGCTCGGAGTCCGGTTGATCCGGAGCTCAGAACTCCTCTGAGCTCCGGGACTGCTCAGGCAGACAGGGATGACCGACCGACCTCCGACGCCACCGATGCCCGAAACTCGTCCATCGAGCTCGCTCCCGCCACTCCCCCAAGCATGAATCATCCCTGTTTCTGGACGAGCTCCTGGCATCGCTCTCACCCCACGACGACTCCCGGATGGTCATCGTCGCTCGGTCGATCATCCCTCTCCGCCCGCGGCCCCCGAGCCGCTCGAGAGGCCATGGTTGCAAACCAAGGGCCGACCGCCGGCTCCACCCTCGCCGGGCTGCCCTCCGGCAGATCGAGGGACTTGGACCGGTTTGCCCGGACCGCGGGCCAGCGGTGTCGAGCGTCGACACGTCGAACATCGACGTTCGACACGTCGAGCGCTGCTCGCGCGGTGAGGGCCAGCAATCCTTGCGCCTCCTCCCCCATCGGGAAGCGGCGACCTCCTCGGCCAGCGCTGCCTGGTTGTGCCAGATCTGGCCGACCGCGGGCAGTCCTGGAACCGGAGCGCGTGACCTTCGTTGTCCAGAAGTCCGGACGTCCGATGTCCGAAAGTCCAGATGTCCGGATCCAGCGCGGATTGCGACGTTGATCCACACGTCGCGCTGCGGGTACTGGCGACCTCGAGCCTCTCGCGGTGAGAGATAGTATGACTTCGCAGACAGCTCTGGCAGACATCCTGGCGTTGGGCAACCATCGATGTGTATGCGCTCCGCGCTACACATGATCTGTTCACTCCGGACGGATCAAGAAGCGCAGCGGCCGTACGAAGTGTTCGGCTTCGGGGGACTCCACGAAGCATGCCGTGTCGGCGCGCCGACATGTCGAGCGCGACAATTCGACGCGTCGAGCAACCGCCGGCCCTCCCGATCGCATCTCAGCTGACGGTTATGGCAGTGATCGAAGTTTTCCACCGGCCTGGCATGTCGCTTGTAGTACCGAGCTCCCGGGCGCGGTCGGGTAAGGGAACGCGCTGGATCTGGTCTCAGGCAATGACTGCCTGAGATGTCTCATGAGGGAAAGTAGGAGTGTAGGTATGACTCGGAACCAGCTTTTGCCAAACGTTGTGAAGAATTGGTCGGGTTTGATGTTCTCCGTGGATGCCAGCGGGTACATCACGCCCACGGCCCAGCAGACCATCTATCGAGGGCAAACGATCCTGACCCAGGCGGCCACCGGAGGCAACACGACGTTCAGCGGGCATGTGTGTGCGCAGCAGAACGACGTGTGCCAGTGCTCGACGCTGGTCGACGGCGTGTCCAGCGGCAATCACATGACGTTCGGTCAGGGGTACACGGTCAAGTCGACCGCGCCGCTCGAGGACTTCGAGCTCTATGCAATCACGGACTCGGGCCCGGTGCCCGGTGCCACCAACGGCGACATCCGCGTCGGCGGATGATCCGCAGCGGTCTGGGTGACGCACGCGGTCCGTGCATGCGAGGCCGTGGTCACCCGGCGAGCTTCTGCGCCAGCGCGGCCTCGCTCGCCCAGACCTTCTCCAGCATGTGATTGGCCGTGAATGCAGCGTCGAAGTCATGGCGCGCATGCTCGGCCTGCGTGCCTCGATCGATGGGGTCGCGCACGTAGCGCGCTCGGATCAGGGTCAAGCTGGCCCTCAGCACGAGCGCATCGGGGGAGCCCGGCCGGCCCTTCAATACCTGATTGGCCAGTTCGAGGCCACGAGCCACAGCGGGCCCAGGATCTCGTCCCGCGTCGCGTTCGAACATCGCCCAGGCACGGCAGAACCGACCGAACACGAGCGAGTAGGCCTGGTTGTCGGGATCCAGTGCGATCGCGAGCTCGAACGCGTGTGCCACCTGTTGAAACTCGGCGGCGTTGCCGCCGCCTTGGCGCACTGCGAGCCGGGCGTATAATCCCCGGATCTCAGCGGCGTAAGTCTGGACCTGGGCATCGTTCGAGTTCTTGTCCAGCGCCGGCCGAAGCGCCGCATCGGCGTTGCGCAAGCTGCGCTGCGGATCACGCCCGTGTTCCAGCTCATAATCGGCGAGGAT
>DATAPF010000291.1:0-19439 GCA_036265355.1 Kofleriaceae bacterium | reverse complement strand
GCTGCGAACGCGAGGCTGGAGAGCAGAAGGGCAAAGCGCATCGTTGGGTTCCCCGGTGGCGATGGGTGACCGGAAGACTCATGCAAGCCGCGGCGCACCCCGCAGGGGGAGCGATGGAAGAGAAGGTAAGTATAGTTATTTTAGTATCTTACAGAGCTGGCGTGCAGGAAGCACCGGCAGCACTCCCGGATCGTTGGCGAGTCCACTCCCCACGCGGAGGACGCCCGTACCCAACGGGGTTTCCGTGGCCGCGGTGGTGGCGCGCGGGGTCATAGCGCGGCGAGCAGCGCGGCATTGTCGGCGGGAGTGCCCACGGTGACCCGCAGGCAGCCGGCGAGCGGGCCGGCGTCGAACAGGCGGACCAGGACGCCGGCCGCGGCGAGGCGCTGCCACAGCGCGGTGGCGCCGGAGCTGCGGATCAGCACCAGATTCGCCTCGCTGGGGAACACCTCGAAGCCGCGGGCGGACAGCGCCGCGGCGAGCCGGGCGCGCTCGGCGACGACCTCGGCGGCGCGCTCGGCGCACCACGCGGTGGCGTGCTCGAGCAGGAACTCGGCGGCGCGCTGGTCGAGCGAGCTCAGGTTGTAGGGCGGCCGCAGCTTCTCGAGCACGGCGGCGATCGCGGGCGACGAGATCGTGAAGCCGACGCGCAGGCCGGCCATGCCGAGCTTGGACAGCGTCCGCATGACGACCAGGTTGGGGTGGTGGGCGAGCACCGGCAGCGAGGTCGCGCCGGAGTAGGCGAAGTAGGCCTCGTCGGAGATGACCGCGATGTCCGGGAACCGCGCGGCGAGCTCGGCGGCGAAGCCGAGCCGCCACAGCGTCCCGGTCGGGTTGTTGGGCAGCGCGAGGAACACGACGCTCGGCCGGTGGTGCTCGATCGCGCGCAGCATCGCCGGTTCGTCGAGCTCGAACGCCGGGGTCAGCGGGACCTCGATCGGCTCGACGCCGCGCGCGATCGCCGACAGCCGGTAGTAGACGAAGCTCGGCGACGGGGCCAGGACCGCGGCGGGGCGGTCGCCGCGGCGGGCCGAGAACGCCGAGCACAGCATGGCGATCAGCTCGTCGGAGCCGTTGCCGAACACGACCTGATCGCCGGTGATCGGGCGGATCCGGGCGTCCGGTCCGCCGGCCGGGTCCGGCGTCGCCGACAGCTGGCGGACGACGATCTCGCGCAGCCGGCGCGCGGCAGCGTCGGGGTAGCGCTCGAGGGCGACCTCGGCGAGCGCGCGGCCGAGCTCGGCGCGCAGCGCGGCCGGCAGCGCGTAGGGGAGCTCGTTGGCGTCGAGCTTGGCGACCATGCGCGGCGGCACCGGCACGTTGTAGGCAGCGGTCCGGCGCACCGCGTCCGGCACGCGCGCGGCGAGCAGGCCGAGGCCGAGATCGCGGCCGAGATCGCGGCCGAGATCGCGGCCGAGATCGACTCCGCCGGCGCCTGCGACGGCGGAGTCGCCGGGATCGGGAGGCGCCGCGGGCGCGGTCACGCCCGGCCCCGGCGCAGCAGCGCGGACCGGCCGTGGCCGTCGAGGCCCTCGCACGCGGCGAGCGCGGCGATCGCGTCGGCGTGGGCCGCGGCCGCGGCGGCGTCGTACTCGATCAGCGACGTGCGCTTGCGGAAGTCGTGGACGCCGAGCGGCGACGCGTAGCGCGCGGCCCCGCCGGTCGGCAGCACGTGGTTGCTGCCCGCGAGGTAGTCACCCGCGGCCTCCGAGGAGTAGCGGCCCACGAAGATCGCGCCCGCGGTGGTGCACGCCGCGGCGATGCGCCGCGCGTCGGCGCACTGCAGCTCGAGGTGCTCGGGGGCGAACCGGTTGGCGAGCTCGACCGCGGCGGCGAGCGACTCGACGATCACGGCGGCGCCGTGGCCGGTGAGCGCGCGCTCGGCGATCGCGCGGCGCGGCAGGCTGGCGAGCTGGCGCACCAGCTCGGCATCGACCGCGGCGGCGAGCGCCGGCGACGGCGTGACCAGCACGGCGCGCGCCTCGGTGTCGTGCTCGGCCTGCGCGATCAGGTCGGCGGCGACCCACGCCGGGTCGGCGTCGCCGTCGGCGATGATCAGGACCTCCGACGGGCCGGCGATCGAGTCGATGTCGACCTCGCCGTAGACCTGGCGCTTGGCCGACGCGACCCACGCGTTGCCCGGGCCGACGATCTTGTCGACCCGCGGCACGGTCTCGGTGCCGTAGGCGAGCGCCGCGATCGCCTGGGCGCCGCCGAGCTCGAACACGCGGTCGACGCCGGCGAGCCGCGCCGCGAGCAGCGCCTCGTTGGACGCGCCGGGCGTCACCATCACGACCTCGGGGACGCCGGCGACCTTGGCCGGGATCGCGGTCATCAGCACGCTCGACGGGTACAGCGCGGTGCCGCCGGGGACGTAGAGCCCGACCCGGGCCAGCGGCGTCACCCGGAGCTCGAGCCGCACGCCGTCGAGGGTCAGGTCGAGATCGGGCTCGCGCTGGCGGTCGTGAAACGCGCGGATCCGCGCGGCGGCGAACCCGAGCGCGTCGCGCAGCGCCGGGGCGACCTGGGCGGCCGCCGCGTCCCACCGCGCGCGCGGCAGCTCGTAGCTGCCGCCGACCGGCTCGCGCTTGTCGAATCGCCGGGTGTAGTCGGCGACCGCGGCGTCGCGGCGGGCGCGAACGTCGGCCAGGATCGCCGCGACCGCATCGTCGACGCCCTCGGCCATCCGCGTGGTGCGGTCGAGCAGCGCAGCCAGGTCGGCCGAGGCATCCGGGGAGCTGGTGCGCAGCTGGCGAAGCATGCGCCCAGCATCTCACGGCGCCGGCTTGGGCACGACCACGCAGACGTGGTTGCTGGCGTACGGCGGCGCATAGACGCAGGCGTCGATCATCTCGTTCGGGCAGGTCAACGCGGGCCCCTGCGCGCACGGCGATCCGGGCTTGGCGTCGCTGGCGACGCACGCGTGGACCGAGGTCAGCCCGCCGGTGCAGCCGTCGACCTGGCCCGCGGCGCACGCCAGCTTGCTGGCAGTCGCGCACGCCTCCGGCGTCGGGGTCGTCGCCCCGCCCGATGCGGGGCGCGCGGCCTCGACGGCCGCGGTGCCGGCCGGCACCTCCGCGCTGCCCGCCGCGCTGCCCGCGCTCGGCGGCCCGGGGGTCGGCGCGGTCTGAACCGGCTCCCGACCCTCCTCCTCCTTCTTCTTGTTGCAGGCCGCGAGGCCGACGCATAACACGATGAGGACGATCTTGTTCACGCAGTGCTCCTGGAGTTCCGCGACGGTGGGATTCTGGCCCGTCCGCCTCGCGATGCCAGGGCAGCGCACCACTTCTTCACGTCCGGCGTGCGATCCGGCGGCCCGGGGCTATCTGGGCCGGGGCTTCTTCTTCTTGGCGTCGGCCGGCTTGGCGTCGGCCGGCTTGGCCTTGGCCGGATCGCTGTCGTCCGCCGGCTTGCTGTCCGTGTCGGGCGCCTGATCGCCGCCGGGGAGCTTCACCTTGTTCGGATCGTAGTGCTCGGCGTCGGGCCGCGGGTTGCTGGGATCGTACGCCGGCTTGTCGAGCTTGTGGGTCGCCGGCGGCTCGTCGCGGCCCGGCGGCAGCGGCCCCTCGAGCGATCCGCCGGGCAGCTGCGATGGGTAGCGATCGACGTAGGGTTCGACCATCGACGCCGGGACGTCCGTGCGCCCGCGCCCGCCGACCTTCACGACGTAGCGGCTCGACGGCCACATCACCCAGGCCTCACCTCGGCCGCTGATGCTGAGCGCGCGCGCCCCGGCGACCTTGCCCTCCTCGACCTGATAGCCGCTGTCGGCCGCGAGCCTGCGCGCCAGCTTCACCGTGGCCCGCACGACCCCCTCGGGCGACTCGTAGCGAGTCACGAACACGTTCACCAGGTCGCGGTCCTCGATCCGCCCGCGCTTCTCGGCGTCCGCCGTGATGTAGCTCGCGCTGTACGCCTCCGCCTTGTTGCCCTCGACCCAGACCTCGACGTCGAGCAGCGGGCCCTGGAACCGCCGGAACTTCCACGATCCGAGGTCGGCCTCGACCACGCCGCGCCGGGGGACCGGCGGATGGCCCCCGCAGCCAACCACCGCCACGGCCGAGGCAACGAGCAACGCCCGCATGGGTCGACCCCATCGTACCCCTTTTGCAGCGTTGACAGCGGAGTCCCGTCGCTGAATAGTCCCGCCACCCATGGCCAGCTACCTGTTCTCGTCCGAATCCGTCACCGAAGGGCACCCCGACAAGCTGTGCGACCAGGTGAGCGACGCGATCCTCGATGCTTGCCTCACGGTCGATCCGATGAGCCGGGTCGCATGCGAGTCGGTGGCCAAGACCGGCTTCGTGCTGGTGGCCGGCGAGATCACCACCAAGGCGCTGCTCGACTTCCCGCGCATCGTCCGCGGCGTGGTCCGCGACATCGGGTTCACCAGCTCGCAGATGGGCTTCGACGCCGAGACCTGCGCCGTGATGGTCGCGGTCGAGCAGCAGTCCCCGGACATCGCGCAGGGCGTCGACCGCGGCGATCCGGCCAAGCAGGGCGCCGGCGACCAGGGCCTGATGTTCGGCTACGCCTGCGACGACACCAAGGAGCTGATGCCGCTGCCGATCCAGATGGCGCACCAGCTCGCGATGAAGCTCGCCGAGGTCCGCAAGAAGAAGACCAAGGGCATCGACTTCCTGCGCCCCGATGGCAAGACCCAGGTCTCGGTGCGCTACGAGGACGGCGAGGTCACCGGCGTCGAGGCGATCGTCGTGTCGACCCAGCACGACGACAAGGTCAAGCAGAAGGCGATCGAGGAGGCGATCCGCGAGCACGTGATCAAGCCGGTCGTCCCGGCCCGCCTCGTGAGCAACAAGACCAAGATCCACGTCAACCCCACCGGCCGGTTCGTGATCGGCGGCCCGCAGGGCGACACCGGCCTGACCGGCCGCAAGATCATCGTCGACAGCTACGGCGGCTACGCCCGCCACGGCGGCGGGGCGTTCTCCGGCAAGGACCCGAGCAAGGTCGATCGCTCGGCCGCGTACTACGCGCGCTACATCGCCAAGCACATCGTCGCCGCCGGCCTCGCCCGGCGCGTCGAGGTGCAATTTGCCTACGCAATTGGTGTCGCCGAGCCGGTCTCGATGCTGGTCGAAACGTTCGGCACCGGGGTGGTCGCCGACGACAAGCTGACCCGGGCCGTGCTCGCGACGTTCGACGCCCGTCCCGGCATGCTGATCAAGGAGCTCGACCTGCGCCGGCCGATCTTCCGCAAGACCGCGGCCTACGGCCACTTCGGCCGCGACGACGCCGACTTCACGTGGGAGAAGACCCCGCTGATCGAGAAGCTCAAGGACGCCGCGCACAGCGGCAACGGTGTCGCCAACGGCAAGACCGCCGCCAAGAAGCCCAAGGCCAAGTCCGGCACCGCCGTGCGGGCCTAGCGACCGGTCACTCGCGCAGCTTGGCCAGCTGCTCCTCGAGCACGTGGCCGTCGCGGTCGGTCTCCGCCTGGATGCCGTAGTAGACGTGCGGGCCGCGCGGATCGCTGAAGATCGTGAGCTTGAGGTCGAACGGTTTCGGGCCGGCGACGCGCTCGATCTGGAACTGGCTGGTGACCCGCTCGTGGGTCTCGGGCAGGTCGAACACGATGTGATCGCCGCGCTCGACCTTGAACCGGAACAGCTCGAACATGCCCTTGAACAGCGTCCGATCCTGGTAGACGCCGCCGCCCATGCTGGGCACGAAGCGGTAGACGTGCAGCCGGTCGGTGGTCCGCTCCGGCATGCGGTCGATCCAGTTGCGGTTGATCAGGACGTCGCGGGAGTCGCTCGCCGACAGCCGGTCATCGTGCGAGTGCGACGAACAGGCGGAGGCGGCGAGCGCCAGGGCCGAGGCCACAAGCAAGGTGCGCATGGTCACAGGGTAGCTGCAAGTCGCGCGTTCGGCAGCTGCCGGCCGCACGGTAGGGGCGGTCAGGCCGCGCCGAGGATCCGCTGCGTGCCGCGGGCGCCGCGCGCAACCTGGCGCCAGCGCTGCTCGGCGGTACCCCCGATCGCGCACACCACGAGGTGGCTGCCGTCGACCGGGATCCGGGTCATCTCGACCTCCCACTGCCGGCCGCCGCGGTACAGCGTGCCGGCGAACTGATCGGTGCGCGCCGCGACCAGCGCCATGCTGGCGGCGATCTCGTCACACGCGGTCGGATCGCCCGAGGCCGCGAGCGGCAGGCCCAGATCGTCGGCGAGCACCATGGCATGGATGCGGCCGTCCTCGCAGCACGCGGCCAGCTGGTAGGTGAGGGCCTGGGTGATGAGGTCGGAGCGGCGGCGGCGGCGTTCGGGGGTCGGCATCGGCGAATCGTCCCGGGGCGCGCTGCCGCGGGCAACAAATCGGCATGTCAAGCATCGATCGCAGGCCGCGCCGCGCGGTTATCCTTGGCGCGTGGCGTCCTGGCCCCCGCTCGACGATCAGCTCCTCGCCGATGCCGCGGCGACCTTTCACTGGCGGCTCGGTATCCCGGTCCCGCTCGCGATCACGCGCGATGGCGCGGTGCTGTTCCGGCGCACGCCGCCGCGCGGCTTCGCGTCCGATCTCCACGAGCTCGCGCCCGACGGTGCGGTGCGCACGCTGGCGACCGCGGACGACCTGCTCGGCGCGGGCGAGGAGCAGCTATCGGATGCCGAGCGGGCGCGCCGCGAGCGGACGCGGACCGCGACGCGCGGCGTGGTCGACGTCGGGGTGTCCGACGACGGCAGGGTCGTCCTGGTGCCGCTCGGCGAGCGGCTGTACCTCCTCGAGCGTGACACTGGCGGCGCCGCCCGGCCACGCCCGCGCGCGATCGACCCGGGCGGCCCGGTCTACGACCCGCAGCTGTCGCCCGACGGGACGATGGTCGCATTCGTGCGCGACGGCGACCTGTGGATCGCGTCGACCGACGAGCCGCCGCGCCGGCTGACCCACCGCCCCGACGGCTTCGAGTACGGCGTGGCCGACTTCGCGGCCCAGGAGGAGATGCACCGCACCCGCGGGTTCTGGTGGGCGCCCGACGGCCGGCGGATCGTGTTCCAGCGCAGCGATCTGCGCCCGGTCCAGACCCTGTACGTCGCCGATGCCCGCCACAACGACCGCCCGCCGGTGCCGTTCCGCTACCCGCGCGCCGGAACGCCGAACGCCGCCGTCGACCTCGGCGTGATCGACGCGCGCGCGCCGGGCGAGCCGCGCTGGCTGACCTGGGACCGCGACCGCCACGAGTACCTGGTGTCGGTGCAGTGGCCGGCGCGCGGGCCGCTGACCGCGCTGGTGCTCGACCGCGCCCAGGAGAACCTCGCGCTGCTGGCGTTCGACGTCGATGATCGCCCGGGTGACCCGCCCGGCCCCGGCGGCGCGATCGCCGGGGTGCCGATCCTGACCGAGCACGACGACGCGTGGCTCAACGCCGATGTCGGCGCACCGCGCTGGCTCGACGACGGCTCGGGCTTCCTGTGGATGACCGAGGCGAGCGGCCACTGGGTGCTCGAGCTGCGCGCCGCCGACGGCGCCCTGGTCCGTGCGCTGACCCGGCCCGAGCTCGGGCTGCGCGAGCTGGTCGGGATCGACGACGGCGCCGCGATCGTCGAGGCGTCCACCGACCCGGTGATCCAGGACGTCTGGCGGGTCCCGCTCGACGGCGGCGCGCCGGTCCGGCTGTCCGACGGCGACGGCGTCGCCCGCGCGGCCGCCGCCCGCCACGGCTGCGTCGTGATCGACAGCCTGCTGCGCGCCGGCGGGCGGCGAACGATCGCGATCAGCGCGTCCGGCCGGCGCGAGCTGCCGACCGCCGCCGAGCGCCCCGGCCTGACCCCGACGACCCAGCTCGAGACCATCTCGCTCGACGGCCGGGTCCACCACGTCGCGATCACCCGGCCGCGCGCGTTCGACCACGGCCGGCGCTACCCGGTGCTGCTCAAGGTCTACGGCGGCCCGCACGTCGTCACGGTCGAGGCCGGCCGCGACGCCTACGTGATGGACCAGTGGTACGCCGACGCCGGGTTCATCGTCGTCCGGGTCGACGGCCGCGGCACCCCGCACCGCGGCCGGGCGTGGGAGCGCGCGGTGCTGCGCGACCTGATCAGCGTCCCGCTCGACGATCAGATCGCCGCGCTCCAGGCGATCCGGGTCCGCCATCCCGAGCTCGATCTGGCGCGGGTCGGCGTGTTCGGCTGGTCATTCGGCGGCTACTTCTCGACGATGGCCGTGCTGCTGCGCCCCGACGTGTTCCGGGCCGGCGTCGCCGGGGCGCCGGTCACCGACTGGACGCTCTACGACACCGCATACACCGAGCGCTACATGAAGACGCCCGCCGCCAACCCCGAGGGCTACCGCCAGACCAGCGCCCTGACCCACGCGGCCCGGCTGACCCGGCCGCTGCTGATCCTCCACGGGATCACCGACGACAACGTCCACTTCGCCCACACGCTCGCGCTGATCGAGGCGCTCTACGTCGCCGGCAAGCGCGCCGAGGTGATCACGCTGTCGGCGACCCACATGCTGCCGGACCCGCGGCTCGCCGTCGCGCGCGAGCGCGTCCAGATCGACTTCTTCCGCCAGCACCTCGGCCCGCCCTGAACCGGATGACCGCGATGATCGACGAGCGGAGCGAGGAGATGGAGGGTGGGGACCCTGCCGGCTTGGCCGGCGGGGCGGGGGGCAACGCCCCCCGGGGGATCGTCCATCGCGACGCGCGCTGCGCGGTGGTCGACAAGCCGTCGGGGCTGGCGACCCACCGCGGCTGGGACGGCGGCGACGACGCGCTGCTGCAGCGGGTGCGCGACGCGGTCGGCTGCTACGTCTACCCGGTGCACCGGCTCGACCGCGGCGCGTCGGGGCTGGTGGTGTTCGCGCTCGACGCCGAGGCCGCGCGGGCGCTCGCGGCGGCGTGGCCCGACGCCGACAAGCGCTACCTGGCGATCACGCGCGGCCACCCGCCGGACCACGCGGTGATCGATCACCCGATCCCGCGCGCACCGGGCGAGGACCGGGTCGCGGCGCGCACCGAGCTGTGGCGGCGCGAGACGTTCGGCCGCTACGCGCTGGTCGAGGCCCGGCTGCACACCGGCCGGCTGCACCAGATCCGCCGCCACCTCAAGCACATCAGCTGTCCGCTGATCGGCGACGTGCGCTACGGCAAGGGCGAGCACAACCGGATCTTCCGCACCGAGCACGGCCTGTCCCGGCTCGCGCTGCACTGCACGCGGATCGCGGTCGCCCACCCCGATGGCGGCGAGCTCGCGGTGACCTCGGCGCTGCCCGCCGACCTCGCAGCAGCGCTCGCCAGCTGCCGCCTCCGTTACGCGGCGAGCCCATAGGCCTGGCCCGTCGGCCGATCGAGATCGGCCGACGGCGTCGAGATTCGATCGCGAGACGGCAACGCGAGGGCGCCGTGGGCGACCGCGAGCAGGATGGGGTCGGACGCCGCGCCCGTGATTACGATAGGCCGGGTCTTGTCCCGCACATACCTCGCGGGGCTCGCGCAGGACGGGTGGTGATTCGGCGGGCGCGGCTCCGACGCCCATCCGCGCAGCAGCCCACGGCGACCCGAGCGTGCGCGCGCTCTCCTCGGCGCCACGCGCTACCGGCGCCTCAGGCGACCAGCGTGCCGTCGAGCGCGCGCGTGCTGGCGTCGAGCACCGCCCAGATGATCGCGGCGATCACGGTGGCGATCGCGTCCTGCTCGCGCGGCGTGAGCGCGATCCGCAGCTCGGCGATCTGGTCGCGGATCGACCGCACCATCGCGCGATCGCAGCGCCCGCTGCGCACCGCGACCATGCCGGTGTTGAGCGTGTTGTGATCGAGCCGGAGATCGCCGAGCGGCGCGCGGCCGCCGAGCACGCGGCACGCCAGCGCGAGGCCGGCGGCGCGTGCCTCGCGGTCGCGCGCGGCGAGCTCGCGCTCGAGCAGGCGCAGCACGGCCGGGTGGCGGTTCGCGAGCCAGCGGACATCGCCGGTGGCACGATCCAGGGAGCGAGGGTCGTGTGCTCGATGGTGGAACATGCTCGACCCTAGACACCGCGCGATCCGGCGCGCCAGTTTTCGGAAAGATCGTCGGGCGGTGTTATAGTCGAGCCGATAAGGAGGCGCTCACGAAGCGGCTTGGCCTCCAGGCAAGGCGATGAAATGACACAGCGATTCATCGAGCGCGCCGGGCGCGCGTTCCGCTGCACGGAAACGTCCGGCGCGACGCGCGGACGGGATAATGTGAGGGGTGGAGTGATCGCGTGACGTCGGTGCGCCCAGCAGTTCCTCTCAGGTGGCCGACGTGAGCCACGTCCAGGACCAGGTCAACAAGTCGCTGAAGCTGGTCGGTCGCGTCCTCGGCGACAAGTTCAAGCTCACCGCGTGCATCGGGATCGGGGGCAGCGGCGCGGTGTATCGCGCCGACCAGATCGCGCTCGGCCGGACGGTGGCGGTCAAGATCCTCAACGAGGAGCTGTCGGCCGACGCGCGGATGATCAAGCGGTTCCGCGACGAGGCGATGAGCGCGTCCCGGCTCAACCACCCCAACTGCGTGTCGATCATCGACTACGGCCAGTCGCCCGACGGGCTGCTCTACCTCGCGATGGAGTACGTCAAGGGCCCGACCTTGACCCAGCTGCTGGTCCACCAGAACCCGCTGCCGATCGATCGCGTGATCGACATCGTGATGCAGGCGCTCGCCGGGATCGAGGAAGCCCACCTCGCGGGCGTGGTCCACGCCGACCTCAAGGCCGACAACATCATCCTCGACCAGCGCCGCGCCGGGGTCGACATCGTCAAGATCGTCGACTTCGGGATCGCGCGGCTCGTCACCGGGGTGCGCGACGAGGACCGCTCGATCAGCGGCACGCCGGAGTACATGGCGCCCGAGGTGATCAGCGGCGCGCCGCCGAGCTTCGCCTCGGACGTCTACGCGGTCGGCATCATCCTGTACGAGCTGCTGGCCTACAAGACGCCGTTCTTCGCGGGCTCGACCACCGAGATCCTGGCCAACCACCTGAAGGCGATCGTGCCGTCGCTGTCGGCGCGCCGCGAGCACGTGCCCAAGGAGCTCGAGGGCATCGTCGCCCGCGCGCTCGCCAAGCACCCCGGCGACCGGTTCGCGGCGGCGGCCGACATGCGGGGCGCGCTGGCCGGCGTGGCGACCCGGACCCGGAAGGTCCCGACCCGCGACATCTGCAGCCAGTGCGGCACGACCTGCGCGCCGAGCTTCAAGTTCTGTCCCGAATGCGGAACACAGCGGCAGCGCATCGAGCAGGTCCTGCCCGCGCCCGAGCCGGTCGCGCCGGGCGAGGCCGCCGGCCGGACCCTGCCGCTGGCGTTCACCGGGCGCAGCGACGAGCTCGCCCAGCTGATCGTCCACATGCGGCGGACGCCGGGCAACGATGTCGGCCTGCTCGTGATGGGCAACGATGGCTCGGGCCGCAGCGCGCTGCTCCGCCACGCCTACCAGCAGCTCGCCGGTGACACCCGGACGATCTACCAGATCGGCCCCGATCCGACCGGGCTGGCCGCGCCGTTCTATCCGATCCGCTCGCTGCTCGCCGCGGTGCTCCAGCTGCCGCCGGGCGCCAGCGACGTCGAGCTGCGCGACGCGGTGCTCGCCGGCGGGCTCAACGAGCGCGACGTGCCGGGGATCTCGCAGCTGTTCGGCCACGCCACGACGCTGCTCGAGCTCGAGCCGCCGGTGCGGCGCCGCGAGATGGTGTGGTCGGCGCTGCGCGCGCTCGAGCGCGCCGCCGTGGCCGGGCCGGTGACGATCGTGTGCGAGGACATCGATCGGTTCGATCACCCGAGCCTGGAGATCCTGCGGCGCGCGACCGAGATGGTCGATCTGCAGCTGCCGCCGATCGTGATGACCGCGCACACCTCGTTCGGCGCGCAGTGGCCGGCGTCGGTGCCGCGCATGGAGGTCGCCGCGCTCGACGCCAAGGACCTCGCCGTGATCGTCGCGCGGCTCGACAAGGCCGGGCTCAAGGGCCTGCCGCCGGTCCACCAGCTGCTCGAGACCACCCGGGCCTACCCCGGGCACCTCGAGCACGTCGTGCGCTACCTGCTCGAGGGCGGCAAGGCCGAGGACACCAACATCTCGCTGCCCGACCTGATCGCCGCGCGGCTGTCGCTGCTCAAGCAGTCGACCCGCGACGTGCTGCAGGCCGCCGCCGTGCTCGGCCTCGAGCCGCCGGTCGATCTGCTGCGCTCGATGCTGTCCAGCGATGCGCTGGAGTCCGCGCTGGCCGACGCCGAGCGCGCCGGGCTGTTCAGCCACGATCCGTCGGGCGAGCTCACGTTCACCAGCCGGCTGGTCCGCGACATCGTGTACGACGCCACGCCGGCCGACGTCCGCCGCTCGCTGCACGCCGCCGCCGCCGCCGCGGTCGAGGCGCTGTCGCCCGACGTCGCGCTGCTCGGTCACCACCACGACCTCGCCGGCCACGCCAAGGAAGCGATCATGCTGCTGCGCCGCGCCGGCGATCACGCCGCGGAGCAGCTCGACGACATCGGCGCCGGCCAGTTCTACTACCGGGCGCTGGTCGCGGTCCGCCAGGCGGTGCTGAGCGGCGACGACGACGGCAGCGCCGAGGGCCAGTTCGTCATGCTGTCGGTCAAGCTCGCGGACGTGCTGCGCGCGCGGGGCGAGACCGCGCTCGCCCGCGGCGTGCTGGCCGAGGCGCGCGACTGGTCGGGTGCGCCGATGCTGATCGCGCTGGTCGACCGCTCGAGCGCGGCGATCGCGCTCAGCGAGGGCGACGTCGAGGGCGCGATCGCCAACCTGCGGCGCGGCGTCGGCCGGGCGATCTCGACCGGCGACATGAACCTGGTGTGCGAGCTCTACCTCGACCTCGCGACCGCCCTGCTGCGCGCCGGGGATCCGGCCGGGGCGCAGAGCGAGCTGGTCGAGTGCATCGACCTCGCCACGCTCGGCGAGGGCTTCACCGCGATCGACGGCCCGGAGCCGTTCTGGCGCGTCCTGCGCGCCCAGGCCCAGATGGTCGACAACACCGGCGACTCGTACAAGGCGCTGCGGCTGGCCGAGGCCGCGCTGTTCCATGCCCAGCGCGTGCAATCGCGGCTCGGCGCCGCCCGGGTCCAGCACCTGCTCGCCCAGCTGTGCGAGAAGACAGGGCTCGGGGGCAAGGCCGAGCGCTATCGCCAGGCCGCCATCAACGAGATGCGTGGCCTGGGGGACCGCCGGGCCACCGCCGAGCTGCTGCTCAATGACGCACCGACCCGATCCACGATCACACCCCCCGGCCGGGCCGATGACGCGATGCAGCTGACCAAGGAAATCGCCTGGCCGGAGGGCCACGAGCGCGCCAAGCGTAAGACGAGCCCACCTTCAGTCAAGTAGCCAGAAAACTTCGCCTATGCTGGAAGATGTGGTCTGGGTCGCATTTATTCTTGCTACTTTTAGGGTTGTCCAGCATACCTATTTCTCATGGGGAGTATCTTACTCGTCGAGTCCGATCCAGCCACCAGTGAATCGTGGTCGGAGGCGCTCGCCGCATCGGGTCATTCGGTGGCGACTGCGAGCGGAATCCGGGAGGCGTGGACGGTGATTCGCGACGGCGGCTTCGACGCCATCGTGGTCGACGTGTACGATCCGGGCTCCGGCGTCGTCGACCTCGCGCTGGGGATGAACGCGCTTCCCGACGCGCCGCCGATCATCCTGGTCTCCGACTCCCCGGCCGCCCCGTGGATCTCGGTCCGGATCGGGGCGGCGACGTTCGTGCCCAAGCCGTGCGACCCGGACGAGGTGGTCAGCGCGGTGAGCCGCCTGCTGTGGCGTGTGCGCCCGCTGCCGATCTGGGATGAGCCGCACGACGCGACGCGCGGAGGGGCGAGTGGACCGGCCTGGCCGGGCCATCCCCAGAGGGGGTCACGGGAGAGTCCCCTGTAGCAACGAGCTCACGCTGCCGTTGCGGCAGCGGTACGGACTGCGGCACGGCGCTTGCGATGCGATAGTGCAAGACCGTGAGCGCCGAGGACCGAGAGCCCCGTGCGGATCCGTCCGCGCTGCGGATCGAGATCGCGCCGCGAACGATCCTGCTGCTGCTCGTCGTGGTCGCCGGGCTCTGGCTCGCGTTCCAGCTCGAGAGCGTGCTGATCGTCGTGACGATCGCGCTGGTCATGGTCGGCACGCTCGATCCGATGGTCGCGTGGTTCGAGCGCCACGGGATCCGGCGCGGCCGCGCCCTGGTCCTGATCTTCCTCGTGCTGGCCGGGCTCGTCGCCGGCGTGCTGCTGCTCACCGTGCCGCCGCTGATCGGCCAGCTGCTGCACCTGATCGAGGATGCGCCGCGCGGCCGCGATCGGCTGATCGACTGGCTGCACCAGTACCGCTGGGCCAGGCCGCTGGTCCAGACCGTGCGCGCCGTGCCGCTCAACGACCTCGTGCTCCGCGCCGGCAACACGCTGGTCGGCTACTCGGCCGACCTCCTGACCCTGATCGGCTACGCGATCTCGACCACGTTCCTCGCGATCTACCTGCTCGCCGATCCGGTGCGCGCGCGGGGTCTGCTGTTCTCGGTCGTCCCGCGCCACTACCACATCAAGCTCGCCCGCATCCTGATCGAGCTCAAGGTGATCGTCGGCGGCTACATGCGCGGCCAGCTGATCACCTCGGTCGCGATCGCGGTGTTCACGTTCGGCGTGCTCGAGGCGTTCCGGGTCGACGATGCGCTCGCGCTCGCGCTGTTCGCCGGGCTCACCGACGTGATCCCGTTCATCGGTGGCTACGTCGCCAGCGCGCCGGTGATCATCGCGGTCACCGGCTCGGGGCTCGGGGCGGTGATCATCGTCGCCGTCCTGATGGTCGCCTATCAGGAGTTCGAGAGCCGGATCCTGGTGCCGCGGGTCTACGGCAAGGTGCTGCGGCTGCCACCGGCGATCGTCGTCGTGTCGCTGCTGGTCGGCGGCACGCTGCTCGGCATCATCGGCGCGCTGCTCGCCCTGCCGATCGCCGCCGGGCTGCAGATGGTGGTGCGCGAGCTCCGCGTCGAGCTGCCCGGCGAGACCCCGCCGGACGAGTCGACCCGCCGGCGCGACGAGCGCGCCGAGCACATCTACGAGCAGCTGTCCGAGGGCGCGACCGCCGCCGACGCCGGCGTGATCGCCGCCGAGCTCGCCCACCAGCTGCGCGACGACGAGCACGCCGGCGCGACGCTCACCGTCCAGATGGCGCCGACCACGGCGATCCGGGCCGCGGTCGCCGAGGCCGACGCAGACCGCAGCGAGACCCTGGGCGCGCTCGGCGAGCCCGAGCCGGCCGGGCCGCGGGTCGAGCGTGACACGGCGCCGGCGATCACCGAGGATGGCCACGAATGAGGATCTGGAAGCTGGTCGTCCTGCTCGCCGGCCTGGCCGGTGTGATCGGCTTCTTCACGCCGCTGATCGACTACCGCAGCAACGACGGCCGGATCACCGGCGATGCCAGCGCGTTCGAGATCGCGCGCGGGGTCGACGGCGTGGGCGACGTGCGCGCCCAGGCCGAGGCGCTCGGGCTGTCGCGCGCCGACGGCGAGCGGATCTCGCGGGCGATCCACGCCGGCATCGAGGCCTACGCCGGCGCGATCGTCGCGTGCTTCGTGCCGGCCGGGCTGCTCGCCGCGCTCGGCCTGCTGCTGATGCTGCGCGATCGCATGGGCCGGTTCGCCGGGCTGTGCGCGATCGTGCTCGGCGGTGCGTCGGCGTTCGTGTTCGCCCGGTTCTGGCAGGCCGATCAGGTCTCGCGCGATGCGGCCGCGTCGCTCGGCCTCGGCGTGTACCTGCTGCTCGCGGCCGGCCTGGGCGGCGTGCTCGCCGGGCTCGGCGCGCTGGTCAGCCCGGATCGCGGCTGAGCCGCTCGCGCCCCCGATCAGCCGGCGCCGCGCTCGACGATCAGCATGCGGACGCCGCGCGGCGCCAGCGCGATCGTGGCGCGGCCGCTGGCCGGCGCGATCCGCTCGTGGCTGAACGGATCGCGCAGCGCGCGGGCGGTGTCGTCGACCCGCAGCACCGCGGACGCCGGGCGCGCCAGATCGCTCGCGACGAACACCACCCGGACCTGCCCGCCGGCGTCGGCGTGGGCATGGGCGCTGACCTCGTCGGGGCGCTCGATCTGCCACGCGTCGCTCGGCTCGCCGGCCAGCGCGGCGAGGTCGGCGGCCAGGCCCGGCAGGTCGTCGAGCGAGCCCGCCTTGAGCCGGCCGACCCGGCGCGGCAGCGCATCGCCGAGCGGCTGACCGAGCTCGTCGTGGGTGGGCGTGCCCGGACCGATCACCACGATCGACCGCTTGTGCTCGGCGAGCGCCCGCAGCGTGTGGGCGAGGCCGCGGTCGATCCGCGACAGGGTCGGGACGATCACCGCGCGGTAGCCGGCGAGCTCGGCCTCGCCCGCCGACTCGTCGACCCGCGCGTACGACACGCGCGCGAGGTCGAGCGCGCGGGTGATCGCCGCGTGCCAGCGGCGCTGCATCACCGCCGCGGGATCCGCGCCGAGCTCGGCCGCCCCGCCGGGCCCCAGGCCGATCGCCTCGGCGAGCACCGGGGTGATCGGGTCGAGCAGGCAGCTCGCCTGGCCGAATCGCGCATCGGCCCGGGTCTCGACCACCGCGATCGCGACCGACCGCCGCAGCGCCGGCCAGTCGAGCGCCGCGAGCTCGGCGATCAGCGGCCGGATCCAGCTCGCGTGGGCCTCGACCCCACCGCTGCGGTCGATCGCGGCGCCGTAGTAGCGATCGCGCTCGACCGCCATGAACAGGTTGAAGCCGCGGATCCCGGCGGCGAGCAAGCTGAGCAGCTGATCGCGCTCGCGGTGCGGATCGTCGCCGGCATCGAGCGGCGGCAGCCACGCGGCGAACCCGACGCCGACCTCGAACGCGATCGGTAGTGGCGCCGCGTTGCCGGCCGCGAACCCCGCCCGCCGGCGCAGCTCGCGGAGCTCGGCGCGCGGCGTGTAGGCGTCGATCCCGACCGGGCCGCCGATCGCGCGCTGGATCCCGCGCAGGTCGTACAGCGCGTGGCCGGGCGGCAGGTTGTGGAACCGCGCGACCCCGCCGAGCCCGACCTCGTCGAGCGAGCGCGCGAACGCGCCGAGCGCGTGCGCGATGTACTGGTCCTTGAACCGGATCCACGAGATGCAGCGCGCGGCGTCGTCGGGCTGCCACGCGCGCGGCGGCTCGCCGTCGAGCCCGCTCGCCTCGCGCCACGCCGCCACCGCCTCGGGGTGGTAGTCGTGGTCGTAGGCGCCGAGCCGGAAGAACATCTGGGCTTCGTTGTCGACCCCGATCGCGACCACCGGGCCGTCGGGCGCCAGGTAGGGCCGGGCGACCTCGGCGACCTGCGCGTACCATGCGTGGACCCGGGCGCGGAACGCGGTGCTCGCGTACGACGGCACGGGCCAGGCCCGCGGCGGCGACGGCAGCCACACCGGCGTGCCGGCCGCCGTCCGCGCCTGACACGCCGGATCGCCGAGCACGTGGTCCGGCATGCCGAAGCTGGTCAGCTCGGCGTTGATGTGCGGACCGGGCCGGAGCACCACGCCGAGCCCCGCGGCGTGCGCGGCCTCGAGGAACCGCGCCAGGTCGCGCTCGCGCTGCCACCTGCGCTCGCCGGGCCGCGGCTCGTGGACCCGCCACGGCACGTAGGTCTCGACCAGGGTCAGCCCCAGATCGTGGATCGCGCGCAGGCAGCGCCCCCACGCGGCCGGGTCGACCCGCCAGTAGTGCATCGCGCCGGCGTAGAACGCCACGCGGCGATCCGGATCGCCGGTGGCCCCGGGGCCCGCGATCACGAGCCCGCGGTCGTCGAACCAGGTGCGGCGACGTAGTTCCATGTCTGCCCCTCCAGCACGAAGCGGGTCGGCCCGACCGCCCAGCGCGGCGCATAGGTCAGCGGCAGCGCATCGCCGCTGCCGGCCTCGGTGTACTCGGGGTCCCACGGCAGCAGCAGGCACACCGGATCGCCCGGCGCCGGCGCGCGCAGCCGCGGCATGATCGGGTGCGGCTCCTCGCTGCGCGCCCGGCCGGTGGCGAGCACCTCGTCGACCGAGCCGAGCTGCGACAGCTCCCACATCGTGCGGATCTGCGGCGGCGGCAGCTTGAGCTCGCCCGCGCGCGCCAGCGCCTCGCGGGGCCGGACCCAGACCTGGTCCACGGTCTCGACCTCGTCGAACCGGGGGACCTGGGCGCTCGGCAGCTCGCAGGTGAAGAACCGCGCCGAGAACCGCCGCGGCTCGATCGACGGCGTGATCCAGTGCGACCACGGCACCAGCACGTCGGTCGACCACGCCAGCCCGGCGGCGACCATCGCGGTCGCGGCGTCGGCGCCGTCCAGGATGCGGCGGCGCAGCTGGGCCTGGATCGGCACCTCCAGGGTCTGGGTCTCGAGCCGCGCGTCGGCGTGGGCGAGCAGCACGCCGGCCTCCTCGAACAGCTCGCGCGCCGCCGCGGTCCGCGCGTCCTCGCCGAGCTCGGTGGCGCCGCCCGGGAACACGAACGCCGACGCCATGAATTTGGCCTGGCGGTGGCGGCGGAGCAGGTACACCTCGAATCCCGCCTCGGTGCCCGGCTCGGCGCGCCGCAGCAGGATCACCGACGCGGCCTCGCGCAGCGGCGCGCTCATGCCGCACCGCCCGCGGGCACGCCACCACCGGAGGATCGATCACCGGCTCGATCGCAGAACACGGCCATGGCGCCGTTGGTACCACGACGCCGCGGGCGCCGAAATCACAGTGCCAGCGCGAGGCGAAGCTCCCCGCGCACCGGCTCGTCCTCGAGCCCCAGCCGGTCCTCGATCGCGCGCTCGACGAACCGGGCCACCGCGCCCTCCGGGGTCTCCAGCAGCAGCCGATCGGCCACGCCGCGGCAGCGCGCGAACACGCCGAACCAGGTCAAGAAGCCGTGCCGGGGCTGGCGCTCGACCACGAACAGCGCGTCGATCCCACCGGCGCCGACCACGAACCCGCTGCTGTCCTCCCGGACCTCGATCGCCAGATCGTCGACCTCGACGACGACCTCGTACGGCGCGATCCTGCGCGGGGCGATCTGCACCCGCAGCCGGAGCATCGTCCGCCCGGTCTCGATCCCGCGATACGGGTTGCGCAGCCGCTGATCACAGCTCACCTCCTCCGACGACACGTGGGCCGGGGGAGCCGGGGGAAGCAGAGGCGCCGGTCGCGCCCGACGGCAGCGAGCCCGCATCCGCCGATCATACCGCCGCCCGGCTAGCCGGGTGTTGAAAAACGCGCTGCGGGCCCCGATCGCTTCGTTGTCGCTGCGCTTCCGGTTCTCATGTGCGTGAGCACACTCCGATCCGGTTCTCGCTCCGCCTCGCGCTCGGGGCTCCTCGCATCGTTTTTCACCGCCCGGCTACGGGACGACGACGAATTCGCGCTTCATCAGTGAGATCAGGTTCTGCGCTGCGTCGAGGTCGGTCCCCGGGAAGTTATCGAGCACCTTCTGGAGCTGGCCGTGGTCGAGCACGAGCTGGAAGGTGTC
>DATAPF010000290.1:0-18049 GCA_036265355.1 Kofleriaceae bacterium | reverse complement strand
CTCGCCCGGCGGCCGCGTCCTGGTGCCCGGACCCAACGGCCTGATGCAGTCGGCGACCGTCCGCCAGCTGCTCCACGGCTACTACGAGCTCGAGGTCGGCCACTCCGGCGAGACGATCTGGGTGCCGGTCCACAACGTCGTCCCCGAGCACTGAGCGCGCACCGAGCGCCGAGGCAGTGCGTGAGGTAGGTCGACAGGTCCGAGCTTGGCAGCCAGGAACTGGCCGAGGGGATCTCGGCACCAGTGGGAGCGGCGTCCTCGGAGCGCCGACGGCGCCTGGCGTCGGCCCTGATGCTAGGCTCCCGCCGTGCCAAAGGTGTATCGCGCGATGACGCCGACGAGCAGCGGGCTCCCGCAAGTCGCGGCGACTGCGCGCTCGCTCGGGGTCAGGGTGCCGACCGACGTCGCGCCCGATGAGGCGGGTGATGTCCACCCGGGCCGGCGCGGGATGTCGGTGGCGCCTGACGTCGTCAGCTTGCCGTTGCACCGGATCCCCAAGCGCCTGGCGCACTTGAGGTTGGGTGCGATCGGCCCTGACACCGACGTTGTGTGGAGCCACGGCGAAGGTCGGTTCCTTGCGGGACGGGTCGCTGCCCACCTGGCGCTGGTGCCGGATAAGCCGGAGCACGGCGTGGTCGCCCCTGACACGAAGATGCGGCTAGCCGACTACGAAGCCGCGCTGGCGGCGACGCAACCCGGATGGAGGCGCGATGAGCAGTGAGACCGAGCCGTACAGCTCGTACGAGGCCTTGCTGGTGCGGCTGCACGAGCTGGATCGCGCAGGCGCTCTGGACTCCGAGGATGCCGATGCTGTCCGCGATCAGATGGACGAGCCATGGGCTCGCCTCGGACGCTTCGAGCGCGAGCGGCTGGCCAACCTCTCCGCCGATCTGACCTGCGATTCCGCGGAATCGCAGAGTGCTCGATCCACCGCCGAGCGAGCCGCCTTGCTGGCGCAGGCCCGAAGCGCGTACGCCCATCGCCAATGGGACGCTCTGCTGTCGTTGTTACGTGCCACGGGGGACCAGTTCCCACGGTCGCTGGTTGCCTACATGCGTGGTCGCTGCTGGAGCGCGCTTGGACGCCCGGAGGCCGCACACCGGTTCTTCGAGGACGCACGCGCGGCTGACCCCGACAACGCGAACTACGAGCTGCTGGCCCTCGATGCGCTGTTCCGCTCGGGCAGGCGCGAGCAAGCGTTCGAGCGCGCCAGCTCGTTGATCGAGCAAGCTGACGCGGCACCCCAGCTCATCGTCGGTGCCTCGAAGATCTTGACGGACGCCGCGCGCGATCTCTCGCGGGTGCACTCCGAGCGGCTCTACGAGCAAGTCGTCGCCGCGCTGCGGTCCGCACTCCGGAAGCTTGGCACTCCGCCGCTTCCGTCTCTCGTCCTGGTCGGCCGGTTGAACCTCGCCATCGCGCTGGAGCGCCTCGGGAGGGACGAGGAAGCGCAGCAGGCGTACGCCGAGCTGGTGCTCCACCATCCCGAGAGCGACGAGGCGCTGCTTGCCCGTGCGCTGTTCCTGTTGCCTCGCGATCGAGCCCAGGCCATGCACGATCTGCGCACCCTCATCGATCGCAACACGGCCCTGGTGCACCCGTACCTGTTCGCGGCCCACGACGCCCTGGAGCGCAAGGAGTTCTCGCGGAGCCTGGAGCTTACCGAGCGCGCGCTTCGGCTTGCGTATCGCCCGGAGCTGCAGGCCACACTTCTGGAATGGATGGCGATTTCCCTGTTCAAGCTCAAGGCCCAGCTCGCGCTGGTCCGCTCGTGCTTCCAGGATGCGATCGGGCTCGATCCGCTCAACGAGAACATCCGGCATAACCTGGAGATCATCGAGAAGGCTCAGGACGCCGATTCGTTCCAGACCCCGCTGCCGGTGGAGCCTGCATCGGTGCTCCACGACCTCCAGGATCGACTTCAACCGGCCGCGTGACCGCCCCTGCTAGCCTTGCGGCCAAGCTCAGGTGAGCCGGGTCAGAAGTCGGTCAGGCCGACCTCGAAGGAGATCTCCGGCGAGTGGCCCTCGATGCCGTAGCCGAGGTCGAGGCCGAGCAGCGGCAGCACGATGTTGTTGACGTAGATCCGGAACCCGGCGCCGATGTCGTCGCGGACGTAGCTCGCGGTGCGCTGGTTGAGCAGGTAGTCGCGATCGGCGCGGAAGCTGTGGAAGCCGACGTAGCCGGCGTCGTAGAAGCCGAGCGCGCGGAACGCGAAGATCCGCCACTTGAACAGCGGCACCGAGTACTCGGCGCGGGCCACCGCGCGGACGTCGCCGCGGAACTGGTCGACGTCGTAGCCGCGCAGGTCGGTGGTGCCGCCGAGCGTGAGGTCCTCGTGCAGCGGCAGGTGGCGGCCGGCGTCGAGGTGGCCGCGCAGCTCGAGCTCGTGCTCGCCGAACAGCCGCCAGCTCTGGTAGGCGCGCAGCAGCATCAGCTGGTAGCTGTAGCTGTCGAGCCCGGGGATCGAGGGCTCGAGGTCGAGCTCGACGAAGCTGCCCCAGGTCACGCCGTAGCGATGCAGGCGGTTGTCGATGGTCAGGTGGGCCTGGAGCGTCACGTCCCAGCCGTCCTTCTCGGGCCGCCGGGCGATCGGCTGGCCGGCCGCGTCCTGCGGATCGCGGAAGTAGACGTACGCGCCGCGCAGCCGGAGGTCGGCCATCAGCCACCACAGGAACTTCCAGCCGATCAGCGCGCCGCCGCCGAGGTAGGTCGCGGTCGTGCGGCGCTCGATCGCGAACGACCGGGCGTCGTCGGGCGGGTTGGTGTACTCGTCGACGCTGCGGCGGAACAGGTAGAGGTCAGTGCGCCAGGTCAGCCGGGTGCCGTGGTACGACGGGTCGAGGAACGTGCCGAACAAGAGCGAGTTCCGCGTGCCGAGCTGGCCGTAGATCAGGAACTTCTGGTCGAGGCCGCGGAAGTCGTTCTCGGCGAAGCCGGCGCCGAACGCGAGGTTGCCGGGCAGCGCGAACGCGGTCGGCGCGACGATCCACGAGTGCTTGTCGTCGGCGGTGACCACGACGATCACGCCGGGGCTGCCAGAGGCGGGGATCGACCCGGGGGCGGGCCGCAGCTCGACCTGGACCTGGGTGAACAGCTCGCTCGACAGCAGGGCCTGCTGCAGCGCCGCGACGTCGCCGGGGCCGACCCGGTCGCCGATCGCGACGTGGGAGAGGAAGCCGATCGTGCGGGGCCGGACCTTGGTGTCGCCGCGGACCTCGAAGCCGACGATCGGGAAGGTCGACGCAGCGCCGGGCGGCGCCGGGTCGTCGAGCGGCGCGGGCTCCGCCGCCGGATCGTCGGGCGGCACCGGCGGCGCAGCGTTCGCGACCGCGCCGAGCATCGCGCAGGCGGTCACCAGGGCGGCTCGCACTGCCTGTATGTGTAGCGTTACTTGGGCTTCTTGCCCGGCAGGATGCCCATCAACTTGCAGATGATCCCGAGCATGATCTCGTCCGCGCCGCCGCCGATCGACAGTAGCCGGCTATCGCGGTAGCTGCGCGACGCCGGGTTGTCCCAGGTGTACCCCATGCCGCCCCAGTACTGCAGGCAGCTGTCGGAGACCTCGCGGGCGAGCCGGCCGGCCTTGAGCTTGGCCATCGACGCCATCATCGTGACGTCGGCGCCGCCGATGTAGTCCTCGACCGCGCGGTAGACCAGCGAGCGCAGCGCCTCGATCTCGGTCTTGAGCTCGGCGAACCGGAAGTGGATCACCTGGTTGTGGATCAGCGGTTGCCCGAAGGTGTGGCGCTCCTTGCAGTAGGCGATCGTCGCATCGAGCAGCCGGTCCATGCCGCGCGTCGAGCCGATCGCGCCGTTGAGCCGCTCCTCCTGGAACTGCACCATCTGCATCATGAACCCCATGCCTTCGTCGCCGATCCGGTGGCGCTGGGGCACGCGGACGTCCTCGAAGTAGATCGGGCAGGTGTCGCTCGCCCGGCACCCGAGCTTGTCGATCTTGGGGCCGATCGTCACGCCGGGGAGCCCGGTCGGCACGATCACCAGCGTCTTGTTCCGGTGCGGCGCGCCGTCGCCGGTGTTGACCAGCAGGCACAGCCAGTCGGCCTGCGCCGCGTTGGTGATCCACATCTTCGAGCCGTTGATCACGTAGTCGGCGCCGTCCTTGCGCGCGGTGGTCTTGATCGCCGCGACGTCGGAGCCGCCCGACACCTCGCTGACCGCGATCGACGCGACGACGTCGCCGGCGATCGCCGGGGCGAGGAACTCGCGGCGCAGCTCGTCGCTGCCCCACCGCGCCAGCGCCGGGGTCGCCATGTCGGTCTGGACGCCGAGCGCCATCGGCACCGAGCCGCCGCGGCAGGTGCCGAGCTCCTCGGTGACGCACATCTGGTACGAGTAGTCGAGGCCGAGGCCGCCGTAGGCCTCGGGCTTGTTCACGCCGAGCAGGCCGAGCGCGCCCGCCTTCTTGAACACCTGGTGCGCCGGGAATGCGCCGGCGGCCTCCCACGCGTCGTAGTGCGGGTTGATCTCCTTGTCGACGAACTCGCGGACGGTGCGGCGGAGCTGTAGGTGTTCCTCGGTGAACTTCATGCGCAGGGAACGTACAACAAAGCGACGGGTGCGCCAAAGTGGCTCGGAGAACCGCGTGAAATTGCGTTCCGCGGGACGGAAATACCGGTGTGCAGCGTGCGGCCGCCGCGTGACTCCTGCTGCGCGCGAACGGTGCGCGAAGTTCAGATGGTTGTTTTGAGTTGCAAGCGTCCGCGTCTCGTACGAAGGTGACCCTCACGCACCGGGTGGGTGCGCGAGGGAACGATGTTGCCCATCATTCTCAAGCTCAAGCTCGCTACTGCGGCAGCCGCCGGGCTCGCCGCCACGGCCAGTCCGGCCGCCATGCCGGGCGACGCGCTGGCGATGGCCGTCGCCGAGCGCGCGGCCGCACCGATCGAGGTCAAGCTGTACGACGAGAACCTGGGGGTCAGCGCCACGGTCGGGATCCGGCGCGATGGCACGACCGACGACGCGACCGCGGCCGAGCTCAAGCACCTGTTCCGTTGCCGGAGCACCGGCCGCCAGCGCGCGATCGCGCGCCGCACGCTCGCGATGCTGGCCGACCTCGCCGACCGGTACCAGCCGCGCACGATCGAGTTCGTCTCGGTGTACCGCGTGCAGGACGGCGAGTCGCCGACCTCGCCGCACCGCGACGCCCGCGCGATCGACTTCCGGATCCGCGGCGTGTCGCTGACCCAGATCCGCGACTACCTGTGGCGGACCTACACCGAGGTCGGCATCGGCTGGTACCCGGCGGAGCAGTTCATCCACATGGACTCGCGGCCGGCGCTGCACGACACCGCGTGGACGTTCCTCGCCGGCGAGAACCACTATCACCCGTACTGGGCCGAGGTCGCGCGCCGGCCGGCGGCCGAGGTCGTGGCGAGGCCGCAGCGCCACCGCACCGGCGTGTGATCTCGCGGTTCGCGCCGTCGACCACCGGCGAGGCGCACCCGGGCACGCTGCTCGCCGCGCTGCTGGTCTGGCTCGACGCCCGGTCGCGCGGCGGTCGCGTCGTGCTCCGCCTCGAGGATCTCGACGTCACCCGGGTCCTGGCGGCGTGGGCCGACCAGATGATCGAGGCGTGCCGCTGGCTCGGCCTCGACTGGGACGCCGTCGTCGTGCAGAGCGACCGGCGGGCGGCGCACGACGCGGCGCTCGACGCGCTCGCCGCCGCGGGCCGGCTCTACCCGTGCACCTGCAGCCGCGCGGCGCGGGCCGGCGGCCGGCGCGCTCCCGACGGCAGCTGGGCGTACGACAACACCTGCCGCGGCCGGGTGCTCCCCGCCGGCGGCTGGCGCGCCTCGCCCGACGCGATCCGGGCCCGGCTCGACGACGACCGCGTGGAGCTGGTCGACGACGGCGGCCTCGACCTGTCGCAGACCCCGGCGGGCGACATGGGCGATCCGGTCGTCCGCCGCCGCGACGGCGTCGTCGCCTACCAGCTCGCCGTGGTCGTCGACGACCACGACGCGGCGATCACCGACGTCATCCGCGGCCGCGACATCGCGCCGTCGACCGCGACCCAGGTCATGCTGCAGCGCCTGCTGGGCATGGCGACCCCGCGTTACCGTCACCACTTCCTGCTCCTGGAACCCGGCCGCGGCAAGCTCGCCAAGCTGCACGGCTCGATCCCGTTCTCCGAGCTGCGCGCCCGCCACGACGGCCCCGGCCTGTGCGGCCTCCTCGCCCACGCCGCCGGCCTTGCCGCGACCCCGGCGCCGTGCCAGCCGGCCGAGCTGGTGCCCGGCTTCGACTGGCACCGCGTGCCCGCGGCCGATCGCGTCGCGCGGTGGACCGACGCCGGCCTGGTGATCGAGGACGCGGCGGAGTAGCCGCGCGAGACGCTGCGGGCACCGCCGCAGATCCGTGGCGCGACGCGTGACCGGCTGGGCATCGAGCCGGCCTCCTGGGATCGTCCGGAGCAGCGTACGCCGCGATGGCAGGTGCTCACGTCCAGGGAGCGGATCCGGGGGGTGCCAGCAAGCGGCCCGGGCAGCGCGTCACCCGCGCCAGGTGTCACCGAACACGCGTGCGAAGTTGCCGCCGAGGATCTTCTCGATCCGCGCGTCGCGGTGGCCGCGCGCCGACAGCCGCTCGGCGAGCGTCTCGAGCTTGCGCGGCGTGTTGAGCTCGGGGACGAACATGAAGACGTTCTCGTCCTCGCCCGGCGCGGCGACGCCCTTCGCCTTGCGGGTGCGGATGAACTTGCGGTGGTTCTCCCGGAACTGGTCGTCGACGACGACCGTCGAGATCGCGCCGTCGGTGCCGATGCCGGCGCCGTCCTCGCCGGCGACGTCGATCACGTGCTCGAGGTGGTGGATCACGTCGTCCAGCATCGGCTGGCCGGCCGCGCGCAGGAACGGCATGAAGTAGATCCCGGCGACGCCGCCGCGGTCGGCGCAGGCGCGCAGCGCGGCGTCGGAGACGTTGCGCGGGTGCGGGTTCACCGCCGCGCAGCCGGTATGCGAGAACACGACCGGGCCGGTGGCGGCGGCGAGCGCGCCGTCGACCGTCTTCGGGCTCGCGTGCGCGAGGTCGACCGTGATGCCGAGCCGCTCCATCCGCGCGATCGCGGCGCGACCGAGCTCGGTGAGGCCGCGGTCCTCGGCCGCGAGGCAGCCGGTGCCGAGCGCGCCGTCGAGGTTGTAGGTCAGCTGCGCGATCCGGACGCCGCGCGCGTGCACCGCGTCGAGCTTGTCGATGTCCTCGCCGATCATCGCGAGCGACTCGGTGCCGTAGATCAGCCCGAGCCGGCCCGACGTCTTGGCGGTGCGGAGATCGGCGGCGGCGAGGATGCGCAGGAACGCGTCGGGTCGGGCGGCGAGCTCACGGTCGGCCCAGGCGGCGGCCTTCTCCATCGTCGCCCAGTCGTCGTCGACGGCGGCGATCGTCAGGTTGACCGCGGTGATCCCCGACGCGACGGCGTCCGCGACGCCGGGGTCCCAGAGCAGCGCCTCGGGATCGCGCTCGCGCGGGTCGCCGTCCGGGCCGCTGAGCGCGTCGATCACGAAGGCGCGGCGGTACGCGGCCGCGGTGCTGGCACGCGGTCCCGCGGCGCGTCGGCGCGCGGCGCACGCCGCGAGGCCGGCGAGCCCGAGCTGGAGGATGCGGCGGCGGTCGATGGTCACCTTGACACGCACGGCGCCGAACATCGCCGATCGCAGGGCGCTGCGGGTGGCAAACCCCGCCAACACGCGTGCGGCGATCGGCCGCGCCTGATGCGATCAGCCGGCGGCGCGCCGCTCACGGCCTGGTGATCAGGACGCAGCGCCATGGCCTCGTCGGATGATCGGGCCCGAGGCGCACGCCTGATCACGTGTGCACCTTGTAGCCCGTGTCACAGGCGCTCATCAGAGCTGTCAGCGCGTCCCGCCTCACGCTCGCCCAACGGCCCGCGCCTTGGCTTGCTATTGCTCATCGCCGACCATCCTCGACGACGTCGGTGTGCAGGACCATGTGGACACCCCCCAGAGCGCGCGACCACCCACCTGCGTTGCATCGGAGACCGCGGTGAGCGTCGGCCTTGACCACAAGCCCGCCGGGCAGGGCCTCGTCGGGCGCGCCACCGCCGACGCGGCGCCCCTCGCGCCCGGCAAGCAAACGCTCACCGAGCAGCTCGGTCCGGGCCCCCCTCCACACCGACGCACCCCGCAACCGCCCACCAGGTTGCCGAGCGCGACCGCCTCAACGCGGTGATCACCGTCGTCGCGCGCGGTCCAGACGGCGCAGTCCTCGCGCGCTGGCGAGCTCGCGGTCGCTGGGTCGGCCCGCTGCCCGCGCGCTATCACGGCTCGCGCGCGCCCGCGGCCTGGACCTGGAGCGACCGGGCGGCGCGCGACACACGCCTTCACACCCGGTCGGACGGTACCGGTGGCGAGCCGGTCGAGCGGTGGGCGGCACAGCTCGGCGCGGCGACGGTCGACATCGTGGCGACCGCGGTGGACGACGCCCCGCCAGACGACGACGCGTCCGAGGCACACGCTGACCCGGCGATCGTGCTGACAGGGTCGCGCCGGGCGGACGAGCTCTTCGCCAACAAGGCGGCCGGGCTCGAGAGAACGCCGAGGGGCTGTACCTGGCACCACGTCGAGGACGAGGGCACCGAACAGGAGTGGAGTATGGCAACTAGCTGGGTACCGTTCGCCGAACCTGGTCCGCGAGTGACGAAGGATGATGTTCGTCGCTTCGAGCGCGAGTTCGGCCACGAGCTGCCCGCCGACTACCGCGAGTTCCTGCTCGAGGTCAACGGCGGCTACGCGCCCAGCAGCCACTGCGTGTTCACGCTGCGGCGCCGCGCCCGCCAGGACGAGAGCATCTTGAACACCTTGTTCAGCCTCAACGCTCCCGACGACCAAGATGATCTTGGTACAGCACAGAAGCACTACAGCCCTGATGCCCAGCTCCCGAAGGGATTCCTTGAGATCGGCTATGATGGTATGGGTGGCCGGATCATCCTGCCGCTCGTTGGTGCGCATCGTGGCGAGGTCTGGTACCTCGACGCTGAGGATCCGCGTCCGACCGGCTCGAACCCCCGCGTCGAGTGGTTCGATCGGCGCGATGTGTGGAAGCTCGCCGACAGCTTCGCGGAGTTCATGGCGAATCTCAAGCCGCTTGATGCTGCGTCTTGATCAAGTGCTCATTAGCTGGTTGTCGAGGCCTTGATGGTTGCGCTACAATAGATAAGGATCGCACAGAGGGACGCGGCGATCTCCAATGAATGGACATGGTTGGGCAAGGAGTTCGCAGCGTTCCATCGCCAGCACGCAAAGCTCCTCGTTGTGCACGGAAGAGAGCATCTCCGCCTACCGAGGAGTTGAACGTCGATGCTGTTGATCGCGGAACGCCGCATGGTTCGCCGCGGAGATGCTCGCGACGCGCGCGGGTCCGCAGTTCCTCGATGATCACGACTGGAGCGCTCCATGATGTCGCTTGCGCCGGGTGTCTCCACACTCGTCGCGATCTGCGAGGAGCTTCGCGCGCGCCGTTGCCGTGAGCTAAGCTTGGCTTCAGGGTCAGAACGCATCCTGTTTCGCCAGGCGCAGGCCCGGCCGAAGTACGGCTGGAAGATCAGCTCGCGGTTCAAGAAGGAGAGCGTCATGGCTCGGTTCATAGTCGCGGACGACGGCGATATCGAAGCAGCTCGTGCTGGACCCGAGGAAACCCGGCATGAAGATGAATGACGCAGGCTACTCGGGGCCGAACCCGTAGTGTCGCCGGTCGCACCGGGCCACTAAGCGGTCGAACACCTCGATCGACCGATACGTCGTGGTGAATTGTCCGGGCTACGGGCGATCAGCGCAGGTCGACGCCGAGCTCGGCGAGGATCGCGCGATCGCGCGCGCCGGCGGCGAGGTCGGTCAGCCCCTGCTCGACGCGCAGGCCGACGGTGAACGGGGTGCGAGGTAGGGCGAGCTCGGCGCCGGCGGCGATGCCGAGGCCGGCGCGGGGAACCGGGGCAGCGGCGCGGTGGTCGGCGAGACGGAGGTCGGCGCGGAGCTCGGCGAGCAGGGCGAGGCCGGGGCCGGTGGCGCTGCCGGCGACGGTGGCGCCGAGGCCGCCGCTCGCGCCGAAGGCGTCGATGGGGTCGGTCGCGCCGGTCATGGTGCGGCCGCCGCGCCGGCTCCAGTCGGCGCGGGCGGCGGCGAACACGGCGTCGGTCAGGCGGTAGCGGCCGGTGAGGGCGACGGCGAGACCAGTGCGCGCGGCCGTGGCGCTGTCATCGAACATGCCGCCTGCCAGGCGTAGGCCGAGCCACAGAGGCCGCTCGTCAGGCGGTGCGGGGGCGGCGGCGAGCGGATCGTCGATCGGATCGCCGGCGGCCGGGTCGGGGATCCGGCGGTACCTGTCCTGGATCAGCGGCGGGTGCTTGATATCGGGCGGCGGGCCGGTGTGCTGCTCGCCGAGCTCCTGGCCGGGGTCGTCGGTCATGTCGATCGCGATGGTCTTCGGCGGCGGCGGCCGGGCGTCGAGGCCGGTCTTGATCAGGACGACGGTGTGCTTGCGCGGCTCGGTGGTGACGCGCTGGCTCCACGACCGATCATCCTGGCGATCGCCGCGACGCACGTGGACGACGTGGTTGCCGGCCGGGAGCCAGATCGTGGCCGGGGTGGCGAAGGGCTCGCCCGGCAGCGCGTCGATCTCGGCGGACAGTCCCTCGGGCTCGGTGACGACGTCGAGGGACGACAGCCGGCTGGCGTCGAGCCGGCGCCTGAGGTCGCGCACGGCGTCGCGGATCGCGGCGGCGATGTCGTCGGGCAGGTCGGCATGGTCGCAGCCGGCGAGGTACAGGGCGGCGCGCGGGAGGTCACCGCGCCGGGCGTGGATCGCGCCGAGGGTGCAGCGCGCGGCGGGCTCGGCGGCGCGCGGGCGCAGCGCGGCGATGTCGGCGTCGGCGTGGCGGGCGAGGGCGTCGGACAGCGGGCTCGCGGCGGCCGGCGCGGCTGCGAGCGCCGGCGCGGCGGCGATCGCCAGCGCGATCAGCGCGCGGCGCGCGGTCGTGGCGAACGGCGTGCGTGCGGTGGGCGCTCCAGGCGCTGGCCGGGCCGGCCGCGAGCGCGATCGCATGTTCGTATTCATGACACGGCGCCGGTACGATGGTTGCGTGACCCGGGCGGCCGAAGTGCGGCGGATCCTCGAGCGCTACCTCGTCGAGGTGGTGGAGCGCCACGCGCTGTGTCCGTGGGCGCGGGCAGCGCGCGAGCGCGGCGAGCTCGCGGTGGGGATCCTGTGGGGCGAGCCGGCGCTCGGCGCGTGGGTCGCCGAGGCCGCGCGGCTGCTCGCGGGGTCTGGCACGCGGGTGGCGATGGTGGTCGCGCCCGAGGCGGCGCTGACCCGCCCGGCGCTCGCCGGGCTGCGCGATCAGTTGGCGGCGCGGCTGCCCGCGGTCGGGGTCGCGGAGTTCCACCCGGATGCGGCGCTCGATCTGGCGACGCCGGCGCGGCTGGTGCCGTTCCTGCGCCGGTCGCCCGATCCGATGCTCCAGCTGGTGCCGCTCGCGCTGATCGACGACGCCCGGGCGGCGCGGGCCGGCGGGGCGGGCGGGGCGGCGGGGCTCGCGCAGCAGGCGGCGATGCTCGGCGGTCTCGCCGCGCCGGCCCGCGAGCTCACCGGCGAGATCGCCGCGGCCAACCACGCCACGGTCGCAGCGGCCGGGGCGGCGATCGCTGCGATGCTCGACGACATCGCCGCCGACCGGCGCGCCGCGTACGCCAGGGCCGGGATCAGTTCGGCAGGTCGGTCATCCCGGTGACGGTCATGACCAGGTGGACGTTGCCGAACATGTTGGCCGGGTCGTCGGCGATGCTCTGCATCGAGGTCGGTGACGTGACGCCGCAGTCCGGGCCGAGCGTGTAGCCGGGCGCGCGCTCGACGTCGGTGTTGGTGCCGACGAAGAACTCGTTGCCGTCCGCCGTGCCGTCCGGGATGGCGAGCTCGACGATCACGCTGGTGGTCGGCGCGATGTCCCCCGTGATCGGCACCGCCATCCGGGTCGCGCTGCCGTCGGGGATCTGGATGTCCATCGAGTTGACCATGCGGACCAGCGAGAGGTCGAGCGTCGTGCCCCCCGGCGTCCCCGAGTAGGTGCCGAGGCGGAGGGTGGCGGGTTGCGAGACCGCGACTCCGCCCGCGGCGGCGGCCTCGATCCCGAACACGACCTGGGTCACGTGCAGCGTGGTGGTGATCGCGTGGTCGGCGAGCTTGAACACCCGGTAGTAGCTGTTCGAGTGCGTGATGCCGGAGTCCACGCAGCCGAACGAGTTGTTCCTGGTGATCCCGTTGCTCGCCGTCTGGGTCAGCGTGACCTGCTGGGGCGGGGCGTCGATCGGCGAGGCGTCGGGCGCGGGCACGGTGTCCGCGTCGCCGCTCGGCCGGGCGTCGGTCAGCCCGCCGATGATGCTGTTCTCCCTGCCGGCGCGGGCGCACCCCGCGATCGCCAGGCAGATCAGGAGCCAACGCATGGTGGCATGGTAGCGAGGTCGGTGCGGCTCGCACAACGCGAACGCCGCCCAGCACGATCTACGTCACACCGCGAGGCGCAGGCCGTCGACCCGGACGTCGAACGCCGGGCGCTGCGCGAGCCGCTCGTTGGCCGCGGTGAGGTCCTCGACCGTGTCGATCTCGGTCGCGTACATCGAGCCGATGTCGACGCCGTACAGCGTGACGCCGGTGTCGATGATCTGCTGGAACGCGGCCTCGTAGTACTCGTTGACCAGGCCGTGCTCGCGGACCCGCTGGTGGAGCGCGCCGAACAGCCGCTTCGACGACGCGGCCGAGAACAGCTCGATGCCGACCGACTCGCCCATCGCCGAGCGCACCGGGACGTGCTTGCCGATCGCGAGCACGCGGTCCTCGTTGTCGGCGGTGACCTTGACCTCCTCGAGTCCGATCTCGCCGACCGAGCGCACCGCGAGGCAGTCCGGGCCGCGCTCGATCAGCTCCTCGACGACGCCGAGGTCGAACACGACGTCGCCGTCGAGCAGGATGAAGCCGTCGTCCTCGACGTGCTCGCGCATGAGCAGCAGCGAGTACGCGTTGTTCGTGGTCCCGTAGTCGGGGTTGATGACGTAGCGGACATCGAGCCCCGGGAACCAGCCGCCGACCGCCTCGCGCACCATGTGCTCGAGGTACCCGGTGCCGATCACGAACTGATCGAAGCCGACCCGCAGCAGGCTGGTGATCGTCCGCCGCAGGATCGGGACGCCACCGACGGGCAGCAGCGTCTTGGGCGTGTCGTCGGAGTACGGACGAAGCCGCGTCGCACAGCCCGCAGCAAGGATGACGGCCTTCATGGGATAGACGACGAACTCAGTGCAATCCGCATGCGCGTATGGGTTTCAACCACTTGAGCCCATCAGCTGTCCAACTTTCACCAGATCCGCCCCGGGAGCGCCTCCGAAGCGACCAATTCCTGTCACCTTGCCGTCATCGTTCGACGCTGCGGGCCGTTGCGGGGGCCGGTCCAGCGGGGGAATGGTGTACAGGTATCGGCTGCGATGGAGCTCGACGCCGTCGTTCTGTTCGATGCGCTATCGCAGCAGCGGATCGCCGGCCTGACCGCCGGGGAGCGCGCCATCCGGGTCGCCCGGCGGGTCGGTGCGACGCGCGTGCTGGTGGTCGACCGCGTCCGCGATCAGCTCGCGGCGTGGCGCGGCGCCCGGCGCTGTCCGCTGCTGGTGCTGCGCGCCGACCAGCTGGTCCACCCGCCGCTGGTGACCCCGCTGATCGCAGCGGCGCCGGCCGACGGCGTCGCGATCGCGGTCGGCCCCGACGGCGGCTACGCCGGGGCGCTGCTGGCGACCGGCGAGCACGCCGGCCGGGTGATCGAGGCGCTCGCGCGCGGCGACGGCGACGCGGCGATCGCCGAGCCGGCGTCGATCGCCGAGGCCGCGGCGCTGCGCGTCCCGCACGGCGAGATCGCGCGCCACCCGATCGCCACGGCCGACGAGCGGCGCGCCGCGCACCGCCTGCTGTACCGGATCCTGATCAAGCCGCAGGACAACGTGATCACGCGCGTGCTGTACCGGCCGATCTCGTCGCCGCTGACCCGGCTCCTGGTGTGGACGCCGATCACGCCGAACCAGATCTCGTACCTGGTGGCGGCGATCGTCGCGCTCGGCTGCTGGCTCACCGCGTCGGCCAGCACGGCGCGCGTGATCGCCGGCACCGCGGTGATCCTCGCGGCGGCGTACCTCGACTGCTGCGACGGCGAGGTCGCGCGGCTCAAGCTGCTGTCGTCGCGGCTCGGCGCGTGGCTCGACACGATCATCGACGAGCTGTCGTCGGTCGGCTACATGGCGGCGCTCGGCTGGCACTGCCACCTCGCGTACGGCCCGCGCACCCTCGGCGACCTCGGCTTCGATCCGTGGCTCGCCGGGATCGCGCTCGGCGTGGTCACCTACGGCGGCGCGATGTACTGCATCTACTACAACATCATCGTCGGGGTCGGCTCGGCCAACAGCCAGGACTACGCGGGCCGGTTCGAGATCGTCCCCGGCGGCCGGCCGGGCTCGGTGCGGCTGCGCCCGGCGGTCGCCCGGCCGATCGCGCCGCGCCGCGAGCTGCCGGGCTGGCTGGCCGCGATCGCGACCTACGCGCCCTACGTGGTGCGGCGCGACTTCATCTCGTGGGCGGCGCTGGGGTTCGTCGTGCTGCACGGAGAGGCGCTGCTGTTCGCGGGCCTCACCCTGGGCGGCATCGTCACGGTCGTGATCGTGGCAATCGACCACATCCAGCTGCGCCGGCTGCGGCGCTCGATCGTGCGCGGCGGCCAGATCCTCGAACCGTCTTCGTGACATGGCGGCGCAGTGCGTGCGGCGTGTCACCCGCGTCACCGGAACATCGAGAGTTGACACAGCCGCGCTGGCAGTGTCGAATCGGCTCGTGCACGCTCGCCGTATCGCCGCCCGGATCGCGACCATCGTGGTCGCGATCCTCGTCGGGCTGGCGGTGCCGATGTCGCAGCTCCGCACCGTCTGGATCGCCAAGGTGTGCTGCTGCCCCGATCCGACGAACTGCCACTGCCCGGACCACAAGACCGATCCGTCGCCCGAGCCGTCGCTGCGCCCGTGCCATAACAGCCAGCAGGTGATGATCGCGCCCGAGGCACCGGCGTTCCGCGCGCCGGACGTCGCGGCCGCGCCGGTCCTCACCGCGATCGCCGTCGCCATCGTGCATCCGATCCCGGCACCGCATCCGGCCCCGCCGCCGGCCCGTCCCGACGCGCCGTCCTAGCGGCTCGCGTCGACGTTTGCGGTCTCGTTTCGGGCGCACGGCGCAGGTTGATCCTGGCGCCTTGGCGCGATCCATTCATTCCAACCGACAGGTTCTCCTGATGCGTATCTCCACCGCTCTCCTCGCTTCATTTCTCGCGTTCCTCCTCCTCACCGCCTGCAGCGACACCAAGCCCCAGGAGGATGCCGATCCATTCGACACCCTCCAGTTGTGCTACGACGAGCACAACGGCACCGAGCACCTGACATCCCAGCAGGCGATCGTGACGTGCTGTCTCGACCATCCGATCGGCGGCATGGCGGCACCGACCTGTTTGAATACCCAGGCGGACTGCGTCACCCATGTGCGCACGGCGCTCGCCCCCGCGATCCTCGACGCCGACATCAGTGCCGCATGCATGACCTACATCAGCATGAAGTAGCCACCGGTCGCAGGGTCAATATCCGCCGTCGAGTCATCATCGCGGCGCTGGTGGGGCTGTTTGCCCCGCCAACGGGAATCGCGCGCGCCGACCACGACATGGCCACGATGTCAGAGACTCACCACGGCGACGCATCGGAGGTCTCGGTCGGCCTGTCGGCCGAGGCCGCCGACTTCAACACCGCATTCTATGTCGGCAGCTACCAGGGCATCACGCCGTCGCTCGAGTGGATGCGCGGGCGGTTCGGCGCGACCGCGATGATCGGCCTGTATCACATCACGGAGAACGGGCTCAGCACGTACGGCGCCGGCGACGCGATGCTGGGCGGGATGGCGACGCTGGTCGATCGCGAGGACGTCCATGCCGGCGTCGCGCTGCACGTCATGCTCCCGACCGGCTCGGAGCTCGACACCTTCGGCATGGGACACATGATGGCGATGCCGGCGCTGTGGGCGAGCTGGCGGTCGGCGCCGCTGACCCTCTCGGCGAGCGCAGGGTACAGCCGCGCGCTGGCTGAGCTCGGTGGGCTCAACCACGGGCTGATGCCGCTGGTCGACCCGATGAACATGCAGGAGCTGACCTGGAGCGCCGCGGCCAATCTCGATCTGGGTCACGGTCTGCAGCTCGGCGGCAAGACGAGCGGCGGCGCGCCGATCGGCACCGGCCAGACCCACATGCTCGGCGGTGGCCGTGTGGCGTGGGGCACACCGCGGGTGACGACCGGCCTGGAGGTCCAGGTCGGGCTCGCCGGCGATCCATTCACCGTTCGCGGGGTCCTCGACACCGCGCTACGCTTCTAGGAGGTAGTATGCGTCTGGTCCTGTTTAGCTTACTGATCGCGGGTTGCACGACGGTGGCCACGCCGAAGCCGACCGACGCGGTGTGCCCGACTCCGGATCCGATGACGCTGACCTGGGACAGCTTCGGGCAGGCGTTCATGACCGAGTTCTGCAACGACTGCCACTCGGCGTCGCTGCCGCACTCCGAGCGCAACGGCGCGCCGCTGTACCACGACTACGACAGCCTGATGGGCGTGCTCAACACCGCCGACCACGTCGACCAGTTCACCGGCAGCGGACCGGCGGCGACCAACACGATCATGCCGCCGCCGCGCTGCCCGAGCATGGCGGGCGGTCCGCTCGACCGCGACTGCCCGCAGCCGACCGACCAGCAGCGCAAGGACCTGTCGGTCTGGCTGGCGTGCGAGAAGCTTCGCCCGCACATGTGAAGCTGCGGTAGATCCCACCCCGTAGGAGTCCCCATGCGCCTGCTCCAGCTCTCGATGTTTCTCGCCGCGACCTCCCTCGCTGCCGCCTGCCACGGCGGCCAGACCGGGCCGGACGCCGACGAGGCCCTCGCGTGCATGACCAGCGGGCGCGGCGACACCTACGCCGTCGGGCTGGATCACATCGGCGTCAACACGGCCTACGACTTCAAGCTGATGTCGGCGATGCCGGCCCCGCCCGCGCGCAACCTCAACACGTGGGTGATCCAGATCAGCTGGGAGGCCACCGGCGCGCCGGTGACCGGGGCGTCGCTGACCGTCAGCCCGTTCATGCCGGATCACCAGCACGGCCCCGGCGCCTACACGCCGCAGGTCATGGAGCTGTCCACGCCCGGGCAGTACCAGATCTCGGACATCAACACCTGGATGCCGGGGTACTGGGAGATCACGATCGGCGCAAAGACCCCCGACAACGTCGAGGACACCGTCGTCTACAAGTTCTGTATCCCGGCCTGACGAGCACGACACGCCGCGCACGCCTCGGCGACTATCAGGGTTCGCGATATTTGCACATGCGCGATGAGCTCGCATGGCAATCGCATCGTCGAGGCGTGCGCGGCGATCCGGAACACAAGCTAACGCGGCTGTGTCCCTCGCACGTGCGGTAGATTTGCGCACCCGCGGCGCTGCCTGGCAAGCGAGCCGTCATCGCTCAGCGCAGCGCAGCCGCTTGAGAGCCAGCAGGAGGTCCCGGCGCGCCACGAGGTCGAGCACGTCGAGGGATCCGTCCGCGGTCCGGAACAGGAGCCGGTGAAACCCGATCCTCGACATGAGCACCGGTCGAGGCATGTCCTTGGCTTGCTTGACGCGGTCCCACGCAGCGCGGTCGCCTGCCGCGAGCATCGCCGCGGTTCGTATCGCGCTGGCCGCGATGTGGGGAGGGGCTGCGGCGATGGACGCGGCGGCAGCCGCCCCGAAGCGAGGCACGACGACGCGGCGGGCCTCGGTCTGCACCGGGAGCGCCTGGTGCCACTCGTCCGTGTCGCCCTCCGTGGCCGGATCAGCCTCGACGCGCAGCGCGGGTCGGGGCGGCGCCGCGGTGTCGGCCTCGGCGCCGGGGGCGGCGCGCTCCAGCTGGCGGCGCCGGTCAGCGCGCT
>DATAPF010000289.1:0-14533 GCA_036265355.1 Kofleriaceae bacterium | reverse complement strand
TCGGCCGCGTCGACGCCGCCCTCGCCGAGTGGCAAGCCGTCCTCGCCACCGACCCAGACAACAAGTCTGCAAAGCTCTACATCCGCATGGTCAGCGACGAGCACGGCCCCAAGCCCGGCAGCGCCCTGCCGCGCAGCGGATAGCGGCGCTACTGGTCGCGGGGACTTCTACGTCTCGAGTGACTCGCGCCTCCTGATCAAGCGCGACTACCGAGCGAGGTACCATCGTCACCGTGCCAGAGCGAACGCAGCCTTGCCGATCACACGCTTGTTTCTACATGCATTTGCATGAGCTGCTGCAAGTCTTGGGAGATGTACAATCGGCGTCGGCCTCGCATTCCTCCCCGTCCTTGATGTTGACGTAGCCATCGCCGCATCGGGAAACCCTGCAACTGGCCGAGCCTGCACCCTTCCCGTTGCACGTAGAGGTATCGGCGCCAGTGGAAGAGTCACACTCCTCCCCGGCTGCTGCGTTAACGTAGTTGTCACCGCACTTGGCAGGTTGGCACCTCAGCGCTGTAGGGGCACGCGTTCCATTGCAGTTAACAGTGTCGTCAATACCAACGTCGCAAGCCTCTCCGGCCATGGGGTTGGCATAGCGGTCGCCACAAACGGGGGAGTGGCAGGCAACGTCGCCCCCGGCGCTACCGTTGCAAGATGGCGAGTCGGCTCCGCTGGCGCTGTCGCATGTCTCTCCAAAGGCCTGATTGACGTGACCGTCTCCGCATCTCGAGTTCTTGCAGCTCGCTGCCCCTGCGGCGTTGCCATTGCAGCCGGGCGTGTCCGAGCCTCCGTTATCGCACCCTTCACTAGCGCACTGTTTCTGTAACGATCTCCGCAGTTCGGCGGCTGGCAGGCACCCGGACCTTCGTGCCCTCCGTTATTACCGTTGCACGTCACCGTGTCGATGCCGCCCGGGTTATCGCAGGCCTCTGCGGTCGTCTCCCCGTTGGGGATGTACTCCGAGTTGATATAGCCGTCGCCGCATCGGGCCGAACGACAGCTTGCAGGGCCTCCAGGCCTGCCGTTGCACGTCCGCGTGTCGGAGCCGCCGCTCTCGCACTCCTCTCCGGCAGCGATGTTGATGTAATTGTCACCGCAGGCGGGCAAGGTACAGAGTTTTCCATTGCAGTTTAGAGTATCCAGATTACTCATACCCGAATCACACCTCTCCCCGGATGCCAAGTTGGCATAGCCGTCGCCGCACCGGGCGGCCTTGCAGCTGACCGGGCCGGCGGCGCTGCCATTGCAGCCGGCCGAGTCCGTCGGGCCTGGATCGCAGTCCTCACCCACGTCGGGATCGATCATGCCATTGCCGCACAGCGGGTTCACCTTGTGGCACCTGTTGTCACAGGCGCTGGTCAGCAACCCATTATCACTCCCGAGATCACACTCCTCGTCCTTGTCGACGATGTTGTTTCCGCACACCTGAGTCGACTTGCAGTCGTGGCTGCACTGATCGAGGATGACCGCGGCGGGGTTATTGGGATCGGGGTCGCCATCGACGATATTGCCGTCGTCGCATGCCTCACCGGCCTCGACAACACCGTCCCCGCATCCCCCGATATCAATGCACACAGGCTGGTTGGCAGCGCAGATCTGCCCGGCTGGGCAATTCAGGGCGAACGCAAGGCAAGTATTGGGCAACAATTCGCACGCCCCCTGTGAGTCGCAGATCATCCCGCTGGGACACCCCATTGCGACCGCACGTGGGACGATCGAAGCTCGGACTGAAGCACGCTGCAGTAGCCATCACCCCGATCACGACGACGCCAGAAAGGCGAGCTGACATGCGCGCCAGTCTCTGCCAAGTCGGTCGGCGTCGTATGGAGCGTTATGCTGCACTGACGGTGCCAGCGCCGGTCTAGCGTCCAGAGATGGCGTGGTTGCGCACAGTGGCACCGGCGTAACGGAGATGGCAGATGACCGTCGGGCTGCAGCACTACAGCCTCACTGAACGAGCACATCTCGTCTATCGAGACGGGAGTGACGCGCTAAGCGGAAGCTCCAGATCACTCCGCCTCTCGGGTGCATCATCACTGAATATTCGCAATGGGAGATTCGGAGATCCTGCGTCGAGCGGATGTAGCTGCCACCACGACCATTCACATCGCACCTGTGACGACACCGCGGGACCAGTCGCCAAGCCGTTGTCGCTGCGGTTCGCTGCTGTACCATGGATGCCGGTCGATGGACGGCACGACGATCGGGCAGTACCGCGTGACTGGCATGATCGGCCGCGGCGGGATGGGCGCGGTATACGCGGCCCAGCACATGCTGCTCGGCAGATCGGCGGCGCTCAAGGTGCTGCTGCCGGAGCTGTCGCAGAAGCAGGACATCGTGACGCGGTTCTTCAACGAAGCGCGCGCGGCATCCGCGATCCGCCACCCGGGGATCATCGAGATCTACGACTTCGGCTGGACCCCCGCCGGCGCGGCGTACATCGTCATGGAGCATCTGGCCGGTGAGACGCTCGGCCGACGGGCGTCGCGGAACCGGCTGCCCTGGCCTGCCATCCTGGCGATTGCCCGGCAGATCGCGGGCGCGCTGGCCGCCGCGCATGCCAAGGGTATCGTCCACCGCGATCTCAAGCCAGACAACGTGTTCCTGGTCCCCGATCCCGAGGTCCCTGGCGGCGAGCGGATCAAGCTACTCGACTTCGGGATCGCCAAGCTCGCGGACCCGTCGTCGTCGAACATGACCAGCACCGGGACGCTGATGGGGACGCCGACCTACATGGCGCCCGAGCAATGCCGCGGAGTCGCGATCGACCACCGCGTGGATCTCTACGCGCTCGGCTGCGTGATCTACGAGCTGTGCTGCGGCCGGCCGCCGTACGTCGGCGAGGGCACGGGCGACGTTCTCGCCGCCCATATCCACCTGCCGGTGCCGCCGATGGCGGCGCACAACCCGGAGATCCCGCCCCCGGTGGAGCGGCTGGTCCAGCACCTCCTCGCCAAGGTCCCTGCCGACCGTGTGCCGAGCGCCGAGGCGCTGATCCGCGAGATCGACGCGGTGACCTCCGATCGGAGTGCCGTCACGACGGGCCCGCGGCGCATGGTCCCGGTTGCGACGTCGCCGTCGGTCACAACACTGTCGGGATCCGCGGCGATGAGCGTGCCGGTGCCACACAGTGGGCGGCGGCGTTGGCCGATCGCAGCGCTCTCGGTCAGCCTGGCCGCGATCACCATCGTGACCATGACGCTCGTGACCCGGCCGCACGACGATGTGCCGGTGATCGTGCCGCACCCGGCCGCACCGGCCGCACCGCCGGCGGTACCCGCGCAGCTGCCATCAGCCAGCCCACCGGCGGTCAGCCCGCCGCGGGCCGGCCCACCCCCAGGCTCTGCCGCCGCTGCGCCGCCGGCTTCCGAGGAGCAAGTTGCACCGGCGCTGGTCGCGCCGGCGGCGCCAGATCCGGACCGCCGCGAGCCCGGTGCACCTGGGGGGTCGGGTGTGCCCCGGACCGTTCCGCACCCACCATCGACGGCCGGCACCCGACCTGAACCCGCGCCGCGCTCCCAGGACAGCGGCGACACCGTCGACGTCGCCGTCGAAAGCATCCCGGCCGGCGCCCAGGTCGTACTCGATGGCACGGTGCAGGGAACCACGCCGTACCACGGCACGCTGCCGCGCGCCGATCGTGAGGCCAGGTTCGTGCTACGGCTCGCCGGATACGCCGACAAGCTCGTCGTGGCCCGCGCATCGCGGCCGATCGCCGAGCACGTCACGCTGGTGCACAAGCCCCCCGCGCCGCCGCCTCCGCCTGCCAAGACCCCGAAGGCCCCCCGCGATCGAAGCGTCAACCCGTTCTGACGGAGGCCCGATGAGTCGCGTATGCCTGCGCCTGGTGTTGCTCGGAGTGATTGGGAGCACGGTCACCGCGGTGCGCGTATCAGCGCAGCCTGCGTCGGCGCCCACGGTCGACAAGAAGCAGGCGGCCAGGAAGTACACCGAGGCCGGGCTCACCGCCGCCAAGTTGGGCGACTACGACACCGCGATCGGCTTCTACCAGAAGGCCTACGCGCTGGTGCCGCACCCGACCTTGACCTTTGACATCGCCGAAGCACACCTCCTCGCCGGCCGGATCGACCAGGCGCTGACCCTGTACAAGCGCTACCTGTCCGACGCGCCGAGCGGCCCACTCGCCCAGGACGCGCGTGATCGGATCGCAGAGATCGAGGCCCGCAAGGCCGAACAGGCCCGCAAGGCGGAGGAGGAACGCCAAGCCGGCGAGCGCAAGGCCGAGGACGAGCGCAAGGCCGCCGAGGCCCGCAAGGCCGAGGAAGCTCGCCGCGGCGAACAGGCCCGCAAGGCCGCCGAAGCCACTCGCGGGGCGCCCGAGCGCTCTACCGCCGCGGCCGGCTCGCCGAGCGGAGCACCCAGCGCCACGCCGCCGCGAGGCACCGGCTCGCTGGAGACCGCTTCGCAGCCCGGGCGCAGCCAGCGGATCGCAGGAGTCGCGGCCGGCGCGGGCGGCGTTGTCGGTGTGGTGATCGGCATCGGCTTCGGCCTCCACGCGCGCACGCTGTCCAACGATCTGTCAAAGCCGCGCGCCATGTACGACCCGTCGAAGATCGACGCCGGCCACCGCGCGAACACGATCGCGATCGTCGGCATGGCCGGCGGCACAGCGCTCGCCGCAACGGGCGCCGCGCTGTACTGGTGGGGCTCCACACAGGGCCGATCGACCGAGCAGGTTTCGCTGGCGCCGGTCATGTCCGATCGGCTCGCCGGCCTGGTCATCGCCGGAACCTGGTGGTGAGCCGCCCGCGGACGCCTTACCCATTCTGGGTATTGTAGTACCCAGAATGGGTAGGAGCCAGCAAACGCCGGTTCGGAGCGGACGCTCGGGAGGTTAGCGCCTGGCGTATCGTCGCACCAGGAGACCGGCATGCCGTTCGCGACCGCGTCTGATGGGCCGCCTGGCGTACGAGGTGATCGGGGCCGAGCCGCCGCTCTTGCGGGTGTCGGGGCAGGGTTGCGCGAGCGTTCGCCGACCGCTACCGGGTGGTGACGTTCGACCACCGCGGCACATCACCCCTCGACGGGCCGCACGGCGTGGAAGCCAACCAGGTGGTTCGCGCATTCCGCGAGCGCCATCGCTGTGGCGCACCAGCCGGGCGAGCTCTCCGCGACTTGCCCACGCAAAATGGCCATGTAAGATCGGCAGATGGACATCTCGGTTACCCGGTTCCGTGCCAGCTGCCTGAAGCTGATCCGGCGCGTGGAGGCCGGCGGCGCGACGATCGACATCAAGCGGCGAGGGAAGATCGTCGCTCGACTCACTCCACCGCCGGCGGCCGCGGAGCCGCCGTGCAAGGCATGGGAGCGGCTTCGCGGCTCGGGCGAGCTGCGAGCGGACCCCGGCGAGTCGGTGCTCGACGAGCGTGCGTTCGAGGCGTCGCGTTGACGATCCTGCTCGATACCCATGTGTGGATCTGGTGGCTGCTCGGCTCCGAGCAGCTCCCGGTGAAGGAACGGGAGGAGCTCGACCGCCTGGCACCGCGTGGCGCCTTGCGCCTCGCCGCTGTCAGCCTGTGGGAAGCGCAGCTGCTTCACGCGAAGCGCCGCTTGACGCTGAACCGGTCCTTCGATACCTGGATCCGAGATGCCGTGGCCGCCGACGTGATCCAGGTGGTTCCCCTGGACGTCGACGTCGTGATCGCGCTCGATGCGCTTCCGTCCTCGTTTCATGGCGACCCCGCCGACCGTCTCATCGTCTCGACCTCGCGAGCTCACAGGCTTGCGCTGGCGACACACGACGCCGCGATCCGGAAGAGCCGCGTGACCACATTCTGGAGGCCGTGACCCTGCCGAGCCGGCTCGCTGAATCGACAAGAGCCGCGGAAAACCGGTCCGGCGCGGGCTCTCGCGGGGTTGGGCGGCTGGCGTATCTTCCCGGCCAGGAGGCCAGCATGCCGTTCGCGACCGCGTCTGATGGGACCCGCCTGGCGTACGAGGTGATCGGCGCCGGGCCGCCGCTGCTGCTGGTGTCGGGGCAGGCCAGCGATCGCAGCATCTGGAATGGGCTGCGCGAGGCGTTCGCCGCTGGCTACCGGGTGGTGACGTTCGACCACCGCGGCACGGGCGACAGCGACAAGCCGGAGGCGCCGCCGTACACCACGCGCGGGTTCGCCGGCGACGCGATCGCCGTGCTCGACCACCTCGGTATCGGCCGGGCGCATGCGTACGGCATGTCGATGGGCGGCCGGGTCTGCCAGTGGCTGGGCATCGCGTATCCCGGGCGGCTGGGGGCGCTGGTCCTGGGCTGCACGACGCCGGGCAACGCGCACGGCGTGCGGCGGCCGGCCCACGTCGACCCGGTGCTGCTGAGCGGCGACCCGGAGCGGATGCTGCCGTACCTGGCGTCGCCGGAGTGGGCGGCCGCGAACCGCGGCTTCCTGGACGAGCGCAACGCGTGGCTGCTGGCCCACCTGGTGCCGCCGCACGCCCGCCAGCTGCACTACCTGGCGAGCGAGGGCCACGATGCGTGGGATCAGCTGCCGCAGATCACCGCGCCGACGCTGGTGATCCACGGCAGCGACGACGAGATGAACGTGGTGGCCAACGGGCGCCTGCTGGCCGAGCGGATCCCCGGCGCCGAGCTGCACATCCTCCCCGGCGCGCGGCACGTCTACTTCTGGGACCACGCCGAGGAGGCGAACCGGGTGGTGCGCGCGTTCCTCGAGCGCCATCCGCTGTAGCCGGTGCAGCGCGGGGACCAACCCGAACCGCATCGTACGTCGCGTTCGCTGCGCCTCGCCGAGATCGCTTGGCGATGTACGCCGGGCGGCGATCGAGGAAAGCTGCATTCGGTCCACGGCGCTCGCGCCGACGCCAGCCTTGCGCCGAGCTGCTCACGGTGAACGCAGTGATTATCCACATAGGCTGTACGTCCAAGACGCCGCACCCTGCCAGGATTGCGTGCGACGCGCAGCGCCTCGCTGGCGCGCGCCCGAAGTGACTCTGATCGGCGAACCCGCACGCGCGGGCGGCCGCCGCGCTGGCCGAGCCGCCGAGCACCATCCGGCGGGCCCTGTCGAGCCGGCGCGCGATCAGGTAGCGGTAGGGGCTGGTGCCAACAGCGCGCGAAAGTCGCGAGACAGCTGCCAGCGGTCGTGTCGGTCGCGCGCTCGAGGGCTTCGAGCGAGACGCCCTCGTCGAGCCGGGCATCGATGTAGTCGCGCGCGCGGTTCGCGGCCTCGCGGTTGGCGAGCTTGATCGGCCGCGCGGCCCCGGTGACGGCTTGCAGCGCGGTCGCGAGATCGTAGAGCACGTCATGGTACGCGAAGTCGCTCAGCGGCTGGTCGTAGTCTCGCAGCAGCGCGCCGACCGGTCCGCGCAGCCGCGGAGGAGCAGGCGGCGCCGGTCATCCCGGTTCGCGCGACGCGGCTTCGGCCAGCGCGGCGCGCCGGGCGAGGAACTCGTCCTCGGAGACCCGCCGCAGCGCTTCGAGCTCGCTCCACGCCAGCGCATGCCAGATCCGGGGCCGCGCGGCGACGACCAGACGGGCGTTCGCGTCGAAGTACACGAACATCGGCCGATCGTCGAGCTCCAGCAGCTTGGGAGGGACGTGGGTGAGCTCTCGCGTCGCCGGCCACCACAGCTTCAAGGCATCGCCCTCGGGATTATCGCCCTCGCTGATGATCAGCGTGTCCGCCGGGCCGAGCGCCACCCCCACGACGTTGTCGAGCGGCAACACGGCCGCGCGCTGGCCGTCGCGATCGATGCGAACGAGCTTGCGACCGAACCCGCCGACGATCGAGCCGTCCGACAGCGCGACCGCGGCGCATAGCTCGTCGGGCGCCTCCAGCGTCCCGCCGAGCGACTCGGGCGGCGCGACGCCGTCCCAGCGATACGGAACGCCATCCCACACCACGAGCAGCGAGCCGTCGCCGAACGCGATCGCCTCGCAGTCGCCGCGCTCGCCCGCCGCCTCGGGCAGCGCCAGCGGCTCGAGCCCGTCGGGCACCCGCAGCACGACCGGGCGCGCGCCGGTGCGCCGCGGCGTGGTGGCCAGCGGGAACAGCAGCACGCCGTCGCGGGTCGGCCGCGCGAGACCGACCGCGAAGTCCGGATCGATGGCGAGCGGCCGGCGATCCGGCAGCTCGAAGTAGCTGAACTTGAACGGCCGGACGTCGCGATCCGTCACCATGCGGACGAACTCCGTGCCCCACGGGGTGAACGCCGCGGCGGTGACCTGCATGTCGTCGTGCGTGATCACGCCGGGCGGGAAGCTCGCCGTGTCGAGCTCGTGGAGGACGAAGTGCTCTCCGACGAGCATGCGGTCCCCGGATATCGCGAGCGGCCGCGCGTGCGCGCTGGTCAGCGGACTCGGCGCGGTCACCACCCGGGGCCGGCGCACCGGCGCGAGCCAGCTCTCGTGGGTCTGGATGACGTCGATGTCGGTGCCCTCCCAGTAGCCCAGGCCGCGCGCCGCGGCGACGCGCAGCACCTCCCACAGCGGCCGGTAGCGCACGCGATCGTCCGGCGCCCTCGCGTCCAGCACCCGCTCGACGAGTGCCAGCAGCGCGGGCACGTCGCGCGCCGACACCAGGGGGCCGACGCAGCCGTTGCGATCGAACGCGCGCGGGACTCGCCCGGCGATCCGGGGGTACGCCGCGACGATGTCCACGAGGTAGCTCTCGACGCTGCCGAGCCACTTCTTCGGCAGCGCCGCCTGCATCACAGCCTCGTCCCACAGCGACAGCGCAAATCCGCGGCAGTACGCGTGGGGCGTCTCGGTCGACGCGTAGAGCAGCGCGAGCTCGCCGAGCGCGCGGGCCCCGGTCCCGGGATCGGTGGCGATCAGCTGCTTGACGTGGTCGATCATCGCGTCGGCGTCGTACTCGCGATCGAACGCGGTGTCGCGATACATGCCGCGCAGGAACCGGGCGGAGAACCTCGCGAGCGAGGCGCGGTCGACGACGTGGAGGGTGCAATCCCAGCCCACGCTACGCCCTCGCCCTGCGGTCGCAACGCGGCGATCCAGCCGCCGGCGAATCCGGCGTGGATCGCGTGCTCGCGTCGTCCCGGCCCATCGCGACGACGTTACCTCGACCCTCCGCTCCGCGCCTCATGCGACGTGTCAGGACTGCTCATTGCCGGGCACCGTCCGGCAGGGCGGCCGGCTCAGGGAATCGCTCACCGCGCCGGGACGCCGGAGGGCTCGCGGGCCAGCAGCTGGCGTATGTTCGGCGCCAGGAGGCCGGCATGCCGTTCGCGACCGCACCTGATGGGACCCGCCTGGCGTACGAGGAGCTCGGCGCCGGGCCGCCGCTGCTGCTGATCCCCGGGCAGTCCAGCGATCGCAGCATCTGGAACGGGCTGCGCGAGGCGTTTGCCGACCGCCACCGGGTGGTGACGTTCGACCACCGCGGCACGGGCGACAGCGACAAGCCGGAGGCGCCGCCGTACACCACGCGCGGGTTCGCCGGTGACGCGATCGCGGTGCTCGACCACCTGGGGATCGACCGGGCGCACGCGTATGGCTGGTCGATGGGCGGGCGGATCTGCCAATGGCTGGGCGTCGCGTATCCCGGGCGGCTCGGGGCGCTGGTCCTGGGCGCGACGACGCCGGGCAACGCGCACGGCGTCCGTCGGTCGGAGCACATCGACCCGGTGCTGCTGAGCGGCGACCCGGAGCGGATGCTGCCGTACCTGGCGACGCTGGAGTGGGCGGCGCAGAACCGCGCGTTCCTGGCCGCGCGCAACGCGTGGCTGCTGGCGCACCCGGTGCCGCCGCACGCTCGCCAGCTGCACTACCTGGCGAGCGAGGGGCACGACGTCTGGGATCAGCTGCCGCAGATCACGGTGCCGACGCTGGTGATCCACGGCAGCGACGACGAGTTGAACGTGGTGGCCAACGGGCGCCTGCTGGCCGAGCGGATCCCGGGCGCCGAGCTGCACATCCTCCCCGGCGCGCGGCACGTCTACTTCTGGGATCACGCCGAGGAGGCGAACCGGGTGGTGCGCGCGTTCCTCGAGCGCCACCCGCTGCCCGGGTGAGATCTCGCCGAGCCGCCGCCAGCGCCCCGGCTCGCTACTTCGCCGGCTTGTCGTCCTGGTCCTTGTCGTCCCCGTCCTTGTCATCGGACTTGCTGGCGCGCTGGACGCCGGGCGGCATCTGCAGCACGACGAGGAAGTCGTTGATCGGCCGTGCGAGCGCCTTGCCGACCGAGCCCTGGCCGTCGTCGATCACGCCGCGCACCGAGATCGCGTCGGCGACGCCGCGGCGCTTCATGCGGTTGATGACCGCGGAGTCATGGCAGTGGCCGTTGCCGGCGAGCAGGATCAGGTGGCCGCCCGGGTTCGCGGCCAGCCAGCGCGCGCTGGTGTCGGCCATGGTCTCGTCCCAGAGGACCTGGATGGTGTAGACGCGGTCCGCGCTCGGCGCCTCGTCGCCGCCGCTGCGGCCGTGCCGGGGCGCCGGCTCGTCCGAACCATGCGCGTCATCGTCCTTGGCGTCCCTGGAGCTGCTCTGCGAGTGGGCCGCGCTGCCGCCCATCTCCTCCATCAGCGTGTCGAACCACGCGCGATGGGCGCGGTCGTCGAGCTTGAGCTCGGGCAGCTGGGCCTTGTCCTCGGGGCTCAGCGCCTCCAGGCCGTGGTAGCGGACCTTCTCCCGCAGCTCGTCGGAGGCGTTGGCGGCCAGGAGCCTGGCGCCGGCCCCGAGCGCAGCGTCGATCGTCGGGCCGTAGTACGCGAAGTCGAAGCCCCAGCGGACCTCGTAGCCCGACCGCGAGCGCAGCTGCGCGGCGTCGATCCGGTGGGCGGCGTAGTCGTCGAGCACGCCCTGGAACGGGCGCTGGAACATCTCCATCGCCAGCGCGAGCCGGGTGCCGGGCGGCAGCCGCCGGATCAGCTCGCGCACGACGTGGAGCTGCATCCAGTGGTGGTGCGGGTTGTCGTGCTCCTCGCCGAGGCACACCGCACGCGCCGCGACGAGCCGAGCCCAGAACGCCGGCTCGTCGACCGACTTGCCGGTCCGCGCGTCGACGATCTGGTACGGCAGGGCCGCCGCCTCGATGCCGCCCCGCGCGGGCTGCGGGCGCTCGACCGGAGCACCGCCGTAGCGCCCACCGCATCCCAGGATGGCCAGCGCGATGACGAAAACCGCGTGGCGGCGGTGCGATGCGGACATGCTGCGATGGTACACCGTGGCGTGTGACCTTGCCGTACCTCACGGCTGCGCTCGTCGGGACCGCTGGGGCCCTGCGCACGGTGGACGACGACTTCGTGGTCGACGAGGAACTGCCGTACGCGCCATCGGGTGCGGGAGATCACGTGTTCGCGCGGATCGAGAAGCGCGGCATGACGACGGTCGATGCGGCACGGGCGCTGGCGCGCGCGCTCGGCGTGCGCGATCGCGACATCGGCATCGCCGGCATGAAGGACCGCCACGCGGTGACCCGGCAGTGGCTGTCGCTGCCGCCGCCGGTCGCCCCGGAGCAGGCGATCGCCGTCGAGCTGCCGGGCGTGCGGGTGATCGAGGCGCACCGCCATCCGCACAAGCTGCGCACCGGGCACGTCCGCGCCAACCGCTTCGTGCTGCGGGTCCGCGGGGTCGACGCCGGCGCCGCCGAGCGAGCGCGCCAGATCCTGGCGGCGCTGTCGGTGCCGCCCGGCGCACCGAACTGGTACGGCGAGCAGCGGTTCGGCCGGGACGGCGACAACGCGGCGCGCGGCCGGGCGCTGGTCAGCGGCGAGCGCCCGCTCGGCCGCGATCGCCGGCTCGACCGGCTGATGATCTCGGCGCTGCAGTCGCAGCTGTTCAACGACTGGCTGACCGCGCGGATCGGCGACGGCCTGTACCGCGCGGTGCTCGCGGGTGACGTGCTGCACAAGCGCGGCGGCGGGATGTTCGTGTCCGACGATCCGGCGACCGATCAGGCGCGGCTCGCCGCCGGCGAGCTGGTGGTGACCGGGCCGATGTTCGGCGACCGCATGCGATCGCCGGGGGATGCCAGCCCGGCGCTCGCGCGCGAGGCCGAGGTGCTGGCCCGCGCCGGGATCCCGCGCGAGGCGTTCTCCTCGGTGCGCGCGCTCGCCGAGGGCACCCGGCGCGACGCGGCGGTCGAGGTCGCCGGGGCGACGGTCGCCGCCGTGGATGGTTCGACCCTCGAGGTCGGGTTCGCGTTGCCCGGCGGGGCCTACGCCACCGCGGTGATGCGCGAGGTCATGAAGGGCGACCAGGCGGTCGACGCCGCCCCCCCGGCCGCGTAACACTCGGCGCGATGGACCTGTCCAGCGCGTTCGTCGACTTCGCGCAGCTCGGCGCCAACTGGGTGCTGTGGCTGCTGATCGTTCTCTCGGTGATCTCGATCGGGGTGATGATCGATCGTGCGCTGTGGCTGCGCCGCCGCGACACCGACACCGAGCGGTTCACCCGCGAGCTCAAGGGCGCATTCGACCGCGGCGAGCTCGAACGGCTGCAGACCAAGTACATGGACGACCCGGCGATCCCGATCCAGGTCGGGCTGCGCGGGCTCGCGGTCCGCGACAAGGGCGCCGAGGCGGTCGCCGAGGCGATGCACGGCGAGCGCGCCCGCTGGCGCCGCGCCGCGGATCGCAACCTGATCGTGCTCGGCACGCTCGGCAACAACGTGCCGTTCGTCGGGCTGTTCGGCACCGTGCTCGGCGTGATCAACGCGTTCCACCACCTCGCGACCAAGGCGGCCAACGCCGAGCAGGAGACCCTGGCGAACATCGCCGAGGCGCTGAGCGCGACCGCGATCGGCCTTTTGGTCGCGATCCCCGCCGTGATCGCGTTCAACTTCTTCAGCCGCAGGGTCCGCGTGATCATGGGCGGCGCCGACGAGGTCGCGCACGCCGTGCTGTCGCTGGTCCACGGCAGCGAGCGCGGCGCCCGCCCGATCGCCTACAAGGAGGCCGGCGATGGCAGGGAGTAGCCTGTATCAGGACGACGACAGCTCGGGCGCGATCACCGACATCAACGTCACGCCGTTCGTCGACGTCGTGCTCGTGCTGCTGGTCGTGTTCATCGTGACCGCCAAGCTGATCGTCGCGCGCGGGGTCGAGATCGACAAGCCCAAGGCCGCGTCCGGCGGCGATGTCCAGGCCACGCTCAAGGTGACGGTCAAGGAGAACGGCGACCTGTACGTCAACGGCGACCGGTTCACCAGCGACCCGGCCGCGATCGCCCGGATCAAGGAGATCGCGGCATCGACGACCAAGCCCAAGGCGATCATCGCCGGTCACCGCGCCACCGTGTACGGGGGCGTGATGCACGCCATCGATCTGGTGCTGCAGGCCGGCGTGACCGCGATCGCACTCGAGAACGAGCGCCTGTAGGCCGGCTCGGCTACGATCGGCACCGTGCGCTGGGACTCGCCGTTCGTGCTCGCCCTCGCCGGCACGGCCGCGGTCCACCTGGTGCTGATCACGGCCGGTGACGCGCTGGTGGTGACCCACCCGCCCAGGCCCTGGACCCCGGCGCCGCACGTCGAGCTGGTCGAGATCGAGGTGCCGCCGGAGATCAAGCCGCTGCCGCCGCCGCCCGCCGCTGCGCCCCAGCCGCCGGCGCCGGTCGCGCCGCGGCCCGCGCCGCGGGCCCATGCCGCCCGCGCGGTCGCGAGCCCGCCGCGCGCGCCGGAGCCACCACCGAGCCCGAGCGAGCCGCCGGCGCCCTCGGGCGGCGAGCCCGTGGTCCAGATGGACGACGTCGCGCCCGCGGCGACCGGGGTCGCGGTCGCGATCGGCAAGCCGGCGACCGGCCGGATCGGGCGCGGCGGGTCGGGCGGCGGGACCGGCGCCGGCACGGGCCCGGGCACCGGCGACGAGATCGCCCGGCCGGTCTCGGTCGCGACGATCAAGACCGGCGCGAAGCCCAAGGGCGACTACAGCTACAGCGGGATCGGCAAGGAGTATCCGGCGGAAGCGGTCGCGCTCGGCATCGAAGGGGACATCCGGGTGCGGATGGTGATCGACGTGAACGGCAAGGTCGCTTCGCGCCGGCTGCTCAACCGGCTGGGCCACGGCCTCGACGAGATCGCGATGAAGCGCGCCGGCGAGATGGAGTTCGAGCCCGCGATCGACACCGACGATCATCCGGTGACGTCGGTGGTTGTGTGGACCTTCCACATGACGCTCCCGAAGTGACGCCGGCGCACGGTGGTGTCGGGCGCGCACCCGACGATCGCCGCGGATTCACTGCATTCCCGGCGGGCGTCGCTCGCGGCGTGCGCCGGCGTCACGCCGATCTCGACGGTGCGCCCTCACCGGCGCACCCAACTGACCACTTCAGTCCACCACAATTGATCAAACAATGCCACCGAATTCACCGTGTCTAATTCGGTATCAGCTGCAATGTTGTGACTCGCCGACAAGCAGAGATCAGTGACTGTCGAGGTCGGTTGGACAAGCGGTCAATGGCCGCAATACAGGGAAAGGGAAATCACTATGGCAACGCTCACTTTCAACCTTAAGAGCCAGGTCCGGAAGAATCAGAATTCCGCGGCCGGTGTCGAGCAGTACAACGGCGGAGAGGTCTTCGAGACCACCACCGGCAA
>DATAPF010000288.1:0-15151 GCA_036265355.1 Kofleriaceae bacterium | reverse complement strand
TTCCTGCTCCACGACGTCGGCACCGGCGACGGCATCGTGCAGAACGGCGGCCAGGGCACGCGCAACCAGGTCCGCACCGCGGCGCTGTGGGGCATCGGCGCGCGCACCCGGTTCATGCACGACGGCGCGAGCCTGACGGCGACCGCGGCGATCACGCGCCACGGCAACCAGGCGGCGACCGCGCGGAACAACTTCAACGCGCTGAGCGCGACCAATCAGGCCAACGTCCTGGCGTTCATCTTCTCGCTGTAACTGCCGGCGCGCTGGACGCGTACGGCACGCCGGCCCGTCATCCCATCCTCGGGGGAGGGTCGGCGCGGATGGAGAAGCACGGCCTTCCGCGGCGCTCGCGACGGACACCGCGCGCGCCGTGGGTCCGTCATTGCTCCTTGCGAGCGCCTGGTGGCGGCTTGAGGCCGTGCTTCTCCATCCGGTAGATCGTCCACAGCGGCGGCCAGCCGAGCCAGCCGGTCGCCTCATCGCGCGGGCAGGCGATAGGTCGTGGCGCGCGCGAGCAGCGCGGCGAGCTGATCGAGCGTGTGCGGCCCGAGCGCCTCGATCACGATCGCGCCGTCGTCGAGCGCGACCGCCAGGCGGTCAGGGTAGATCGCCACGCCGGCGCGGGCGCCGTGGTCGATCACCGCCGCGACCGAGTCGATCGCTGCGTGGACGACGGCGCCGGTGCGCGTGACCGCCCGGATCCCGCCGGCGGCGTCGAACGCGATCGCGCTGGCTGCGCCGCCGGTCGCCAGCGTATCGTCACGGCCATCGCCGAGCGCGTGCCGGACCACGAGGTCGTCGCGCGCCGCCGAGGCCAGCCAGCGGCCGTCGAACGACACCGCGAGCGCGCTGATCGCGCCGGTGTGGCGGGCCACGACGGTCCGGCCGGCGGGTTCGACCTGGCCATCGCGCACCGGCCAGCCGAACACCAGGCCGTCGTTGCCGGCCGCGAACAGCTGATCGCCGCCCGGCGAGAACGCCACGAAGTGCGTGTCGCCGGCCGGGCCGGGCAGCTCCGCGACCTGCGCGAGGTCGCCGGTGCGGTACACGCGGACCACGCGATCCTGTCCGCCGGCTGCGAGCAGCCCGCCGCGCGGGTCGAACGCGATCGCCTCGGTGCCGCCGGTGTTGCCCGCGAGCTCGGCCACCGGCTCGCCGTCGCACGTGAACACCGCGATCGGCCCTGCCGACGTCGCGACGGCCACGCGATCGGCGCTCGCCGCGAGCGCGCGGACGATGCCCTTCAGGGTGCGGCGGACCGGCGGCGCCCGCCACCACACGACCTCGCCCTCGGCGCTGCCGGTGATCGCGACCGGTGGATGGCCTGCGATCGCGATCGCCGAGGGGTGCCCGGCGACCTGGCCGACCGCCCAGCGATCGCGGTCCACACCCGGATGGGCACGATCGCCGAGCGCCCACATCGCGACCTTGCCGGCGGAGTCGATCGTCGCGAGGTCGGCCCCGTCGGGCGATGCCGCCATCCGCTCGACCGGCGCCCCGGTGCCGTCGAGCACCGAGCTCGCCGCGGCGTCGATGTCCCAGCGCCGGACCACGCCCTCGCCGTCGGCCGACAGCAGCGCGGTGCCGGCGAACTCGACGTGGCGGATCCCCGCCGCGTGCCCGTGCAGCACCATGGACCGGCCGGTCGTGCGGTCGGTCACCTGCAGCACGCCGTCGTCGCTCGCGGTCGCGATCCGCCGGCCGCCGGCGGTGATCGCGAGGTAGCGGACCTGCGCGTGGTGGGTCGCGATCGCCTCGATCGCATCGCCGTCGACGCGGATCGCCTCGCCGCTGGCCGTGCCGAGCACGACCCATGCGCCGGCGGTCGCGCCGGCCGTCGAGAACATCGCGCGCTTGGTCGGCTGGCCGGTCGCGACCTCGCGCTCGCGCACCAGCGCGCCGCCGTCGACGCGCCAGGTCCGCACGGTGCCGCCGCCGTCGACCGCGACGACGCGCCGCCCGTCGGTCCAGGTGTCGATCGTATCGTCGCCGCCCCGCGTGTCGATCGGGGCCGTGATCGCGGTGGCACCGCCGGGCCGCCACAGCCAGATCGCGCCGGTGTGGTCGCCACCGACCAGCGTCGTGCTGTCGGCCGAGAATGCGAGCGCGCTGATCCCACCTTCGATTGCTGCGGGTGCCGGCCCGGTGCTCCGCCGCGCGGCCACAGCCACACGCCGCCCCGGTCGTCGCCGGTGGCGAGCCAGGCGCCGTCGGGCGACCACGCCATGCGCTGGACGTTGCCGGTGTGACCGGCGAGCGCGGCGACCGGGATGCCGTCGCGGGTGATGAGGTCCAGCGCGCCGCCGTCGGCGCCGATCGCGAGCCGTGCGCCGTCGGGCGATGGCCGGACGACGTGCACCCGGCCGTGCGCGGCCTGGAACACGATGCGCGGCGTGTAGCCCGGGGCCTGCCAGACGATCACGCGGCCGTCGTATGCCCCGGTCACGAAGTCGGCCGAGCCGGGAATCGGCTCGATCCAGTGCACTTCGCCGGTGTGACCGATCAGCACGTGGCTCGCCACGCCGCGGCCGAGCGCCTCCTCGGCGATGCCCCACGCCGCATCGACGTCGAGCGCCTGGCGCGTCGCCGGCGATCCGGTCAGGGTCGCGAGCCAGGCCACCGCCTCGGTCGGATCGCGTGCCAGGGCCGCGCGCGCCTGGCGCAGCGTGAGCTGATCGGTGCGGACCTCGAGCTCGGCGCGCATCCGCTCGGTGCGGCGCTGCGCGGCGTCCGCCGCCAGCCACAGGTGGGTGACCGCGATCGCGAACGCCGCGGTCCCGGTCGCCGCGGCGACGATGCCTCCCGCGAGCAGCGGCCGGCGCCGCGTGAACCGCCGCAGCTGCTCGATCGCGCCCGGCGTGCGCACCGACACCGCGCGCCCCTCGAGCGTGCGCCGCACGTCCTCGCCGAGCGCGGCCACCGACGGGTAGCGCTCGCCCGGCGATTTGCGCAGCGCCCGGTCGGCGATCGCCTCGAGATCGCCGCGCAGGCTCGGATCCCGCTTGCCCAGCGGCACCGGCTCGTCGTCGCAGATCACGCCGGGCACCGCGAACAGCGGCAGATCGCGCACCGCGTACGGCAGCTCGCCGCACAAGAGCTCGTAGAGCATGACGCCGAGCGTGTAGACGTCGGAGCGCGCGTCGACCTCGTCGGGGCGGAGCCGCGCCTGCTCGGGGCTCATGTACAGCGGCGTGCCGATCAGCTCGCCGGCCTGGGTCGCGCCCGACGGCCCGTCGCCTGCGGCCAGCCGCGCCACCCCGAAGTCGAGCACGACCACGCGATCGCCCGGCCGGACCATCACGTTCGACGGCTTGAGGTCGCGGTGGATCACGCCCTTGACGTGCGCGTGGTGCACGGCGTCGCACAGCGCCGCGAACAGCGCGAGCCGGCGGTCGCGCACCAGCGGCGCGGCGTGGCGATCGAGCGTCACCCCGTCGACGTGCTCCATCACCAGGAACGGATGCCCGCCGGCGTCGCCGGCCTCGAGCACGCGCGCGATCCCGGGGTGATCGAGCCGCGCCATGATCTCGGCCTCGGCGCGGAATCGCGCCAGCGCGCCCTGCGATCGCGCGTGCAGCACCTTGATCGCGACCGGCCGGCGCGGCGACTGCTGCTCTGCGGCGTACACCGTGCCCATGCCACCCTCGCCCAGCACGCCCAGCACGCCCAGCACGCGGTAGCCGGGGATGTCCGGCGCCCCGAACGGCCGTGTCGCCGCCGCTCGCTTCCCGGCCACCGTGCGGTCTGTCGCCGCCGCTTGCCCCGGCTCGCCCGCCTGCACCGCGGTGTCGTCGTTCGCGCTGCCCGCCGCCGCCGGCCCGGGCCCACCCGGTTGCAGCGCGGTGTCGGCCGAGGCTTCCGCGCTGCTCAGCGCGACCGGCCCCGTCCCGCTCGGCTGCAGCGCGGTGTCGGCGGGCGCGCCGGCGCTGCCCAGCGCGCCGAGCGCGGCCGGCGCCAGGCCGCCCGTGTTCAGCGCGCCGAGCGCGGCCGGCGCCAGCCCGCCGGTGTGCAGCGCGCCATCGGCGGCGGCGTCCGCGGCGAGCAGCGCCGCCAGCTCGTCCGCGAGCCACGCATCGTTGCTGCGCACCTGCGCGACCAGCGCGGCCCGGGCCGCAGGGGACAGCGCGATCGCCTCGGTGAACAGCTCGGTCAACCGCTCGTGCGCCGCGCGCTCGATCACCTCGCCGCCTTCGCGCCGGCCAGCTCGCGCGTCAGCCAGGCGCGCGCCAGCCGCCACTCGGCCTGGACGGTGCGCTCCGACACGTCGAGCACCGCCGCGGTCTCGACCACCGTCATCCCGATCAGGCAGCGCAGCTCGACGATCCGCGCCTGCCGGGGGCTCAGCGCCTCGAGCCGGACCAGCGCCGCCTCCACCTCCTGCACGCCCCGCACATCGCGCGGCGCATCGTCCGCGGCGAGCCCGCTCAGCGTCACCTGCACCGCATCGCCACCGCGCTTGGCCGCCCGCCGCCGCCGCGCGCGGTCCGCGAGGATCTGCCGCATCGCCAGCGCGGCGATCGCATAGAAGTGCTTGCGATCGCGTGCCGCCAGCGGCGTCGCCGCCAGCCGCAGGTACAGCTCGTGCACCAGCTCGCCCGGCTCGATCGACGCCCCGCGCCGCACGTAGCCCCGCGCGATCACCTCCAGCTCGCGGTACACCACCGGCAACAGCGCGTCGCGCGCGCCGGGCACCCCGTTCCCCACGCGTCCGAGCAAGGTCGTGATGTCCGCAGCCGCGGCGCCCATCCGCTCGCATCGTGCCTCCGGAGACAGCGCGATGTCACGAGGTCCGGTGCAGCCTCGTGATGGAGCTGGATCACCATCGGTGCACGGTCGCGCCGGGGTACGCGGGTGCGGTCACGTGTGCGCGAGGCGAGCGAGATCTCCTGCGCCGGGTGGCAACACCGCAGTGGCCGTGTCATCCGGAAGTGGCGCGACCGGCTGGGCCGCACAAGCAAGCTCGGCGGCGACCACGAAGGCCGTCTTCGCCACGCTACTGGCGCGCGCGGCGGCGCTCTCCGCGTGCCCGGTCGAAAGGGGCGCCTTCGTCTCGACCTTCTCGCCGCCGCCGTCCGCGTGCTCCGGGTATAGCGGGGCGTTGACCTCGGGCTCGACCTTCTCACCGCCGCCGTCCGCGTGCTCCGGGTATAGCGGGGCGTTGACCTCGGGCTCGACCTTCTCGCCGCCGCCGTTGGCGTGCTCGGCGGACAGCGGGGCGTTGACCTCGGGCTCGACCTTCTCGCCGCCGCCGTTGGCGTGCTCCGGGTATAGCGGGACGTGGACCTCGGGCTCGACTTTCTCACTGCCGCCGACCGCGTGCTCGGCGGCGGGCTCGGTCGGCAACGGGACGTGGACCTCGGGCTCGACCTTCTCGCCGTCGCCGTCGTCGTGCACGGTCGGCAACGGGACGTGGACCTCGGCCTCGACCTTCTCGCCGTCGCCGTCCGACCGCGCGGCGTCGCTGGCAGCGTGCTCGGTCGGCGCCTCGGCCTCGAGATCAACCTCTCCCTCAACCTCGACTTGGTCGACCCGATGGTCGACGCTGCGGCGCGGTGACTCGGTGCCGCTGTCCCTGCCGCGTTCGCTCCGGGTGCGCTCGGCGTCGCTGACCTCGGGCTCGGTCGACGGCGGCGGCCCGGCCTCGATATCCTCGCCGCTGCTGGATGACGCGTCGTCGCGCTCGGCGGGCGCGTGGCCGCAGAGGTAGGTCCTCAGCGCGTGCCCAGCGCCCACCACCATCGTGAGCAGCGAGCCCAGCAACGTGAATCCGAAGCCCACCGAGAACACCGCCACCGACCCATCCACGGCGGCCAGGATCATCAGCACGATTCCGATAAACTTCGCGGCGCTGCCCAGGAGCCGTGCGACCATGGAGGCGATCGGGCCAGCGGTCCGCCACGAGCCGCCGCTCGCCGTGGCGAGACCGGCGAGCATGGGCGCCGCGCCCAGCGCCTCGCTAATCGCCCACACGATCAGGGAGAGGTAGCCCATCACGCCGGCGACGCTTGTCGCGAGCTCGTCGCTGTCGTGATCGACGGCGTACATCCCCGCCGAGCCAGCGGCCACCGAGGTGAGTCCGGAGATCAGGCCGAGGACGCCGAGGACCAGCTCGAGCTCGGCATCGGTGCGATCCTCGGTGCGCCGCTCGTAGAGCGTCCAGATCGCCCGCACGATGCGAACGACGCTGCCGCACGTGAGCACGATGCCGCCGAACACGCCGGTCCCCAGGAATCCGTACTGATGCGCATCTCCGCCGGGGTAGATCACCGCGCCGGACAGCCCGCTCATGAGGTTGCACAGCTCCGTCGCGGTCGTGCCATGGCCGGGCTTCTTGCACGCATGCGCCGCCACCGTGCGCCACCGCGGGTGGTGCGGATGCCCTGAGCCCGAGGGTCCCGCGTCGTCGGAGTGAATCGCATACGGGGTCTTGTCCTTGCCCTTGTCGCGCGGATCGGTGTCTGCGGGGTCCGCAGGTAGGCTCCCCGCATCGAGCGGTCTGGAGGGCACATGGTCGTTGCCCTCGTCGCGCGCGGTCGATCGGGCGCCGGCGGTGCCCGCCCACGCCCGCAGTCTCGCGTCGACGCTGCCGCGCACCACCGAGCCCAGGTTCACCTCGACCCAGTCGAGGAGGTCGTGATCCTCGCCGTCCTCACGCGCGGCCGTGAAGCGCAGTGCCGCGTCCTGGAACGCGGCCAGCTCGCTCAGCGCCCGGACGAGGTAGTCGAGGAGCCCCTCGTCGTCGATCCTCACTCTGTTATTCGTGAACACGCCCTGGACCACGGTCGAGCGCGCGGTGCCGCCGCCGGGTATCCCGGCCGGCTCGCCGCGTGCGGCGCGTGCGCCGGCCTCGTCCGCCTCGCGCTCCAGGCGCTCGTCATCATTGATCGACATCCCCTTGCCCTGCACGGTCGGCTGGACGCGGCCGCTGGACTGCTGCACGACGTGCGCGAGCTCGTGGCCGAGCAGCTCCTGGCCGCGGGAACCATGCGGATCGTACTGGCCGGGCGCGAAGTGGATATCCTTTCCCGACGTGAACGCGAGTGCGCCGAGGTCGGCGGCGGCGCGGCCCTGGTGAACACGCACCGTCGAGAAGTCGTGGCGGAACGAGCGCTCCATCCTGGCCTGGATCGTGGGCTCGAGGGGCTCGCCACCGACGGTCGGAATGGCAGTCTGGGCGCGAGTGAGCATCTGCAGCGTGCGAGACATGGAGTCCTCCGTGGTCATTCGAGGGCGCCGCCGCGGCCGAGCTTGCCGTGATCGCGATACTCGGCCTCGATGGCATGGTGCAGATGGGCGGACGACAGCGCGCTGCCCTCGGCGGCGGCGAGGTAGGCGGCGCGCAGGGCGGCGTTGCGGATGTAGCCGCCCGACATCTGGTACTTGCGGGCGAGCGCGTCGAGATCGAGCGCGCCGGCGACCGGAAGCGCGGGCGGCAGGTGGGCGCGCCACAGGCGGAGCCGCTCGTCCTCGTCGGGGAACGGGAACTGCAGGTGGAGCGAGAGCCGGCGGCGGAATGCCGGATCGATCGCGGCGCCGAAGTTGGTGGTCAGGATGGCGAGGCCGGAGAAGCTGTCGAGCCGCTGCAGGAGGTAGTTGACCTCGACGTTGGCGTAGCGATCGTGGCTCGAGCGGACCTCGGTGCGCTTGCCGAACAGCGAGTCGGCCTCGTCGAACAGCAGGATGATCTCGCCCTCCTCGGCGGCGTCGAACACCGCGCCGAGGTTCTTCTCGGTCTCGCCGAGCCACTTCGACAGCACGCGCGACAGGTCGACGCGCCACAGCTCGAAGCCGAGCTCGCGGGCGATCGCGCCGGCGGCCAGGGTCTTGCCGGTGCCCGGTCCGCCCTGGAACAGCGCGGTGATGCCGCGCGCGCTCGAGGCGACGCGCTCCATGCCCCAGCGCTCGAGCACGGTGCTGCGGCACCGCACGCGGCCGATCAGCTCGCGCAGGCTGGCGCGCATGTCGTCAGACAGGATGACGTCGTCCCAGCGGGCCAGGCGCGTGACCTGCGAGGCGATCGCGGCGAGCCGGCCGGCGCGGTGCTGGCGCAGCGCTGCGGCGAGGGTGGCCTCGACGGTCGCGGCATCGGCCCCGCTGGAGAGCCGGGCGCCGGCCAGGACGCGCGCGATCGTGCCGGGCTCGATCGCGAACCGGGCCGCGAGGCGCTCCGCGGGACCGGCCGGCAGCCCGTGCGCGGCGAGGGCGTCGCGCCAGGCGGCCGCGCGCTCGTGCTCGGACAGCGCCGGCAGCTCGAGCGCGAGGTAGCCCGGCGACAAGGGTGGCGCGGCACCGGGCGGCGTGCGCACGATCAGCGGGCCGGGGAATGCGTCGAGCACGGCGCGCATGCGGTCGCGTGCGCCCGGATCGTCGCCGAGTGCGTCGAGCGTGAGGCACGGCACGAGGCCGCGCAGCGCGGTGTCGATCAGCTGCTGGCGGACCCGGGCGTCAAGCGCCTCGCCGGACGCCGGCGGCGGCAGCTCGACGAGACCGAGGCCGCGTCCGCCGAGCTGGGCGAGCGCCGCCGCGACGGTTCGACGCCCGCTGCCGGTGCGCCCGGCGAGCGCGACGCGCACCGGCCGGTCCGCCGGCTGCGCGGCCAGCGCGCGGACCAGCCCGGCGAGCGCGGCGCGCGGTGCGCGGAGCTCGGCGAGCGACCGCGGAGTGCCGGCGCGCTCGTAGCACACGCCGCTGAGCCGGCGCAGCAAGGTCGGATGAACGGTGAGCGCGGCGAACGGCCGTGCGCCGGGGCCGATCTCGATCGCACCCCAGCGGCGAAGCGGTGCGTCGTCATCGAGCTCGCGCGCGATCGCGGTGCGCGCGCCGGCGTCGGCGTCGAGGATCTGCGCGATCAGGTACTCGTCGACGAGCGGGCGCGCGCGATCGTCGGCGATCGCCGCGTACAGCTTGCCCAGCTCGCCGAACAGGAACGGCGCGGCGGCGATGTGCAGGACCAGCGACGCGTTCGGGCTCAGCCCGAGCTCACGCGCGATCTCGACGTGGGGCGCGCCGGGACGGTCCCAGCGCGCGAAGCGGGATATCGCGGCTGTCTCGCCGGCACTCGCCTCGGGCGACTGCGCGGTCCGGCACAGCGCGAGGACGAAGTCGCGCGCATGCTCGAGGTACGGTGCGAGCTCGCCGGGGCTGAGCGGTGGCGCGGGTGCGCGATCGGCCATGAGCGGCGGCGCCGTCGCGAGGAAGTCGCGGTCGGGGTCGGTTTCGGCCACCGCCGGCGCCTCGCGCGCGGGTTCCGCCTCCACCGATCCCACCGGCCCCGCGGGTTCGCTCGACGACGCAGCTTCCCGCGACGGCTCGGGCTCGGGGAGCGTAGGCGTCGCCTCGGGCTCCGCGTCAGGCGGGGCTTCCGACATCGCCTCGAACGCCGCGTTCGTTGCAGGCGCAACGTGGCCAGGGACCTGGAGCGCATCCCCGCCGCAGAGCCGGCGATCGAGCCGCGTGACCGCGCCGCGCTCGTCGACCACGACGATCTGCTCGCCCTCGGCGTCGACCAGGACGCGGCCCGGCGGCGCGGCCAGGATCCGCTCGCACGCGCAGCCACCCGCGCGGACATCCAGCAGCGCGATGTGCGCGCCGCGGGCGAGCACCACGAGGCCACGCTGCTCCGCGATCGCGACCACCCGCGCCCCGCCCAGCCGGATGCGCCGCCACAGCGCGCCGCCGCGCAGGTGGTAGGCCAGGAGCTGCCGCTGGCTCCGGTACGCGAGCTCGATCAGTACCGTGGCGCCATCGAGGATCGCGCCGCCGCCGACCACGATCGCGCTCTCGAGATCGCCGGGCAGCGCGAGCGCCGGCAGCGAGGCATGGCCGGGCACCACGAGCTCGCGACCTCGGCGGTCGAGCACGCCGCGCGATCCGACGAGGACGCGGCGATCGCGCCCGCGCGCGCCGAGCGCCTCGACGGACAGCTGCGACTCGCGCTCGCGCACGAGCATCGCGCGCTTGCTGCCCTCGATCAGCGCGGCGCGGGCTCCGCGCCGCGTCGCGGCGATCTCGACCTCGTCGCCGAGCGCACCGAGCGGTTGGGCCTCGCCCAGACTCCGGCCGTCGTCGTCGAAGCGGAGCAACGCGTGTGCAGCGCCATGGCGGACGACGACCCAGATCGCACGATCGAGGGCAGCCGCCGCGATCGCGGTCTTCGCGGGCGCGAGGGCGGCTCCCCCTGCGATGCGGAGCACTCCTCCGATGTGCTCGATCGCGAGGTTTCCGCACGCGGAGAGCGCGAGCGGCCCCTCGGGCGCGAACGATGGTGGAACCTCCGGTACGGCGGCGGGTTCGATCGAACAGGCGTGGTTCACGGATCCTCCTGGTCCGGACTCACGCAAGCGCGGTCAGAAACCCGCAAATCGTCGTAACATCCTGCTTTGATTGCCGATCCGCTCCGCGCGCCGAACCGGCCGGCTAGCGCGCGAGGCGGCTCTCGAGCCGAGTCGCGCAGCTTGCGGAGCGCGAGGCCGGCGGGCCTGCAGCTCGGCGCCGCCTACGCCCGACCGCGCGTTCGACGCCGCTCCATCCTGGTCCGGCGAGGTACAGTTCGAGTGCATGACCACGCTCGTCGCCGAGGCACGGATCGCTCGACTCACGGTCGATCAGGTTCACGCCATGATCAAGGCCGGGATCGTGCATGAAGGAGCGGCCATCGAGCTCATCGACGGCATGCTCGTTCACAAGGATCGGAGCGCGTCGGGTGAGGATCCCATGAGCGTCGGGAAGGACCATCGCCTCATCGTGAGCCTGCTCGGCGAGCTCGATGTGGATCTCGCTCGGCGCGGTTGCCACATGCAGACCCAGAATCCCCTGAGCCTGTCGCCTTACGATGAGCCCGAGCCCGATGGCGCGATCTTGAGAGGCCGGCCGCGCGCCTACACGGACCGCGTCCCTGGTGCCGCGGACGTCGGATCGGTGATCGAGGTTGCAGACTCGTCGCTGGCCTACGACCGAAAGACCAGGCTTGCGCTCTACGCTCGCGCCGGCATCGCGCAGTACATCATCGTGAACCTCTCCGGGCGATGCGTCGAGCTCTACGAGCAGCCCCGTCCCGATGGCAGCTACCAGCAGATCGTGGTCCGGCGGACCGGAGAGAACGTTGGTCTTCGCCTCCCCGATGGCGAGCGTTTCGAGATCCTCGCCGACCGCATCCTGCCGTGAGTGTCAGGCAGCATGAACGTCGCGCCGTCGGCGCGATCGCTGCTCGGTGCGATCGGAAGAAGTGCATTCGGGTGAGCCCACCAGGTTATTGCGCGCGCTGCCCGTCGAGCCGATCGCGCAGCTTGCGCAGCGCGCGCGTCACCCGGGCCTGCAACGTGCCGGCCTTCTCGCCGCAGATCCCGGCCATCTCCTCGTAGGTCATGCCCTGCTGGTAGCGCAGCAGCACGGCGGCCCGGATCGGCTCCTCGAGCGTGGCGAGGCAGGTCACCAGGGCGGTCTGGAGCTGGGCATCGTCGAGCCCCTCGCCGGGCGATGGCCGCGGATCGGGCAAGTCGGCGCCGGCGGCGACGTCGAGGTGCGCGCGCGCCCGGCGCCGGCGCTTGGCGGCGTCGAGCACGCGGTGGCGCGCGATCCCGAACAGCCAGGTCCGCAGGGTCGAGCGTCCGGCGAACCCGGGCAGGTCGCGGAACGCCTCGATGAACACCTGCTGGTGGACGTCGTCGGCGAGCACCGCGTCGCCGAGCGAGATCCGGCAGTAGCGGTACACCGCGCGGCCGTGGCGCACCATCAAGCGGTGCAGCGCGCCGCGGGTGTCGCGGCCGATCAGCGCCAGCACGTCGGCGTCGGGGTCGCGGTCGCGCGCCGGTGCAAGCGCTGCGGGGCCGCCACCGAGCTCGTCGAGCTGCAGCGTGGTGAGCTCGGCCTTGCGGTGTACCGTGCGCGCGATGTACTCGCCGGAGGTCACCAGGTCGAGCACGATCCGTTGCAGCGGAGTGCCCTGCATCAGCGCGAGGCTGTGCTCGGCCAGCGCGGCCGACTCCGGAGCTCTGCCAAGCAGACCTGCATATAGCTCGGTTACCTGCTGGCAGCAGTATTCGGCGGACGTCAGAAATCCTCTGATCACGGCCAGCGTGCTGGAGCGCTGTTGCAGCGCGGCGAGCGCGGCAGTCCTGCCTTCTGGATCGGAGGCGCGGCGGAGCAGCCGGAGGTACAGCGACTCGACGAGCGCCGGACCGTCCGGGTGGTTGGCCTTGTACTCGAAGCCGTCGCAGATACTGGCGATCACGTCCTGGAGCGCGATGCCGGACCGCAGCGAGCGCACCCACGCTGCGAGGCTGTCCGGATCGCCGTCGCGGTCGAGCAACGCGCGATACAGCGCGGAGATCTGGGGGCGGCCATACTCCTCGGACTGGAGTAGCTCGCGCGCGATCTCGCGATGTGTGACACCACGCAGGCCGGCAATCCGGCGAACCACTCCGCGGCGATCTGGAAGCCGGCCCACGAGATCGACGTGCAGGGTCTGGATCCAGGCAGCCGTCGGCGTGACCGCGATGTTCGATCCGGGAAAGAGCTCAAGCATCCTGTTGGGCCTCCTCTCGACGAGCACGTGGACGCGTCGAGCACCCGTCATGCCATCGCGGGCCGAGCGCTAACTCGCGTCGCGGCGCGCGCGGCCGCTCGTGGGCCGCTCGCGCAGTCCACAGATCAAGACTGCGGGGCCATGGCCGGCCACATTCGTGGACTGATCAGCTGCTCTTGAGCTCGAACATTCGGATCAAGTTGTAGATTTGCGATCGCGACACATCGAGGATCCGCGCCGCCTCCAGCGCATTCCAGTCGGTGGCGGTGAGCACGCCCAGGATGTGGTTGCGCTGGAACCGGCGAGTCGCGCTCTGCAGCGTCGCCGGGGCCTCGCCGGCCGACTGCGGATCGTCGGGGAACACGTCATGCGCGTCGATGTGGTCGCTGCCGCGGATCTGGGCGTGGATCGCCGCGGACTCGATCCGGTTGGCCAGTTGCCGGACATTGCCAGGCCACTGCGCGGCCTGGATCGCCCGGATCGCGCTCGGGCTGAGCGACTTGCGGGTCAGCTGATGGCGCTCGACGACATGGCGCAGGAACTCGAAGCTGAGCGGCACGAGGTCCTCGGGGCGCTCGGCGAGCGACGGGACGTGGACCTCCAGCACCTGGAGGCGGTAGTACAGGTCCTCGCGGAACTTGCGCTCGGCGATCGCGGCCTTGAGGTTGACGTTGGTCGCGGTGATGACCCGGACGTCGGCGCGGCGCGCCTGCGTGCTGCCGAGCCGGTAGTAGATCTTGTTCTGGAGCAGCTGGAGCAGCTTGGACTGCGCACCGGGCGCGAGCTCGCCGATCTCGTCGAGGAACAGCGTCCCGCCCTCGGCGGCCTCGAGCTTGCCCTTGATCGCGCCGCGGGTCGCCGCCGAGTGGGCCCCGGGCTCGGCCCCGAACAGCTCGTTCTCCAGCAGCGCCTCCGGGAGCGTCGCACAGTTGATCTCGACGAACGGACCGTTGCGCCGGCGCGATGCCAGGTGGACGGCGTTGGCGAGCAGGGTCTTGCCGACTCCGGATGGCCCGGTGAGCAGGACGTGGACGTCGAGCGGCGCCGCGAGCCGCAGGCGCTCGACGATGTCGGCCATCGCCGGGCTCTTGCCGCGGATCGCGGCGAACGGATCGTCGGCGCCGCGGGAGTGCGGCTCGGCGAGCCCGGCCGGGGCGCGGCCGAGCAGGCGCTCGACCGGGCCGCTCAGCACGCGCGCGAACAGCTCGACCTCGCGCTGGACCGCCGCGTCGTAGGGCAGGAACTCGCGGGTGCCCTGCTTGCCCTGCAGGTAGACCACGCCGGCGTGTACCGCCTGGCCGATCGGCACGCACAGCACGGCCTCGAGCCGGTGGCGCTGCACGCTCTCGAACTGGAGGAACCGCGGATCCTCGGCGGCGTTCGCGGTGGCGATCGTCTTGCCGGTCGCGATCGCCTCGCCGATGATGCCGCGCGACACGAACGATGAGATCTCGGTGAGCCGATTGCGCTCGCAGCCATGCGCGACGACGTGAGCGCCGTCGATCGCATCGTCGATCACCTCGATCATCGCCTCGCGCGCGCTGACCCGCGCGATCAGCACGGCGAGCGCGGCGTCGAGCAGGGCGGGCAGGCTGTCGTGCTCGGTGAGCTCGGCCAGTGATCGATAGAAATCGCGCTCGCGCTGCACGGAGTCGAGCTCGGTTGTCACGCGCGCAGCCTAACGGACCGCCGCCGGTCGATGGTAGAGTTTCGCTGCCGGCCGCGGTCCCGATCACGCGCCGTCACGCGACATACATCCGATCGATCGCGAGCAGCGCCTGGCCGGTCGACCACCGGGCCAGCGCATCGCCGTCGGACACCCGGCCGAGCCGGCGCAGCTCGGCGCTGGCCGCCGCCGCCCGCTCCCGGCCGTCGCGGAGCTTGCCGGCGACCACGGCCAGCCGGGCGGCGATCGCATCGGCGAGCGCCGGGCCCGAGGCCAGGCTCGACGCGCGCAGCCAGCGCGCCTGGGCCTCCGCGTCGCCCAGCCGGCGCGCCCGGGCGTGGCCGCGATCGGCGGCCGCCGCGGCCAGCGCGCACCGCGCCCGCAGGTCGCGCAGATCGCCGGCGATCGCCTCGAGCCGCAGCGCGCCCGAGCGCTGGAGCGGGCGCCACGCGTCGACGAGCAGGCGGTGTGCGCGGTCCGCGTCGCCGCAGAACAGCGCGATCGTCGCCCGCGACCACGCCTGGTGACAGGCCGGGATCGGCGAGCGGGAGCACCGCGCGATCTCGTCGGCCTCGTCGACCGCGCCCTGCGCGCGCGCGATCTGGTCCACGCCGAGGTAGGCCAGCGTGACGTGGCCGTGCAGGCACGGCAGCATCGCGAACCGGTCGCCGCGCGCCCGTGCGAGCGCGAGCAGGTCGTCGGCGCTGCGCACCACCGCGTCGTGGTCCCCGAGCAGCGCCAGCGCGGGCAGCCGGAGCGCGTCGAGCCGCCCGAGCTCGAAGGCGCCGAGCGCGGGAGCGGCGCGCACCCGCTCGCGCGCCCGCGACGTCCACTCGTGGCAGCGCCGGACGTCGCCCGACAGCCATGCGGCCTGGGCCTCGGCGATCGCGAGCCACGCGTGCTCCGGCGCCGGCTCGATCGCCGATGCCAGATCGCGCAGCTCGGCCATCGCACGCTCGGCG
>DATAPF010000287.1:0-29283 GCA_036265355.1 Kofleriaceae bacterium | reverse complement strand
CGGCGGCGCCGACCTTCTGGCCGATCCGCGCCACGCAGCCGGCCTCGCCGGCGCACCGGACCAGCGCGCGATCGAGCTGATCGCCATACATCGCGCGGGTCTGGTCCTGGCCGAGCACGCCGAGCGAGGTCTTGCGCGACAGCGTGGCCGCCACGCGCGCGGCGATCCCGGGCAGCGCCGACGAGCCGGCGCGATACTCCAGCACGCTGACCTTGCGCCGGGGATCGGGATCGGCGTGGGAGCGCGGCGCGGCGGCGAGCACGGCGAGCGCGCACAGCCAGGGCCCGGCGGAGGAGATCGCGCGCATCATTTCCTCCCGAACATGAAGGTCATCGAGCTGATGTGATGCTCGAGCGTGTCCATCGCCGCGACGCTCTGGCCGGCGAGCGCGGCGCACTCCCAGCTGAGGAACTGCGAGACCCCCGGGTCCGGCGACACGACCCCGTCGCACCAGCTCCGGTAGCGCTGCACCGCGCCGCCGGTCGCGGTCGCGAACACCCGCAGCTCGTCGGTGTCGATCGTCGTATCGGGGAAGCCCGCCGCGACGATCTCGGTGCCGTGGAAGTGCGCGCTGGTGGTGAGCGCGACGTAGTCGCCGCCGGCGCCGACCTCGAGGTGGTTGATGACCACCGAGCTCGCGCTGAGCTGGCGCCGGACCTCGGTGAGGTTGACGACGTCGATCACCTGCTGCGCGGCCTCGGCGAGCAGCGCGCGGGGCGCGTCGCCGCCGGCGATCGAGGCGGTCAGCAGCGCGGCGCTCGCCAGGGTCGTGCCGGCCGGCAGGGTCTCGATGCCGATGTAGGCCTGGTCGTCGGACACCGCGAGCGCGGTCGGCCGGCCGGGCGGCGCGCCGCTGCTCGACAGCGTGCGCAGCGCGCGCGTGGTCGCCGCGGTGACCTCGCCGAGCTCGCCCTTGCACGCGTCGACGTAGTAGGCGTGGCTGCGGTCGGCCGCGACGTCGGCGAACCCGCCGGTCGCCACCATGTGCGGCGGGGTCGCCGCCCCCGGCGTGATCGGTACCCACCAGAGCTCCGCCGTCGTGGCGCAGGTCGCGGCCGTGGTCGACGGCCGGTTCTTGATCGCGATCGCGTCGAGCTCGCCGGTGTCGGAGGCGACGATCGCCACGCGCGCGAAGCTGCCGTCGGTCAGCACCCGCGCCGCGCCGCTCGCGGTGTCGATCGCGAACAGCTCGGTGCTTGTCCCGATCACCAGCGCCGCGCCGTCGTCGGATCCGGCGCCGTCGATCACCGCGCCGGTCAGCAGGCCCGACAGCGCAGCGCCGACCGAGTGATCCGCGGTCGAGATCGGCAGGATCGTCGCGGACCCGGTCAGCGCGCCGGTCGGACTGCTGGTCGCCTGGGTGACCATGTAGAGGCTCGGGCCCGCCGAGACCATCAGGACGGCACTGCTGCCGACCACGCTCTGGCCGTCGAGGACCGCGCCGGTCGACAGGTCCGCGACCGTCGCCGGCACCTCGCTCCACACCAGCGGATTTCTCGGATCACCGTTGCGCGGGACGCCGACCAGTCCGGCGATGTAGGCGATCGGGCGCCGCACGGGCACCACGATCTGCGCGCCGCCGGCGAGCGCCGACGACACAGCCGTCCGGCCGTAACCGACCGCGGCGCCGCTCGCGTTGCGCAGCGTCGCTTCGACCGATACGCTGTTGCTCGGGTCGATGCGGTCGAGGTTGAAGTTGCCGTTGCTGTCGACGCTGGCGGTCCGGGTGACGTCGCCGGTTGGCTCGTGCAGCACGATCTCGACCGAGGTGTACCCCTGGGGGTCGAGTGCACCGTTCGGGATATCGAGCACCAGCGACACGTTGCCGGCGTCCGTCGCACCAGCCTGCTTGCTACCGCAGGCTGCGATCAGCGCGAGAGCAGCGAGCCGGCGCATCGACGCTCCCGACGCTAGCAGAGTCGCGTCTCGTCGCACAACCAGGCGATTCGCAAGCCAATGTTGGAGGCGAAACAGATCACTTGGGGAACGCCGCACAGTCGTTGTAGGACTGGGGGCAAGCCAGGATCGGATAGACCGTTGACGCCGGGTTTCGATACGGGGCCGCACAGTGGCCCCTTTGGTCGTCAGGATCCAAGCCTGCCTCAGGTCTTCGGCAGGTACCTGCTCGTCCAGCGGCTGTCGCGCGGCGGGATGGGCGAGATCTTCCTCGCCAAGCACGGGCTCGCCGGGTTCGAGAAGCTCGCGGTGATCAAGAAGGTGCTGCCCAACCTCGCCGCCGACGAGCAGTTCATCTCGCGGTTCGTCGACGAGGCCCAGGTCGCGATCAAGCTGCAGCACGTCAACGTCGCCCAGGTGTTCGAGGTCGGCCGGGCCGGCAACGAGTACTTCCTCGCGCTCGAGTACATCGACGGCCGCGATCTGCGCCGGATCCTCACGCTGCTCGGCCACCGCACGTGGCGGATGCCGGTCGACCTCGCGCTGTTCATTGCGCGCGAGCTCGCCAACGGCCTGGCCTACGCGCATCGCCGGACCGCCGCCGACGGCAGCTCGCTCAACCTCGTGCACTGCGACATCTCGCCGCCCAACGTCCTGGTATCGTTCGAGGGCGAGACCAAGGTGATCGACTTCGGCATCGCCAAGAGCGCGATGCGCGCCACCGTCACCGATCCCAGGCTCGGGTTCGGCAAGTTCGGCTACATGGCGCCGGAGCAGCTGATCCGCGGCGGCGTGGTCGACTACCGCACCGACATCTACGCCGCCGGCGTCGTGCTGTTCGAGCTGCTGACCGCGACCCGGCTGTACGAGGCCGGCCCGCAGCCCGACTACCGCGCGCTGGCGCGCAAGGTGGCGCGCGGCGAGTTCCCGCTGCCGTCGCACGTCGACCGCCAGCTCGCGCCGTACGACGAGCTGGTCGCCATCGCGCTCCGGCCGCGGCCCGAGGACCGCTACCAGTCGGCCGCCGAGCTGCGCGACGCGATCCAGCAGTGCCTGGTCGCGGTCAACCCGACGATCTCGACCGACCAGCTCGGCGCGTACATGCGCGAGCTGTTCGCGGACGAGATGGCCGCGCAGCGCGAGCTGCACGAGCGGATCGCCAACGCTCACCTCGCGGACTTCCAGGAGCAGTTCTACACCCAGACGATCTCGACGGTGTCGTTCGCGCTGGCGCAGCTGCCGCTCCAGCCGCCCGAGGCGACCGGGCCGGTGGTCCGCCACCTGGCGGCGCAGGCGCTCGGCCCGCCGCCCGTCCCGGCCGGTGCGCCGGCGCCGATGCCGCCGATGCCGCCGGGGGGCTCCGGTCGGATCACCGGGCCGAACCCGGCGGTCGGCCGCGCCAGCGGGCCGCACGCCGCCGCGCCGCGCACCACGGCGCCCGGGCCGGCGAACATGGCGGCAGCCACGTTCGACGCCATGCCCGGCGCCATCCACCGGACGACCGGCTCGATCACGATCGACGGCGATGCCGCGACCATCGTCGGCGGCATGTCGTACGCGCGCATGATGGGGCGCCGGCGCCGCCTGATGGCGATCGCGGTGGGCACCGCGTCCGGCGTGATCGCCGTGTTCGCCCTGTGGATGCTTGCGACCGGCGACAGCCGTGCGCCGGTCGCCGCGCCCGATCCCGCACCGGCCGCCGCGGCCCCGCCGCGCCCCAAGTTCACGGTCGAACCGATCCAGGTCCCGGCGTCCGGTTCCGCACCCTCCGGCTCCGGCGGCTCCGGCGGCTCCGGCGGCTCCGCGCCCGGAGACGAGATCGAGATGAACCCCGACGATCCGCGCGATGCCAGGCCCGGGGCCGATCCGGGGTCGGGGCGGCGCGCGCCGGGGCACGATGTCGCGCATCGCCCGCACGGCGACGCGCGGCCAGGGCAGGGGGCGCCCACGGCCCCGCCGACCCGCGAGCAGCTCGGCCAGAAGTTCCAGCAGGTCCGCCGCGAATACGACGCCTACAAGGCAAAGTTTGGCTCGCGGCTGGAAAAGGAATGGGGAGATCTCGTCATGTCCATCCAGTACGCCAGCGAGGACGATGCCGGGCGCCGGACCGCGGCCCGCCGGCTCGACGAGTTCCGGACCCGTCTGCGGGAGTGAGCCCAGCTCCGCGGAATCGCTCGCGGAGCAGCGATTTTCGTGCAGCGAAACCCACACGAAACATTCGCTGCGCTAACGATCGAAAGATGAAGAAGGTCGAGGCCATCATCAAGCCGTTCAAGCTCGACGAGGTCAAGGAGCGCCTGGCCGAGATCGGGGTCCACGGCATGACGGTCACCGAGGTCAAGGGCTTCGGTCGGACCGGCGGCAAGAAAGAGGTCTACCGCGGCTCGGCGTACGTCGTCGACTTCGTGCCCAAGGTCAAGGTCGAGATCATCGTGCCCAACGACAGCGTGCAGCAGGTGGTCACCGTGATCACGGAGGCCGCGCGCACCGGCAAGATCGGAGACGGCAAGATCTTCATCACGTCGATCGACGAGGTCATCCGCATCCGCACCGGGGAGACCGGCGAGGATGCGATCTAGATTGGCCGTCACCGGCCAGAACCAGGCTGACAACAGGAGACAACCGTGACGCCGAACGAGCTCAGCGACTACGTCAAGAAGCACGGGGCGAAGATGATCGACGCCAAGTTCGTCGACTTCCTCGGCCAGTGGAAACACCTGACCTACCCGATCGAGCGGCTCAACGAGGGCCTCGAGGAGGGCTTCGGGTTCGACGGCTCGTCGATCTCCGGCTGGAAGGCGATCAACTCGTCCGACATGCTCATGAAGCCGGATCCGACCACCGCCGTGATCGATCCGTTCCTCAAGACGCCGACGCTGTCGATCCTGTGCGACGTGATCGATCCGATCACCCACGAGTCGTACTCGCGCGATCCGCGCAGCCTCGCCAAGCGCGCGGTCGCGTACCTCAAGTCGACCGGGATCGCCGACACCGCGTACTTCGGCCCCGAGGCCGAGTTCTTCGTGTTCGACTCGATCCAGTACTCCGAGGACCCGAACCACTCGTTCTTCCGGGTCGACTCCGACGAGGGCGGCTGGAACAACAAGCGCGACGAAGGCGGCGGCAACAAGGGCTCCAAGCCGGCGACCAAGGGCGGCTACTGCGTGGTCGGCCCGATCGACCAGATCTCGGATCTGCGCACCCAGATGGTGATGACCATGCAGGCGGTCGGCATCGTCATCGAGACCCACCACCACGAGGTGGCGTCGGCGGGTCAGTGCGAGATCGACATGAAGTACGACACGCTGGTCAAGATGGCCGACCAGGTGCTCTGGTACAAGCACATCGTCAAGAACGTCGCCCGCACGCACGGCAAGACCGCGACGTTCATGCCCAAGCCGCTGTTCGGCGACAACGGCAGCGGCATGCACACCCACCAGTCGCTGTGGAAGGGCGGCAAGCCGCTGTTCGCCGGCGACAGCTACGCCGGCCTCAGCGACACCGCGCTGTATTACATCGGCGGCCTGCTCAAGCACGCGGGCGCGATCTGCGCGTTCGCCAACCCGACGACCAACAGCTATCGCCGGCTGGTGCCGGGCTACGAGGCGCCGGTCAACCTCGCGTACTCGGCGCGCAACCGCTCCGCGACGATCCGGATCCCGATGTACTCGAGCTCGCCCAAGGCCAAGCGGCTCGAGCTGCGCTCGCCCGATCCGTCGTGCAACCCGTACCTGGCGTTCGCGGCGATGATGATGGCCGGGCTCGACGGCATCGAGAACCGGATCCATCCCGGCGATCCGCTCGACAAGGACATCTACTCGCTGTCGCCCGAGGAGCTCGCGGAGGTCCCGCATGTGCCGGGGTCGCTCGACGCGTCGCTCGACGCACTACATGCAGACCGCGCGTTCCTGGTGAAGGGAGATGTGTTCTCGTCCGATCTGATCGACGCGTGGATCGCATACAAGCGCGAGAACGAGGCCGATCACGTCCGGATGCGTCCGGTCCCGGCCGAGTTCCAGCTGTATTACGACGTGTAGGTGGTGCTCGGGGCCGGTGCGGCCTCGCGCCGGCGCCATCGCATCGTCCGCGCGGGACGCGCGAAAAACGCGGGGCGATCCGCCGGTTGGTCGGCGAGCATCCGGGGCCTCGGGCAACCGGCGCCGGTGCTTGTAACTCGGCGCGCCCTTTGGCAGAATCTTGGCATTCCGGACTGCGTTCAGCCATGCAGTCATGAGCGCCCGAGCACCTGCGTGGAATTCAGCAAGCCAGGAAGCATTGCAGCGGAACGGCCGCGTGCGCGGGTCGGCGCGGCCTATTCCGCGCTGGTCGGCTGGGGCGCGGCCCGATCCCTGCCGCCGCGGCTGCGCGGGCTGGCGTATCGCGCATTTGCGCGCGCGGTCGGTGCGAACCTCGACGAGGTCGAGCTCGATCTCGCGGGCTATGCATCGCTGGGTGACTTCTTTGCGCGGAAGCTGCGACGCGGCGCGCGCGTGATCGATCCCGCGCCGGGCGCGATCATCTCGCCGTGCGATGGCGTGATCGCCGCGTGCGGCACCGCGGTCGCCGGTGCCCTGGTCCAGGCCAAGGGGCGCAACTACCGGCTGGCCGAGCTGGTGGCCGACGGCGAGCTGGCGGCGCGGCTCACCGGGGGGGCGTACGCGACGATCTACCTGTCGCCGCGCGATTATCACCGCGTCCACGCGCCGGTCGACGCCCGCGTGCTGGGCTACGACTACCTGCCGGGCTCGCTGTGGTCGGTCAACCCGCGGGCCGCGTCGCGTCGCGACGGCATCCACGCGCGCAACGAGCGGGTGGTGATCCGGCTCGACGCCGGGGCGATCGGCCACATCGCGCTGGTCATGGTCGGGGCCGGCGGGGTCGGCAACATCCGGCTCGCGCCCGCGCTCGGCGGCAGCGACAGCGCGGCCTGGCGGTCCGCGCGCGAGCCGCGCCGCGTCGAGCTGTCCGGCGCGGCGGTTGCGCGCGGCGACGAGCTCGGCGCGTTCCGGCTCGGCTCGACGGTGGTGGTCGTGTTCGAGCCGGGCCGGGCCGAGCTCGCCGGCGAGATCGGCGACGCCCTGCGGTTCGGCCAGCGGATCGGCACCGCGCTGGGGTCCCGATCGGGGCCGGGGCCGGGAGGGACGGCGTGAGCAAGCGCGACGACGACTCCCAGACCGACATGGAGGTCGGGATGACCACGGCCGAGCGGCGGCGCCGCCGCCGGCGCGGTGGGCTGCGCGTGCCGTCGGACAACGTGCCGCGGCGGTCGTCGACCCCGCCGGTGGTCGCGCCGGTGCCCGAGGATCCGGGGCTCGCGATGTCGGTCGCGTTCAGCTTCACCGCCGAGTCGTCGGAGCCGGTCGCACGCACGCTCGAGGGTGCGCCGAGCTTCGAGAACCACGAGGGCGTGTCGACCGTGATCGATCCGGTGATCGATCCCCCGAGCGGACCGGTCGAGCAGGCCGACTTCGAGATGAAGACCCGCGAGATGACCGCGGTCGATCTCGAGGAGCTCGGCCTGTCCGATCTCATGCCGGGCGGGTTCGCGATGGGCCGGGCCACGCTGCGCGACCTGGAGCCGGTGGCGATGTCGGCGGCGAGCGACAGCGAGACCGGGGTGATCCCACACGAGCTCACCGACCCTGATGCCGTCGAGGTCGATCTCGACGCCAGCGGCGTGGAGATGGACGGCGTGGTCGACGCCGGCGTGACGCTGGAACCCGACGGCGACGGCCGCGCGGGCCGCGTCGTCGACGCCGACCTCGAGATCGACAGCGCCGAGCCGACCGCGATCCACCCCGGCCCGCCGGCGCCGCCGTCCGAGCTCGCGGCGCGCGTGGAGACCTCGCAGCTGCGCCCGGTGCCCGCGGTGCCCCCGGTGCCGGCGGTGCCGGTCGCTGCGATGACCAGCGAGGCCTCGGGACCGCGGCCCGTCGCGTCCCCGAGCCACGAGTCGTCGGGGCCGCGCGCGACGCCGAGCGCGCCGGGGGGCGAGGCGCCGTACCCGCGGCCGGTCGGCCACGAGCCGTCGGGGCCGCGCCCGGCGATGCCGGTCCCTCCGGTGACCGCGCCGACCGGCGGCGTCCGGGTCGGCCGGGCCCAGACCTTCGCGCTGACCGAGGAAGACCTCGAGGAGGTCCGCGAGGCGGCGGCGCGGCTGTCCACCCAGCCGGCGGTACCGTCGCCCCTGCCGTCTCAGGCGCACCCGCCGCCGCCGTCGCTGTCGCTGCCGCCGCTGGGGAACGGCCCGCCGAGCTACCCGTCGCTGCCGCCCCAGCCGCCATCGCGTCCGGCGTCGACGTCGATCCCGCCGCCGATGCCGCCGGCCAAGGCGACCAGGCCGCGCATCACCGCGCAGATGGGGGTCCCCTCGGTCCCGCCGCCCCCGCCGCTCCCGACGGTCGAGGTCCGCCCGGTCGACGGCAAGGCCGAGGCCCCGACCGAGTTCGAGGTCGACGTCGACGGGTTCGTCGATGCCAGGCCGGTCGAGTCGGCGTCGCTCGAGGCCAAGCAGGCCGAGCCGGCGCCCGCCACGCCGCCCTCGATGTCGCCTCCGGTGTCGCCTCCGGTGTCACCGTCGATCTCCGCTCCGGCTCCGGTCGCGCCCCTGGCTTCGCCTCCGGTCCCGCCGCCGCCCTCACCTCCGGTCGCGCCGCCGACCCCGCCTCCAGGCTCGCCTCCGGTCTCCCCCCTGACCTCGTCTCCGGTCTCGCATCCGGCCATGCCTCCGTCGATCCCGCCGCCGCGCGACTCGCAGCCGGCGGGGAGCCAGCGCGAGGCACCGCCGGTCGCGCCTCCCGCGATCCCGCCGCCGCGCGACCCGCAGCCGATGGGGCTGCTGCGCGATGGCCCGCACCCGCCACCGACGCCCAAGGCGCCGCCGGCGCCGCCGCCCGCCAAGAAGGACCGGCCCACGCCGGCGATCGTCACGCCGCTGGCCAAGCCGGAGTCACGCGAGCTGCGCGAGCTGCGCGAAGCCCGGGACGGCAAGCCCGACGGCAAGCAGCGCGGCAAGCCGTGGTTCGTCGACCTGTTCGACGAGGACTACCTGCGCACGCTGCCGTTTCTGACCCCGCAGGCGACCCAGGCCGAGGCCGAGTTCGTGATCCACGCCCTCGGCCTGCAGCCCGGCGCCCAGGTGCTCGACGTCGGCTGCGGCTACGGCCGCCACGCCATGGAGCTCGCGGCGCGCGGCTTCCACATCGTCGGCCTCGACCTCTCGACCCCGCTGCTGGTGCGCGGCGGCGAGGAGGCCCACCGCCGCGGCCTGACCATCAACTTCGTGCGCGGCGACATGCGCGAGCTCGACTTCGAGGCCCAGTTCGATGGGGCGTACTGCCTGTTCTCGACCTACGGCTACTTCGACGACGAGACCAACAAGAAGGCGGTTGCCAACATGGCACGCGCGCTGCGCCCGGGCGGCCGCCTGCTGATCGAGATCCTCAACCGCGACTACGTGATCGCGGATCTTCCGACCCGGGTGTGGTGGGAGGGCGACGGCTGCGTCGTCTTGGAGGAGGTGGAGCTCAACTACTTCTCGTCGCGGATCCAGGTCAACCGCTCGGTCGTGTTCGATGACGGGCGGCAGCTGGAGCAGGAAATTTCTGTGAGGGCGTACTCGTTGCACGAGGTCGGCAAGCTGATGCACTCGGCCGGTCTGCGCGTGCTCGAGGTCTCGGGCGCTTATCACACGCGTGGTCGCTTTTTCGGCAACCAGTCGCGTCACATCATTGTCCTAGCGGAACGCAAGGATCCGGCCGCGGGCTAGCGCTCGCGCTCCGGACCTTGCCGGCGGGGGCCCCCGGGGGGCGGCACCCGTCGGTGATGGGTTCCGGCGTTGGCCCGGTCACATCGTCTATATATTCGATATTGCTAGAAAAACTTGCGGGAATCCCCGTCCGGGTCCGGCGGAATAACAGGGTCAGCTCGGGGGTAGTCCACCATGCCGGCCGCGTGGGAATCCCAAATCATCGGAGCGTCACACGCGTCTGTATCGGGTGAGCCAGCGGGTCACCGCAGAAGGGCAGTTCATGGCAGCCATCGTCACCAGGGTCGGGCAGCAAGGTCTCGGTCGTCCGAGCGCGCGCAAGAATCGAGTTGCGCGCGTGTCGGCGAAGGCAGCGCGGCGCTCGTCGCGCGCGGAGCCACGCGCCGCGATCGGAGCCTCGATCGACGCGATCGAGGGTGATGTCGAGGTCGCGGCGGACGCCCGCCGGCCGGACAGCGCGACCTACCTGTCGATGTACTTCCGCGACATGGCCGCGCTCGACGTGCTGCGGCCCGAGGAGGAGTTCACCTCGGCGCGCGAGATCGAGGCGCTCGAGATCATGCTGTGGGAGGCGGTGCTGTCGTACGCGCCGGTGGTCGAGCACCTGCTCGTCGCGATCGAGCCGATCGCGGCGCTGCCCGGCGAGGCCCGCGCGCTCCGTCCCGCCGCCGCCAAGCTCGGCGCGGCGCCCGATGCCAAGGCGTGGGCCAGGCTCGCGGCGCGCGCGGCCCGCAAGCTGCGCAGCGACGACGTCGACCACCTGTACATCGACGCGGCGCTCGGCGCGATCGACCGGATCACGCTCGGCATCGGCCCGCGCGGCACCGCGGTGGGGTCGCTGGGTCCGGCGCGCGCGCGCAGCGAGTGGCTGCGCCGCGTCCGCGCCGCCAACGCGGCGGCCGCCGACGCGCGCAACGCGTTCGTCAAGGCCAACCTCCGGCTCGTGGTGTCGATCGCGCGCCGGTTCAACCACGGCCGGATGGCGCTCGCCGATCTGATCCAGGAGGGCAACCTCGGCCTGATGAAGGCGGTCGAGCGCTCCGACTACCGCCGGGGCTTCCGGTTCTCGACCTACGCGAGCTGGTGGATCCGCCACGCGATCAGCCGCGCGCTCGCCGACAAGGGCCGCGAGGTCCGGCTGCCGGTCCACATGATCGACGCGCAGCACCGGCTGACCAAGGCGCGCCGCCAGCTCACCGGCCAGCTCGGCCGCCAGCCGACCAGCGAGGAGCTCGCCGCGGCGACCGAGATGCCGGTCGACAAGATCGAGAAGATGCGGAGCTGGCTGCTCGAGCAGTCGGTCTCGATCGACAAGCCGGTCGGGGACGACGAGGGCCGCGTGCTCGGCGAGGTGCTCGAGGACCCCGATCGCGAGGAGGTGTCGCCGACCGGCGAGCTCGAGTGGGAGGCGCTGACCGCCGAGGTTCGCGATCTGCTGTGCGAGCTGCGGCCGATCGAGGCCGACATCCTGCGCCAGCGCTTCGGGCTGGGCACCGAGCAGGAGCTGACGCTCAAGCAGATCGGCGACAAGTACAACCTGTCGCGCGAGCGGATCCGCCAGCTCCAGGAGCAGGCGCTGACCAAGATGCGGCGGGCTCTGGCGCGCCGCGACCTGATGTGACGCAGGCTCGAGGTAGGTAGCTCTCCTAGCCTGTGCGCAACACGGGAGTTGCCCGAGGGTGTTCGGGTTGGGTACGTTTCCCGTCATGAGGCGTTCGCCGTATCGGTTCCCGGCCGTCGTCTTGCTCGGCCTGCTCGGGGCGCTCTGCTTCGGCGCAGCCTGCGGCAACGACAACCCCAAGCTCCTGGTCACCGGGATCGAGCCCGAGAAGGGCTCGGACGGCAGCTACGTCCGGATCCACGGCAACCGGTTCATGGCCGACGGGCCACGCAGCGTGCGGGTCCTGTTCGGCGACCAGCAAGCGCAGGTCGACCGGTTCGAGAGCGACAGCGAGCTGATCGTCACCGCGCCCGGCGGCAACAAGGTCGGCGACGTGGTCAACGTCACGATCGTGTTCGAGCCGGGAGGCAAGCTGACGCTGCCCAAGGCGTTCCGCTACGTCGAGAAGACCGAAGGGCCCTCGGTCAACGACCTGAACACCAACGCCGGCCGGCCGCGGAAGTAACCCGGGCCGGCGGTCGACCCGGCGGCCGCTACGCGAGGTTGAGCCGGAACAGCTGCTGGCCGAGCAGCACGAACGACTCGTGACCGATCGGGCGCTCGCCGTTGACCTTGATGAACGTGCCGTTCGAGCTGCCGAGGTCGGCGAGGAACACGCGGCCCTCGCGCAGCGCGACCCGGGCGTGCAGGCCGGACACGTAGCCGTCGTCGGGGAAGTTGATGTCGCCGCGCTCGCGGCCCAGCGTGCAGCTGTCGCCGAGCAGCGGGAACCCCGCGCCGGTGATGTCGCGGCCGATGATCACGGTCAGCTTGCCCCAGTAGCCCGGGTTCGGGCTGCCCATCAGCTCGGTGCCGTCGGCGGTCGGCTCCGGCGCGGCGATCACCTCGAAGCGGAGCAGCTCCTGGCCGATCCGGATGATCTGACCGTTGGTCAGCTCCTCCTCCTGCGTCATCTTGACGAACACGCCGTTGAGGCTGTCGAGATCGCGGATCATCGCGGTGCCGCCGCGGATGTCGAGCTGGGCGTGCACCGGCGACAGGTACCCGTCGTTCTCGAACACCGCGCCGAAGCTGCGGCCGAGCTTGTTCTCGCCGGGCCGCAGGTCGTGGCTGCCACCCTCGGTGCCGTCCGGCCGGATCAGGGTCATCGACAGCCGGGTCCGGGCGACCGGGGCGGCGATCCCTGGCTGCGGCATCCCCACCGGGGCCGACGCCTCGTCCATGCGGAAACCGCAGGTGCCGCAGAACCGGAAGGTCTGCGGGACGTCGCTGCCGCACGACGGGCAGCGCCGCATGCCGGTCGCGGCGGCCGGCGGGAACCCCGCGGCGAACCCCGGGACACCGGGCGGCGGCCCCATCGGGGGCTGCATCGTCGGCGGCATCCCCGGCCCGCCTGCGGGCCCCATCGGGGACATCCCCGGTCCGCCGAGCGGCCCCGACGGCGGCATCCCCGGCATCGCGCTGGCGCTGCCGCGCGACAGCGGCTGCGGCGCGCCCGGTCCGCGCATCATGCCCCCTGGCCCCCCGGGCCCCCCGGGGACCCCCGGGGCTCCGCCGAGCGGCGCGCCGGGCATGCCGCCGAGGCCGGCGAGCGGTCCTCCGGGTGCGCCGGTGTCCGCCATCATCGTCTTCATCATGGCCATGTCACCGCCCGGCTTCGGCGCGGCGGTCAGCTCCGCCCCGCATCCGAGGCAGAACTTGTAGTGGTCTTGGTTCTCTTTGCCGCAACGATTGCAGACGGTCATGGTGGCTCCCCGCTCAGGACTCAGACGATTTCGACACGAAGCAGCTGCTGTCCGAGGAACACGTAGTCGCCGTGCCTGAGCACGCGCTCGCCCTGCACGCGCACGAATGTGCCATTGCGCGACCCCAGATCGGTCACCGATACCATATCTCCTGACAGCTTGAGCTCCGCATGTCGACCCGAGATGAACGGGTCGTCCGGGAAATTGATGTCGTTGTTCTCGCGACCGACGGTGACCGCCTCGCCCGCCAGCCGGTGAACCCAGCCGATCTGGCCGCCGCGCAGGTTCTGGCGGATCTCCAGCGACGCCGGCCGCAGCATGCTCGCCGAGTAGTAGGTGCCATCGGCGTCGGGCAGGTCCTCGGGCTGGCGGGCGCGCTCGACCGACAGCACCTGCTCGCCGACCAGCACCATCGCGCCGTTGGCGAGCTCGGTCGGGGTCGAGATCCGGACGTAGATCCCGTTGAGCGAGGCCTGGTCGCGGACCACGAGCTGGTTGTTGGCGTAGGCGAAGTTGGCATGGATCGGCGACAGGAACGGATCGTCGGGGAACGAGATCGGGCAGTCGCCGCGCCCGGCGAGGTGGTCCTGGCCGGCGAGGGTGAACGACACGCCGTCGTCGCCGTCGCCGCGGATCAGCGTCAGCTTGGCACGCGCGGCCTGCATCGCTCCGCCGAAGAACAGCGTGCTGCGGCCGGGCTTGCTCTCGCGCGGCTCGCGGCCCGGCACCTGGTGCGGCTGGGTCGCCACCGCGTTGTGCATCCCCGACGCCCGCGGCCCGACCCGGGTCTCGACCTCGAAGTTGATCGGGACCGGCATCCGGGTCCCGCAGTGCGGGCAGAACCGCTGGTCGGCCCCGACCTGCCGCCCGCACTTGGTGCAGGGCACCAGCTCGCCGTTGGTCGTCGCCGCCGGCCCCGGCGACGGTGCCGGTGGGATGAGCGTCCCGGGCGGCTTGCCCGTCGTCGGTGCCTTCGCCGGGGACGCCATCGCGGACCGCGGCCGCGGATCGAGTGCGACCGCTGCACCGCACCGCGTACATTGCGGCACCCCGATCGGGGTCAGCGCGCTGCACGCGTCGCAGACGAGACCGACATCCATCAAGCCGAAATTCTACCCCCTGACAAAGAACCCCGTCAAAGAAGGCGGCCCCCGCAGATCGAGCAGGATGGCCTCCAGGGCCGGTCAGCTGCCCCCGGCGGCCGCACGGACGGCCGGATCGGGGTCGGAGGTGAGCTCGCCGCGCCGCTGGTGGCCTCGCTCGTCCTGGAGCGTGCCGAGCGAGCGCGCCGCGGCGGCGCGGACCTGGGGGACCTCGTCGCGCGACAGCGCGAGCAAGGCGTCGACCGCCGGGGCGAAGCCGGCCAGCGCCTGGGCGATCGCCTCGCGCACGAAGCTCGACGCGTCGCCGGCGGCGCGGATCAGCGCCGCGGTGTCGCCCCGCTCGCCGAGCCGGCCGAGCGCCAGCGCCGCGAGCCGGCGATCGCCCCAGCTCGGGCTGGCCAGCGCCTTGACCAGCGCTCCGACCAGGGCGGGCGGCGTGGCGCCGCGGCGGGCGGCGACCACCGCGACCGCGTTCATCGCCGCGCCGCGGACCTGCTCGGTGGGGTCCGCGAGCGCCCGGGTGATCGCGACGTCGACCGCCTGCGCCCCGGTGTCGAGCTTGGCGAGCACCGACACGGCGAGCGCGCGGACCTTGGGATCGTCGGTGGTCAGCTGGGCGGTGACCGCGGGCTCGATCGCCTGGCCGATCTGGGCCAGCGCGGCGCGCAGCCTGGGATCGGCGGCGGTCGCGGGCGCCAGCGCGCCGAGCGACAGCTGGGCCGGCGCCCCGTCGAGGTCCTCCAGCACGGCGACGATCACGTCGCGGTGCTCGGCGAGCGCGTCGGCCAGGCCCCGGGCGATGTCGCCGGCGTGGTCGACGACCAGCCGCGCGTTGGCGACCGGGCGGGGCAGCGGGCCCGGGACCAGCGCGACCGCCTCGTCGAGGTTGTACTTGCCGCCGCGCAGCGGGAACTCGCCCAGCCCCGACGGCGCGGCCGGGGTCAGGCCGGCGCCGCTGGTCCGCCCGATCGCCCAGACCAGCTCGTCGCCGTCGTGGCCGGCGCGCGCGAAGTAGGCGCGGAGCAGCGGGCCGAGCGCGCGCGGGTCGCCGATCTGGCCGAGCGCCCAGGCGGACAGCCGCTGGGCCTCGCCGCGGTTGTCGGCGAGCGCGGCGAGCAGGGTGGGGATGCCGGCGGCCAGCCGCCGGGCGCCGAGCGCGTAGCCGCACGCGCCGCGCACCGCGTCGTGCCGGCGGGCGTCGGCCAGCGTCTTGATCAGCGCCGGGCTGACCCGCGGATCGTCGATCTGGGCCAGCCCGAAGCACGCCAGGACCTGGACCGACTGGCGGGTGTCGTCGAGCGCCTTGATCAGCGGCGCGATCGCGCGCTTGTCGGCCGAGCGGCCGAGCGCGAACGTCGCGGCCTCGCGCATCGCGATCTCCTTCTGGTCCATCAGCGGCAGCACGTCGCTCAGCACCGCGGGGTCGCCGAGCCGGCCGGCGGCGACCAGCGCGTCGACCCGGACCTCGCGATCGAGGTTCTCCTGCAGCGTGCCGAGCCGGCGGACGTCCTTGCTGGGCTCGACCCGCGCCATGTGGACCAGCGGGGCGGCCGCGCCCTTGTTGCCGAGGTGGCCGAGCACGGCGACCGCGACCCGCTGCTGGCTGGTCTCCTTCTCATCGCGCAGAGCCTCCAGCAGGGGCTGCAGGCCGTGACCGCCGATCCGGGTCAGCTCGGCGCGCGCGGCCTGGCGGACCTCGTCGCTGCCGTGCTTGGCGCGCTCGACCAGCCGGGGCACGTAGCGCAGGTAGAGCTCGACCAGCACGCGGCGGTAGATCGGCTTGTGCGCCATCATGAACGACAGCGGCGACAGCACCTTCTCGAGCTCGCCCAGCGTGTCGGTCATCTCCTCGAGGTCGATCGCCTGGCGGCCGGCGTGGCCGATGGTCTCCTCGTCGGTGGACGTCCGCAGCACCTTGCGCAGCAGCTCGGCGGCCTTCATCGGCTGGCCGCCCTGGACGTAGAGCTGGGCGAGCGCGAACTCGGCCTTGCTGTTGTGCGGATCGAGCTGCACGGTCTTCTCGTAGGCCGTGATCGCGTCGGGGAACCGCTGCATCGCGACGTAGTTCTCGGCCAGGTGCTCGTACGCGGTCGGGTCGTTGGGGCTCTTGTCGAGCGCCATCTTCATCCACTTCTCGGCCTCGTCGTCCTTGCGCTCCTCGGTCTTGATCGCCGAGATCATCGAGTAGATCTCGCGCTCGCGCGACGGCGCGATCTTGAGCAGCTCCATGAGCGTGTCGACCGCCGGGTCGAACTTGCGCTGGTCCTTGTACGCCTTGACCAGGTCGAGCGTGAGGTCCTGGTCGTCGGGGACCTTCTTGTGGAGGTCCTCGAGCGCGAGCAGCGGCTGGTCGTGCTGCTGCCGCCGCGCGTAGTAGTCGACCAGCAGGTAGCCCGCCTCGAGGTCGCCGCTGCGCGCCCGGGCGTCCCAGTCCTGCTTCTTGTTGATCTCGAGCGCGCCGCCGATCTTGGTCACCACGGTGACGTAGTGCCGGCGCGCGTCGCGCCGGGCCACCCGGTCGCTGGGCTTGGTGCCGACCAGCTCGAGCACCTTGTCCCAGTCGGCGAGCGCCTCGCGGTACTGCTTCTGGGTCTCGAGGAACGCGGCGCGCGCCTTGTAGAGCTCGGAGTTCCTGGGATCGAGCCCGATCGCCTTGTCGAAGCTGACCCGGGCCTCGCCGGGCTGGTTGTGCTCGGCCATCACCTCGCCCAGCTTGGAGTAGCCGCTCGGCTTGCCGGTCAGGGTCAGCCGCTTCCAGGTCGCGATCGCGCGCGGCTTGTCGCCCTTGGCCCAGTACTGCTCGCCGAGCGTGACCAGGTGGCCGGGGTCGTCGGGCTCGAGCTTGGCGAGCCGCTCGTACTCGGCGATCGCCAGGTCCTCCTTGCCCCACCGGGTGTACATGTCGGCGATCGCCGACAGCACGCCGGCGTCCTGCGGGAACCGGACCTCGAGCCGGACCAGCGCGTCGAGCGCCTTCTTGTCCTGGCCGCGCCGCCAGTAGCGCTCGGCGAGGTCGAGCTGGAACCGGGCCTCGCCGGGCGCCGCGCGGACCACCGCCTCGTAGGCGACCAGTGCCTCGTCGTCGCGCCCCGAGTTCTCGAGCAGCTGGATCAGCCGGCGCTGGGTCTCGAGCTCCCACGGCGCCCGGGCCACCGCGCGCTTGAGCGCCGCGATCGCCTTGTCCTGGGCGCCGGTCTCCTCGTAGAGCTTGCCGAGCGTGTCCCACTCGAAGTGGCCGCGCGCGGCTTCGGGCCACTCCTTCTCGTACTGCGCGAGCAGCGCCGGCAGCGACTGCTTGCGGCGGTAGATGTCGATGATCCGGCCGGTGAGCTCGACCTCGAGGTAGTAGCCCTTGGGCGCGAGCTTGATCGCGCGGCGGTACTCGGCGACCGCCTCGTCGTCCTGGCCCATGCCCTCGAGGGTCTGGCCGCGGCGCGCGACGACCTCGACCCGCTTGGCCGGATCGGCGCCGAGCAGCTTCTCGGCCGCGGTGTAGCTGTCGAGCGCCACGTCGCGCTTGCCGGCGGCCAGCATCGCGTCGCCGCGCTCGATCCACAGCTGGGCGTTGCGGGGGTCGAGCTCGAGGAACCGCTGGAAGTAGGCGTTGGCGCCGTCGTTGTCGCCGGTGGTCAGCGCGAGGTCGGCGAGCGCGCGCAGCGCCTTCTTCTTCATGTCCTTCTGCGGCGCGTGGGCCAGCGCCTTGTCGTACGCCGCGCGCGCGTCCTTGGGCCGGCTCGCGGCCTTCTCGAGCTCGCCGATCAACAGCCAGGCCTGGGCGTCGTCGTCCTTGCGGGCGACTGCGCGCTGGAACAGCTCGAGCGCGCGCGCGTCGTCGCCGGTGGTGTGCTGCAGCCGGCCCATCACGATCAGCGCCGGGACGTCATCGGCGTTCTTGTCGAGCAGCTTGCCGTACTCGTCCTTGAGCACGTCGATCGTCCGGTAGCGCCGGTACATCTCGAGCAGCTTGGCGAGCGCCGACGCGTCGTGCGGGTTGGCCCGCAGGATCGCCTTGTAGCGCGCGATGTCGGTCTGGTTGAACGGGTCGCGCTTGACCCCCCAGTCCCCGACCGGCTGCGCGCGAGCGGACGGGGCGGTGATCAAACCGGCGATCGGCATCACCGCGAGGGCACATGCCAGGACAAATCGGTACCGCTGCATCCTTGGCTGATCTTAGCCCGGGGCCTCGGCAACCGCCGGTCGTTTTCGGATGCCGGCGGGCTGCGCGCTCAGGCGCGGATCCGCGCCAGCAGCGCACCCAGGTTCTTGCGCCGCATCTCGATGCAGAACTCGCGGATCAGCCGCGCGTGGCGGTTCGCCATCGCCACGAACCGCATGCCGAGACCCGACGCCAGGTGGTCGTCCTGGCGGTAGCGGACCTGGGCCGCGGCCCAGATCGACTCGTCGACTCCCGGCACGTCGAGCTCCAGGCCCACGATCATCCCGGGCGGCGGGGCGAGCATCGAGATCGCCGATACGCTGAGCCCGCTGTCGCTCAGGTTGCTCACGAGACCGCGTACCGGGCGATCGTGGACGTACGACGTGACCATGGTCTCGAACGGAATCCGGACACCGAGTCTGCGATCCTGCACGGGGGTACCTCTGCCGATGTAGGATAAAAGCCTACCAGTGCGAGAGCCGGACCCCAATTTTTCGCCCTTCCGGCAGGGTGGGCCACCGCGGACGGCCCCGCTTAGCAGCAGCCGGGTCGATCTGCTAACGAGGGATATTGACGGCCCGCCAGCCATGAGCATCGTGTCTGGGGCGCCCCGCCCTCCGACAGGAGTAGCTCTGACATGCCGGTGTACGAGTACGAGTGCAAAGCCTGCGGCCGCGACTTCGAGTACCAGCAGCGAATGTCTGATCCCGACAAGACGACCTGCGAGGTGTGCGGCGGCGCGCTCGACCGCCTGATCTCGCGCACCGCGTTCTCGCTCAAGGGCGGAGGCTGGTACAAGGACCTCTACGCCTCGCCCAAGCCGGAGAAGGCGGAGAAGGCGGACAAGAGCGACAAGGCGAACGGCGCGGCCGATACCGGCAAGGCCGACGGCGCGGCGGCGACGACGGCAAAGCCGGACGGCGGCTCGACCGCCGGCACCCCGAGCACCAGCACGCCGAGCACCAGCACCCCGAGTACCGGCAGCGGCAGCGGCGGAGGATCGAGCAGCTCGTCGGCGGCCAAGGCGAGCTGAGCGCGATCCGCGGCCTGGCCGCTGACCGCGGGGCGATGTCCTGGTACACATGCCCGCCATGGACGGGCACCCTGCGATTCACATCGACGGCAAGGCGATCGCCGCACGGGTGCGCGCCGAGGTCGCCGGCGCCGCCGCCGGGTTGCGCGCGCGGGGCATCGCACCGACGCTCGCCGTCGTGCTGGTCGGCGACGATCCGGCGTCCGCGGTGTACGTCCGCAACAAGACCCGGGCAGCGCGCGAGGCCGGCGTCGACGTCCGCGATCACAAGCTGCCGGCGACCACCACCCAGGCCGAGCTCGAGGTCCTGATCGCCGGGCTCAACGCCGATCCGATCGTCGACGGCATCCTGGTCCAGCTGCCGCTGCCGGCGCCGCTCGACGCCGACGCCGTGATCTGCGCGCTCGACCCGGACAAGGACGTCGACGGGTTGCACCCGATGAGCCTCGGGCTGCTCGCCCAGGGCAAGCCGGGCTTCGTGCCGTGCACCCCGAGCGGCTGCATGCGGCTGCTGGCCGAGGTCGGCGCCGAGCTGTCCGGCGCGCGCGCGGTCGTGGTCGGCCGCAGCCTCCTGGTCGGCAAGCCGATCGCGCTGCTGCTCGCCAGCGCCAGCGCGACGGTCACCCTGTGCCACTCGCGGACCCGCGATCTCGCCGACGAGGTCCGCCGGGCCGACGTCGTGGTCGCCGCAGTCGGCCGGCCGGAGCTGGTGCGCGGCGACTGGATCCGGCCCGGCGCGGTCGTGCTCGACGTCGGGATCAACCGCACCGCCGACGGCAAGCTGGTCGGCGACGTCGAGTTCGCGGCCGCGGCGGCGCGCGCGCGCGCGATCACCCCGGTGCCCGGTGGCGTCGGGCCGATGACGATCGCGTGCCTGCTCGAGAACACGGTGCGCGCCGCGCGGCGCCGCCGCGGCGGGGGCGGATAGCCCGGCCGGCCGCCGGGCGATCAGGCGTTCGCCGTGCTCTGCACCGACACCGGCTTGCTGAGCGCGCGCACCAGCACGACCTGGAGCTCGCCGAACGGCGGCGGGTTGGCCGCCAGCTCGTCGGCGCCCGCCTCGCGCGCCAGCTCGCGCAGCTTGGGGTTGGCCGTGATCGCGATGGTCGGCACCCGCGGCGACACCGTGTGGGCGGCGCGCACCGCGGCGAGCGCCCCTTCGGGGTCGAAGTCGAGGTCGACGATCACGACGTCGATCTCGTTGGTGAGCAGGGTCATCGCGAGCGCCGCATCGGCGGCCTGCAGGACCTCGGCGGTGCTGATGATCGACTTGATCGAGCGCGCCAGCGTGGTGCGGTCCTGGCGGTCGCCGGACAGCAGCAGGATCTGGACGCCCTGGAACGACGATACCAGCCGGTCGATCGTCGAGCCGAGCTGCGGCGCGACGTCCTGGAACTCGATGCCCAGGCCGGCGGGGCCGTCGGGGCTGTCGATGCCGCGCCGCCACGCCACCAGGCCGATCAGCTGGACCAGGCCCGCTCCCGGCACGTGCAGGTCGAGCGTGAGCAGCACGCCGGCGGGGACCTCGGAGTTGGTCTCGACGAACATGCCGCCGCGCGACAGGTTCACCGAGTAGGCCACGAGGAAGCTCGACGCGGTCCGAAACTCGACTTGCATCGAGTATGGGATCCGTTCGTACTCGCGGTCAGACATGCAGCCGGCTGGAGTATCGCGGAATCCGGGGTCCGCAACCACCCCCCGGGCGCCTCGTGCTGCGCCGTGCCCCGACGCGAGCGACGCCGAGGGAGTGCGCGGCGAGCCCGGCAGCGCTACAGCAGGCGGTCGAGCAAGCGCTCCAGATGATCGAGGTTCATGTACCGGATCTCGATCCGGCCGGCCTTGCCGGGCTCGTCCTCGGTGATCACCACCGGGCCGCCGAGCGCGCGGGTCAGGCGCTCCTGGAGATCGCGCACCGACGCCGACTTCTCGGGCCGGGGCGGCGGGCGGCGGTCCTCGGGCTGCTTGGCCTTCTTGACCAGCGCCTCGGTGGCGCGCACCGACAGCTGGCGCTCCACCACCTGGCGAGCCGCCCGCTCGATCTCGGCGGGCTCGTCGAGCGCGAGCAATGCGCGGGCGTGGCCCATCGACAGCCGGTCGTCCTCGACCAGCTGGCGGACCGGCGGCGGCAGCTTGAGCAGCCGGATCGAGTTGGCGATCGTGCTGCGGTCCTTGCCGATCCGCTCGGCGATCGCCTCCTGGGTCAACCCGAACTCGTCGACCAGCCGCTGGTACGCCGCGGCCTCCTCGAGCGGCCCGAGGTCGGCGCGCTGCAGGTTCTCGACCAGCGCGCGCTCCAGCGCGATGCCCTGTTCCACCTCCTGGACGACGACCGGCACGTCGTGCAGCCCGGCGCGCTGCGCCGCCCGCCACCGGCGCTCGCCGGCGATCAGGAAGTAACCGCCGTCGGGGCGCGGCCGCACCACGAGCGGGACGATCACGCCATGCGCCTTCATCGACTCCGCGAGCTCGGCGAGCTTGGCCTCGTCGAACCGGCGCCGCGGCTGCTCCGGACTGGGGTACAGCTCCTCGATCCCGGCGGCGAAGTACGTCCGCGAGCGCGGCGGTGGGCTCGCCGCCGCGCCGAGGATCGGCCCGGTGGGCGCGGCCGCGTGCGCCGGCGGCTGCGGCCGGGCGTCGCCGACCGCGCCGGCCACCGACGGCGGTGGCCCGCCTGGCAGCAGCGCCGACAGCCCGCGGCCGAGGCCACGCTTCTTGACTTCGCTCATCATGGACCTCGTGGGATCGACGGTCACGAGGACGATACCTCGGCCCGCGGCGGCGGCACGTCGATCCCACGGGGGTCTTCGCCCCCCGCCCCGCCGGCAGAGCCGGCAGGGTCCCCACCCCCCATCTCGCTTCGCTCGATCATCAGCGTCCGGTCGAGGAACTCGTCGGCGAGCGCGAGGTAGCTCCTGGTGCCCTGGCAGCGCAGGTCGTAGAGCAGCGCCGGCTTGCCGTGGCTGGGCGCCTCCGACAGCCGGACGTTGCGCGGCACCATCTCGGTGAACACCTTGTCTCCGAAGTACCGGCTGACCTCGGTCTTGACCTGGACCGCGACGCTGAGCCGCGCGTCGTACATCGTGAACATCACGCCGTCGATCACGAGCCCGGGGTTGTACGCCGCGCGCACCTTCTCGATCGTCGCGGTCAGCGCCGACAGCCCCTCGAGCGCGAAGTACTCGGCCTGCATCGGGATGATCACGCCCTCGGCCGCGACCAGCGCGTTGAGCGTCAACAGGCCGAGCGACGGCGGACAGTCGATGAACACGTAGTCGTAGCCGCTGGCCACCTTCGCCAGCGCGTCCGCCAGGTAGCGCTCGCGGTGGTCCGCGCCGATCAGCTCGATCTCGGCGCCGACCAGATCCGTCGTCGCGGGTGCGACGAACAAGGTCGTGATCTCGGTCGGCCGAATCACGTCCTCCATCGCGACCTCGCCGGTCAGCGCGTCGTAGATCGACAGCTCGACCCGGTCGCGCGGGTAACCGATGCCCGACGACGCGTTGCCCTGCGGGTCGAAGTCGACGAGCAGCACCCGGTAGCCGCGCGACGCCACCGACGCCCCGAGGTTGATCGCGGTCGTGGTCTTGCCGACTCCGCCTTTTTGGTTCGCGACCGCGACGATCCGGGTCATGGCTGCCGAGGTACCACGCGGCTATGACGATCCCCAGAAACCGGTCGCCCGCCGGGCCGCTGCCGCCGTCGCGCGCCGCGCGGGTCCGCAAAAAAAAACTTGGCCCGCGGACTGCGCCTCCGTAGGTTGTAGACACATGTAGGACATGTGGGATGTCCTCGAAGGAGCCGCCAATGTCATCCGGGATTCCAAGGACCTACCAGTCGTTTGCCGAGTTCGAGCGCGAGGAGTTGCGGCGCCTGGATTCACTCCACACCTCGGTCGACGACCTGGTCGAGGAGCGGTTCGCCGAGGATCTCGAGTTCGGCGGCAGCGACCGCCCGCGCAAGCGCGGCCGCCCGCGCAAGAACCCGTAGCGCGATCGCCTTCGACCCGCGGCGCCTCGCGCGGCCCGTGCGTAGGCCGCAACGCAGCTCCTGCGAACGCGCCGCTGCACTGCGAATCGAACGCGCCCCGCAGCGATGCTGGCTGGTCGGACAACCAGCCAGCGGGTGAGAGCGGGCTCGCATGATACGAGCGCACGATTGCAGCGCGCGTATGCGCGCGTGATCCGATCCGTGCCCGTCCGCGTGATGCGCATCGCGATGGCTGCACATCACGTGGTACGCCGCGCGTGCGGCATCGGTCCGGATGCTCGACACGCGACGTCGAACCGGATCTGGTCCTCCGCGTGCAATTCTGCTCGGCGCTGACTCGTTAGCTTCGTCCTGCGTCACGACATGGCGGCCATCGGTGGGGCCCGGCGCACGCAACCGCTTGCGTGGCCGCGGGTCACGTGCGTTGCGCCGCGGGGAGGACTGCATGCTGGGCCGGAGCCTCGGGAACTACGACGTCGTCTCGCAGATCGGGGAGGGTGGCATGGGCGTGGTCTACCTGGCGCGGCACGCGATGCTCGGACGCGCCGTCGCGATCAAGGTGCTGCGCGCCGCGCGGTCGGACGGCGACCTCGTGGCTCGGTTGTTCAACGAGGCGCGCGCGGCGACCGCGGTTCGCCACCCGGCGATCGTCGACGTCTACGACGTCGGCTTCCTCGAGGATCGCCGGGCGTACATCGTCATGGAGTACCTCGAGGGCGAGAGCCTCGCGGCGCGGATCCGGCGCGGCTGCGCGACGGTCGAGGCGACGCTGATCATCGTCCGCGCGATCGCGCGTGCGCTGCAGGCGGTGCACGCGCGCGGCATCGTCCATCGCGATCTGAAGCCGGACAACGTGTTCCTGGTCCCCGATCCCGAGACGCCGGGCCGCGAGCGGGTCAAGATCCTCGACTTCGGCATCGCGAAGCTCCGCGAGGCACCGGGCAGCATCGGTCCGACGGTCACCGGCACGCTGCTGGGAACTCCGATCTACATGTCGCCCGAGCAGTGCCGCGGCGACCGCACGATCGACCACCGCACCGATCTCTACGCGCTCGGCTGCGTCGCCTACGAGATGCTGTGCGGTCAGCCGCCGTTCGCCGGGGATGCGCCCGGCGACGTGATCGCCCGGCATCAGTACGTCGAGCCCGCGCCGCTGCGCCGGGTTCGAGCCGACGTTCCGGCCGGCGTCGATCGACTCGTGCTGCGATTGCTCGAGAAGCGGCGGGCGGATCGCTATCGCAGCGCCGCGGACGTCGTTCGCGCGATCGATGGCCTGCTGGCGCCGGCCGCCGCCCTCGCCGGCGATCTGCTGCCGACGCTGTCCACGACGAGGACCGCGACCGCGGCGACGAGGTCCGGCAAGCCGCGGCCCGCGCCGCAGCGCCGGCGCCTCGGCGTCGTCGCGGGCGCAGCGACCGCCGCCCTCGCGCTGCTCCTCCTGCTGTGGCTGCGAGTCAGCAGCGCGCCCGTCGCCGGAGGCCCGGGTGCGCCGGATGACCACCTTTCGGGCGCCGAGCACCGGGCCCGGCGACCCGAGCGGATAGATCCCCGCGTTGCCCTCGCGCGCCGGCTCGCTTCCGAGGCTGGCCTGCCGGTGCGCCTGTTGCAGTACGCGGCGCACGCACTGTGCGGGCGCGGGAGGATCCAACCCGGGTGGTGGCTCGCGCGCGGCGCCGACACGCTGCTTTCCCGGCACCGCGGCGGCGCGTTCGCCCGGCTCATCCACCGGATCGCCGGTGCCGGCGGCGCGCCGGGGGACGATGTCGTCGCGCCACTGGCGGCGGCGGCCGCGTGCCTGGCGAGGCGGCATCGCTCGCTGCGCGTCGCGCGGCTCGGGGTTGCGGCGAGCGGGCGTTCGCGGCGCCCCGCGACCGCGCCCGCGCGATACGCGGTCTCGTCCGAGCGGGCGTTCGCGGCGCTTGCTGCGACTCCCGTCGGGAGCACTGCCGACCGCCTCCCACATCGTCAGCCATGCGGTCAGGGAGGTCGCGATGCCGATCAGGTCCCGGTGCGACCGGCGAGAATTGACCAGGACTGTCATCGTGTAGATCGAGTGCTGCTGTGGGTGCCGTACAATAGCGACCAATCGCTTGTCCGGTAGTGACGCGATCTGCATGTATCGTCATCACCGCTCGTCAGCTGTGTCGACGCCCCGCGAGCGCGGCCGGCTCGCGCAAGAACCCGTCGCCGATCATCGCACGGCGCGGCACGCGCCACGCCGTGCGCAGGCCCGCTGCCAGCGGCGGGCGATCACACCTCGATCATGTTGATCCACATGTCGTGGACGTTGCACACCGTGAGCGCGTACACGGCGCCGTGATGGTTGCCCAGGTCGAAGGTGAACTCCGGCTTCTTGTCCACCGTGGGCTTGAACAGGTGCTCCTGCAGGAACTTGAGGTCCTTGTCCAGCAGCTGGTGCTTCACGATGAAGTGGTCGAGGCCATCCATCGGGTGAGCCGCGACGACGTGCAGCTGGGTCTTGCCGCCTGTGGTCTGCTTCTCGAGCTGGGGGACGTGGTGGGTGGCAGTGCCCTTGTTCCAGCGACCGAGCGCGTCCTCGGTGAAGAACATGCCGCCCGCAAGCTTTGACTTGAGCGGCGATTCCGTCAGGGCGGCGTATACCGCCTTGGGGACGAAGATGCCCAGGCTGCCGCCGGCAAGAGTCAGTCGAAGAAAGCTACGCTTGTCCATGGTTCCTCCCTGTCGGGTCGATGGGGGCACGGTCGTGGCCTCGAGCACCGCCCCCGCGGTGGCGCGGACAGTATCATGGGCACATCGAACGAGCCGGCCGGCCCGGCCGTGACACGCGCCGCGATTCGTGCGATGGTACGGTCACATAGCGCGGTGTGGCTCCGCGCGATCCTCTGACGACCGGCCCATGCCCGATCGCGCTGCGAGGACGAAGGGGGGCACTCCTCTCACCACATTCCTGGCCACATTCCTGGCCACGCGAACGTCTTCTCCTTCCGCTGCGTCGCGGACCGCTGCATGGGAGCCCCGCGAGGCAGGACAGGAGTCGAGGATGACGATCGAAGAAGCCCGGCGATGGTACGCGGAGGAGATCCGCGCCGTTGCCCACCTGACATCCGATGCCGTGGTCGAGGCGCTCGCGCGCGTGCCGCGCGAGGCGTTCCTCGGAGCCGGCCCGTGGCAGATCGCACGGTCGTTCGAGCTCACGCCGAGCTACCGCACGACGCGCGACGCCGATCCGCGCCACATCTATCACAACGTGCTGATCGCGATCGATCCGGCGCGCCAGCTCCACAACGGGCTGCCGTCGGCGCTCGCCCAGTGGATCGAGGCGATCGACGTCCGCGCCGGCGACCGCGTGATGCACGTCGGCAGCGGGCTCGGCTACTACACCGCGATCCTCGCCGAGCTCACCGGGCCGACCGGGAGCGTGGTCGGCTACGAGGTCGATCCGGCGCTCGCGGCGCGCGCCGCGGCGGCGCTGCGGCCGTGGCCGGGCGTGCGGATCGAGGCGAGCGATGCCTCCGCGCCGGCGGGGCCGTTCGACGCGATGTTCATCAATGCCGGCTGCACGCACCCGCGGGCGGAGTGGCTCGCCGCGCTGGCGCCGGGCGGCCGGCTGGTGATCCCGCTGACCGCCCGCGTGCCCGCGCTGCCGCACAGCATCGGGTCGATGGTGCGAGTCGAGCGCCGCGATCCGCGCTGGCCGGCATCGCTCGTGTCGCAGGTCGGGATCTACGACTGCGTGAACGCGCGCGACCCGGCGCTGGAGGGCGAGCTGCGCAAGCTGGTCGGGTTCACCGCGTCGGTGAAGCCGACGGCGGCCGTCGTCGAGCCGCACGAGCGCGGCGAGGCGTGCCTCGTGCACCTGCCGGGGTTCTGCTTGCAGGCCTGATGCGGCGAGCCGCAGCGTGATGCAGCGTGATCTTCGTCGCGCCTGCGGGTCGCAGCGCGCGAACTGGGGCAAATTGCCCGAATGTTGCGCCGTGTATCCCGGCGCGCACGGGGACGTGCTCGGTTGTCGAAGCCTCGCCGGCATGCCAGATTCGGCGCACATGAGCGGCCCTGGATCGCGCTCGCTGCTGAAGCTTGCGCCCTGTCTCCTGATCGCGAGCTGCGGCGGCGGTTCCGGCCCGGGACCGACGCTGCTGCCGGACCTCACCGACCACAGCGGGCCGGTGATGGCGCACGTCCAGCTCGTGCCGATCTTCTACACCGGCGATGCCGACATCACGGCGCTGACCGGCTTCAGCCAGTGGATCGTCGGCTCGCAGTGGCTCAAGGCGGTCGGCGCCGACTACGGCGTCGACACCGGCGCGATGCTCCAGGCCGTCACGCGGCCCGACACGGCGCCTGCCATGATCGACGACAGCGACATCGTCGGAAATCTGTACGCCGGCCTGGCCGACGGCAGCCTGCCCAAGCCCACGGGCAACCTCGCCGACGCGCTGTACATGTTCTACTTCCCCGCCACGACGACGGTGACCGCAGGCTCGAGCAAGAGCTGCGTCGATTTCGGCGGCTACCACAACTCGGCGCGGCGCGGTGGGGTCGAGGTGTCGTACGCGGTGATCGCGTCGTGCTCCGGCTTCGTCGACGGGCTGAGCGACCTCGAGAACCGCGAGGTCGTGGCGTCGCACGAGCTGATCGAGGCAGCCACCGACCCGGTCCCGAACAACCATCCGGGCTTCCAGCTCGACGACCCGACCAACCCGTGGTCCGGGTTCGGCAGCGAGGTCGCCGACCTGTGCCAGCGCGCCGACACGACCGAGATCGTGCGCGAGTCCGGGTTCGTCGCGCAGCGCAGCTGGTCGATCGCGGCGGCGAGCGCCGAGCAGGACCCGTGCGTCCCGGGCGCCAACGCGAACTACTTCAACCTGGCCATGAAGCCGAACGGGGTGGTGCGGGTCGCGCCGGGCGGCCACCAGGCGGTCACGCTGCTCGCCTGGGCGAGCGGCATGGCGAAGGGCACGTCGTGGCAGCTGCAGACCGGCGTGGCGATGACCAGCACGCAGACGCTGACGCTCGGCGCCACCACGATCAAGGACGGCGCCACGGTCTCGCTCGACGTCGCGCTGCCGGCGACCGCGCAGATCGGCGATCAGCCGCAGTTCGTGGTGTTCTCGTCGACCAGCGACACCAACTACTCGTTCCTGCCGATGTACGCGGTGGCCGGCAAGCCGTGCTCGCAGTTCACCACCTGCGACGCGTGCACCGCGGAGTTCGGCTGCGGGTTCTGCGCGTCGAGCGGCAAGTGCGAGGCCATGGGCGGACCGACGAGCTCCGCCGAGAGCTCGTGCTCGGGGGCCGGGTTCGCGACCTGGCCGGGCAGCTGCAAGGGCTGGTGCGCGATGTTCAGCGACAGCTGCGGCGACTGCGCCTCGCAGCCCGGCTGCGGCTGGTGTGCGTCCGGCAACCCGCAGTGCGTCGAGGCCAGCCACGACACCGGCCAGCAGCTGTCGGGCAGCTGCCCGTACGCCGACTGGGACTTCTCGCCGGACTACTGCTCGCAGTAAACCCGGGTCAGGGAATCCGGGCACGCGGCCCGCGCAGCACGGCGAGGTCCTCGGAAGGCGCCATTGCACCGCGCTTGCAGCAACCTGCGAGCGAGGAGACTGCCATGGCCACGATCGCTCGTCCTGAATTCCCCGTCACCCATCACCGGACCGCGAAGGTTGACGGGATCGAGATCTTCTATCGCGAGGCCGGACCCGACGGCGCGCCGGTGGTCGTGCTGTTGCACGGGTTCCCGGCGTCGTCTCACATGTTCCGCAACCTGATCCCGGCGCTCGCCGATCGCTACCACGTGATCGCACCGGACTATCCGGGGTTCGGCCTCAGCGCGATGCCCGATCGCAAGCAATTCGCCTACACGTTCGCGCACTGCACCGAGCTCGTCGACCGGTGGCTCGCCCAGCTCGGCGCGAGGTCCTACGCGCTCTACGTCATGGACTACGGCGCGCCGATCGGCCTGCGGCTCGCGCTGTTGCACCCCGAGCGGGTG
>DATAPF010000286.1:0-25797 GCA_036265355.1 Kofleriaceae bacterium | reverse complement strand
GCCCGGTGCGCCGCACATCTCGCCGCACCCCGCGAACTGGCGCGGCAGCGCGCAGTGCCGCGCGCTCGACCGCGGCAACCGCCGGATGTGCCTGCGCTGCCACGTCAGCCAGGCCGAGCTCGGCTGCGACTGGTCCGCGCGCTGACGTACCATCGCGCGATGGACATCGTGTTTCGCAGAGCCACGCGCGGCGACAGCGCGGCCGCGATGCAGCTGGTCGATCGCGCGCTGCGCGACTACGGGCTGTGCGCGGTGCCGGACGCGGGGGACATCGACCTGACCGATCTCGAGCAGCACTACGACGCGCGCGGCGGCTGCTTCGAGCTGATCGAGGCCGGCGGGGAGGTCGTCGGCGTGATCGGGTGGCGCCCGGCGGGCGGCGGCGTGATCGAGCTCAAGAAGCTGTACCTGGCCGCGAGCGCGCGCGGCAGCGGCCTGGGCCGGCGCGCGGTCGAGCGCGTGATCGAGGCGGCCCGGGCGGCCGGCGCGCGCGCGATCGTGCTCGAGACCGCGACCCGGTTGACCGAGGCCAACGCGCTGTACCGCCGGCTCGGCTTCGTCCCGGTGCAGGGCGCCGCCGCGGGGTCGTTCGCGACGCTGACCGACCAGTGCGACCTCGCGTACCGGCTCGAGCTGGCCTGAGCGGCGCGCTTCACTTCATGCCCAGTTGCCACATCAGGAATGCATAGGTGTCTGCGTTCTGCTCGATCTTCTGCTTGACCTGATCGACCCCGGCATGGCCCGCGTTGGTCTGGATCCGCAGCCACACCGGGCCGTCGCCGGCGCTGGCCCACTGCAGCGCCGCGGTGAACTTGCGCGCATGCATCGGATCGACGCGGTCGTCGTGGTCGGCGCTCGACATCAGCACCGCCGGGTAGCGGGCGCCGCGCTGGATGCGGTGATACGGCGAGTAGGCGAGCAGGGCCTGGAACTGCGCGGCGTCCTCGGCGCTGCCGTACTCGGGGACCCAGGTCTTGCCCGAGCCGAACCGGTGGTAGCGCACCATGTCGAGCAGCGGGACCTCGCACACCACGGCCTTGAACAGCTCGGGAGCCTGGGTCAGCGCGGCGCCGACCAGCAGGCCGCCGTTCGAGCCGCCGCTGATCGCCAGGTGCTCGGGCGCGGTCCAGCCGCTGGCGATCAGCCAGCGCGCCGCGGCGAGGAAGTCGTCGAACACGTGCTGCTTCTGGAGCAGCATGCCGGCCCTGTGCCACTGCTCGCCGTACTCGCCGCCGCCGCGCAGGTTGGGGACGGCGATCATGCCGCCGTGCTCCATCCACACCGCGTGGGCCGCCCACGACGAGCGCGACGACACGAAGCCGGGCAGCACGGGCTGGTTGAACCCGCCGTAGCCGGTCAGGTACACGGGAGTCTTGCCGTCCTTGACCGCGTCCTTGCGGTGGACCAGGAACATCGTGATCTCGGCGCCGTCGGTCGACGGATAGCGGACCTGCTCGGTGGTGAGCTGCGCGGTGTCGATCGGCAGCGCGACGCGCGCCCACTCGGCGACGCTGCCGCGCCGGATCGACACCTTGTAGACCGCGTGCGGCTCGGTGAACGAGGTGTACGACACGTAGCCGTCGTCCTCGTCGGGCAGCCCGCGCATCGGGCTGGCGCTGCCGAGCGGCGGGAGGTCGACCTTGCGGACCAGCGCGCCGCGCAGGTCGTGGATCTCGACCTCGCTCGCCGCGCTGCGCAGGTAGTCGAGCACGAGGCTGCCGCCGATCACCGCGAGCGACTGCAGCGTGGCGTCGGTCTCGGCGACGATCGACTTCCAGTCGGCGCGCGCCGGGTGGCGCGGATCGACCGCGAAGATCCGGTAGCGCGGCGCGCCGTCGTTGGTCCGCACGTAGAACACGTCGCGGAAGTCCTCGACGGCGAACGTCGCGGGCACGCCCTCGACCAGCGCCGTCCAGCCCTTGCCGCGCTGGCGCAGGTCCTGGAAGTAGACGTCGGTCGAGTTCCAGCCGTGCTGGATGTCGGCGAACAGCCAGTGGCCGTCGCGCGACACCCGGCCGGAGAGGAAGGTCTGCGGATCGCGGGTCGCCTCGTGGACCACCGGGTCCCGGGCGGGATCGCCGCCCAGCGCGTGGTAGCGCAGCTCGGCGAAGCCGGGGCGATCGGCGACCGGGACCTCGGGCCCGGCCGGCGGGACCCAGACGTAGTAGAAGCCGCGATCGCCCAGCCACGATGCGCGGCCGTACTTGGTGCCGGGGATCGTGTCGGGCAGCGGCTTGCCGGTCGCGACGTCGATCACGCCCAGCGTCGTCTCGTCGGCGTTGTGCTCGCTGCGGTTGAACGCGACGTAGCGGCCGGTGTCGCTCGGCCACCAGCCGCGCAGCCCGGCCGAGCCGTCCGCCGACCAGGCGTTGGGATCGAGCAGGACCTGCTCGGCGCCGCGCTCGCCCTGCTTCCAGTGGACGATCGCCTTCTCCCGGTCCTTGTGCTTGCGGGTGTAGAAGTAGCGGCCGCCGCGGTGCTCGGGCGCGTCGATCTCGTCGTAGTAGAACACCTCGGCGAACCGGGCGGCGAGCGCGTCGCGGCCGGGCAGCCGGGCGAGCCGCTCGCGCGCGTAGCCGTCCTGCGCCTTCATCCAGGCCTGGACCTCGGGGCGGGTCGGATCCTCCAGCCAGCGATACGGATCGTGGACCTCGACGCCGTGGATCCGTTCGACGACGTCGTCGCGCCGGCTGTCCGGATAGTCGCGCGCCGGGACCGACGGCCGGGGCGGCGGCGCCTGGTACTCCTTGGCGGTGGCCGGGGCCTCGGGGACGCGCGGCGGCGGGGTGGCGTTCGAGCATCCGGCGAGCTGGACGGCGAGGGCGCCGAGCGCGGTGAGGATCGACGAACGAAGTGAGGCGACGGGGGGTGGGGGCCCCGCCGGCTCTGCCGGTGGGGCGGGGGGCGGAGCCCCCCGTGGGATCGATCGGTTCGTCATGCCGCGGTGATACCAGAACTGGGAGACCGCGGATCCGCGAGCCGGCGCGGGCCGGCTAATCCGGGTGTTCCACGAGCTTGCCGATCTTGACCTGGCCGGCGTCGACCACCGTCGTGCCCGCCTTGTTGCGCAGGCCGCCCGACGGCAGCGCGAAGTTCTTCGCCGTGCCATCGAACACGACGCCTTCCTGGAACGGCTGGACCGCGTCGAGCTCGACGGTGAGCAGCACGGTGCCGGGCGGCAGCGCGGTGTCGGCCGCGACCGCCCCGGTCCCGGTCGCCTTCTGGCTCAGCCCGACGACCAGCGCGCCGCGCAGCGGGCCGTCGCCCGGGATCGCCGCGCCCGCCGCGGTGGGTGCGCTGCCCGGATCGAGCGCCTTGCCCGGCGTGAACGGGCCGAGCCTGATCTTGGTGGCGTCGAGCGGCAGGTCGAACCCGGCCGAGTAGCCGGTGAGCGCGGCGTCGCCGACCACGAGGTCGAGCACCATCGCCTTGGCCGTCGAGCTGGCGTTCTTGACCAGGCGCAAGGCGCCACCGGACGGCGGATCGGTGTAGGACAGCCCGGGGGGGCCATCGTTGCCGCACGCCGGCGCGACGGCCGCGAGCGCACATAGCGAGATCCAGCGGTTCATGGATGACCTCCGAACGCCCCGAGCAGCGCGGTGAGATCCGTGTCGTCGATCTGCTGGGTGGGCGGCGTGCCGTTGCCCGCCATGTCCAGGATCCACGAGTAGAGCGGTGAGGTGGTGGTGGCGGGCGTGGTGCCCAGTCGCGACGCCATCGCGCCGAGGTCGACCCAGTCGATCCGGAGGTTGCGATCGTAGTCGCCGTTGCCGGGCGTGCCCTGGTTGGCGGCGGTGCTGGGATAGATCTCCCACAGCCCGCGGCCGTAGGTCGCGACCCGGATGAAGTCCTGGTTCTTCGCGACGTAGATGTCGCGCGCGGGGACCATCGGGAAGCCGTCGCCCATCCGGTTCCAGGTCGCGGCGTCGTCGGTCGAGTAGTACACGCCGAGGTCGGTGCCGGCGTAGATCGTCGTCGGCGTCACCGGATCGTACTTGACGACGTAGACCGCGACGTTGGGCAGCCGGTGCGCCGGGTCGGCGCCGACGATCGACGTCCAGGTCTGGCCGCCGTCGAGGGTGCGCCACAAACGGCCCTTGTCGTCGGGCGGCGGCACGCCGTTGTTCATCACGCCGGTGAACGCGCCGATGAACACCTGGCCGGGCGTCTTGCCGACCGGCGTGACCGGCGGGAAGTCGATCGACGACGCCCCGGTCAGCCGGGCCGGAGGCAGCCCGCCGACCGGCGGCGCCGGCGTCACCGGCCGCGCCGTGGTCCAGGTCGTCATCGTGTTGCCGGCGGTCGAGAGGTAGAACGGCGCGAGCGACACCAGGCCGGCCGCGCCGTACAGGCCGGGGATGGTGCGCGACGCGGTGACGTTGGCGAAGCCCTGGCCGTTGCCCACCGGGGTCAGATCCTGCGAGATCACCTTCCACGTCAGCCCGCCCTTGCCGTCGTCGGCGCTGACGAACACCTGGCCGTTGGTGTGGGTGAGCACGCTCTGCCCGGTGGTGTCGGTCTCGACGTTGGCGTAGTGGATGAAGAACGGCTCGGAGTCCTCGACGGCGGGCCCGTCGCCGGTCTGGACCCAGGACCGCGACACCGCGGGTCCGCGGTCGGGCGGCTCGACGCTGATCGTGGGCTCGACCTCCTGCCAGTTGTTGCCGTCGGCGCAGCTGACATGGGCCGACGGCCGGCAGAACACGTGGGCGCCCTCGACGCTGCCCCAGTACGTGGTGCCGGAGGTCGCGTGGTGGACCGTGGCGCCGATGCCGTCACCGCCGACCGGCTGGTTGAACACCGACGGCTGGGTCGGATCGGCGCGGAACCGGGTGCCGTTGTCCTGCAGGCCGGCGAACAGCACGAACGGATCGCCGGCGCTCGGATCGCCGGAGCCCAGCGTGTAGATGAGGTGGGTCACCAGGCCGGTGTTGTGGTGGATGAAGGTCACCTGGTCGCCCCGGCCCGCGGCGAACAGATCGACGCTGGTGAACACGCCGCCGTCGCTGCCCACGAAGGTCTGCACGGCGCCGTTGATCACCACGGAGGTCGCGGTGTGCCAGTCCGCGTGCACGTACGGCAGCACGCCGCGCGCGGTGGCGCCGCTGTCGGGGTTCGGCAGCCAGTGCGAGATCAGCTCCCAGGTCGGCGAGGGCGCGGTGCCGTTGAGCGTGCGCGCCCCGCACAGGTTGCCGCCGACCACGACGTGATCGGGGTTGGTCGGGTCGACGACGATCGCCTGGTTGTACCAGGTCTGGTCGTGGCCGAGGTCGAGGCCTTCGCAGTCCGCGGTGCTCCCGGGCGGGGCGAGGCTCGGGTTGGGCAGCGTGCCGGTCGCATTGACCCACGTGGCGCCGCCGTCCTTCGAGCGCCAGAACCCGAGCGTCTTGAACCCGTCGGTCGAGCCGACGTAGGCATAGACCACGGTCGACGCCGGGTTGGTCGCCGCGCCGGTGGCGAGCGTGAGCCGGCCGATCCCGGTCGCCGCGGGGGTCACCGCCCGCGACCAGCTCATGCCATCTGCGGATACCCAGATCTCGCCGTTGGCGCCCTGTGCGCAGATCGCGCCGCTGGCGTCGATCTGGCCCGGGTCGACGCCCTGGGCGAGCGGCGGCGGGCCCGAGCTCGGATCGCAGCCGTGCACGCCGCTGGCCACCCAGTGGCCGTTGCCGGTCGGCAGGATGCTCCAGATCGACTCGGTGAGCAGCGCGTTGTTGACGTTGGGCAGGTCGACCCCCGTGAACGTCTCGCCGCCGTCGTTCGAGGTGTACAGACCGATGTCGGTGCCGGCCAGCACCTGGTTGCCGCGCACCGCGAGCGCGCGCACCGCGCCGACGCCGATCGCGAACCCGCCGGGCAGCGAGCGATCGGGCAGCGCGACCGGGGTGCCCCACGTGCCGCCGCCGTCGGCGCTCTTCACGATCGTGTTGCCGGAGCCGTCGACGAAGTCGCCGTTGCCGGCGAACAGCGTGTCCGGGTGCGCGTCGTCCATCGCGAGCGCCCCGACCGCGAGGTTGGGCAGGGTGTCGGTGGCGGGCGACCAGGTCGCGCCGGACGGCGACAGGAAGTTGAAGCTCTTCCACACCCCGCCGCCCGACGCGGCGATGTAGACCACGTTGGGATCGCGCGGGTCGACCAGGATGGTGTTGAGCCGCCCGGAGTCGACGCCCGCGATGTCGACGAAGTTGAACTCGTCGAGCGCGCTGGTCGGGCCGAGGCTGACCCACGTGGTCGCCGGTACCGAGGGCAGGGCGGCCTGGGCGCGCAGCCGGGTGCGCTGCTGGAGCTTGCGGGACTCGTCCAGCGCGACCCGGTTGCGCACCGCGAGCTCGGCCGGTCCGGCGCGGTGCGTGCCGGGATCGAGGCGCCGGCTGTCGGTCTCGCCACCGCGCTCGTCGCGCTCGGTCTCGCCGGCGTGCCCGGGTTCGATCTCGCCGCGCGGCCCCCGCGTCGGTGGGCGCGGCGGGCGCAGCGACGCACTCGTGATCACCAGGGCCGCGCCGGCGAGGCCGGCGACCGCCACATATTTCCCCATCCGACAATGAGGCACGCCGGGCGCACGCTTCGTCAACCGCCCGTCGCTGATTTCGACGCGATGGCAAGCTCCGCGCTGTCAGGTGCTGTTTTGTGCGGCACGGTATGGCAATCGCTACGTTGCGCATCGTGTCCGGCGGCGGCGGGTCGCCTGGATCACGCGGCTGCCGGTCAGGACCGGATCCGGCCGAGCCGGGTCGGCACGGCGAGCGCGCAGTTGCGGTGGCCGAGCTCGATCGCCTCGGCGTCGCCGACCGCGAGCGCCTCGTCGAGCAGCCACCGCGAGATCGCGTGGGACAGCGCGTACTCCTCGCGCTTGTTCCACAGCCACGCGGCCATGTTGCTGCCCTTGCTGAACACGTGTGGGAACGCGAGCCGGCGCAGCTCGAGGCCGCCCGCGGTGACCGCGCCGTGGTAGGCGGCGCGCAGCGCGATGAACTCGCGCCACTCGTCGATCGACGGGTGCGGCGTCTGATCGTGGCGGCGCTCGGCCCAGCGCGAGAACGCAGCCTCGAGCGCGTCGAGCCGGCCGTGGCGCAGCCGGCGCACCAGCCCGCCGCCGACCGGTCCGTGCGCGCCGGGCGGGGCGCCGAGCCCGGCGGCCTCGGCGACCCGGGCGAGCTCGTCGGTCAGCTGGCCGGCGACGTCGTGGATCGCGCGCTCGACCGCGCCGAGCGGAGCGTCGAGCTCGAGCGCGCGGCGGGCGAGCCAGGTCCGGGTCGCGGTGTCGCCGAGCGCGGCGTCCCAGGCGCCGACCGCGAGCGCGAACGCCCCGGCGGTCGGCTGCTCGCCGAGCGCGAGGTAGGCGGCGATCGCGCGCGGCAGCGGGTCGACCGCGCGCTCGGTGGGCTCGGCGGCGCCGTCCGGCCCGCTCGGCGGGCGGCGGTCCGGCGCGGATCCCGGCGCGGCGGCGAGCGCCTCGCGCACCAGCGCGCGGGTCGCGCGCCGGCGCGGCGCGATCAGCCAGCGCGCCCACAGCTCGCGGGCCGGCGGCGCGCTGGCGGCGCCGGTGTGGCGGGCGGCGATGCCCTCGAGCAGGAAGCCGAGCGGCGTCGCCGGCCACACCGCGCGCCCCGGATCGCACAGCTCGTCCCACCCGCTGCGCTCGGCGGCGTCGCACGCGAGCCACTCGCCGGCGAGCTCGCGCACGGCCGGGTGATCCTCGACGATCGCCGGCAGCGAGCGCAGCAGGGCGCGCGCGGTGGCGGCGTCGCCGCGCCGGGCGGCGAGCAGCGCGGTCGCCGCGATCTCGGCATCGCCGAGCGGGCGGCGGGTGTCGCGGCGGGCGTCGACCCAGGCCGCCGCCGCGGCGTCGCGGCTCGCCCACGCCGCCACGCACAGCGCGTACGCGACCGGATCCGGGCCGGGCCGGCTGTACAGCGCGACCTGGTAGGCCATCCGGTGCCAGCCGGCGGGGACCAGGACGAGCCGGATCAGCGGGCCGGCGAGCACCGGCACGACGAGCACCGCGGTCATCGCCAGCGCGAGCCACCACAGCGACAGCCACCACAGGAAGCCGACGAACGCCGCCGCCAGGACCAGCATCGCCGCGCTGGCGACGCCGGCGACGGCCGACCACAGCACGTAGCGCGCGGTGCGATCGCGGCGGCGGGCGTTGATCGCGGCGCCGCGCAGCCACTGCAAGATGAAGTACGGCAGCGCGGCCAGGCTGCGCATCACGGCCTCCAGCCGAGGACGCGGCGCAGGCCGTCGCGGATCCGCGGCACGGCGGGCGGTGGCGGCGCGGCACGGTGCGGCGGCGCATGGCGCGCCCACAGCTCGGCGACCAGGCGCTGGTAGGGGTCGCGCAGCGCGGCGACCGCGGCGCGCACCAGCTCGGGGGTGCGCGGCCGGGGCCCCAGCGGGGTGGCGTAGGTCGCGGCGTCGGCGAACCCGAGCTCGAGCATGCCGAGCAGCTTCTGGGCCTCGCGCTCGACCTCGATCCGGCTGGCCTCGGTGGACAGCCCGAGCACGAAGAACGGGTTGTCGGCGAGCTTCACCGCACCCCCGAATCGAAGCCCTTCTTGCGGGCCTCGCTGCTCTCCGGCAACAGCTGCCACAGCGCCTTGACCACCCGGCGCAGCTCGGCGTTGTCGCTGCGTGCGATCGCGGCCTTGCCCTCGGTGACCAGCCGCTGCGCCGCCGGCAGGTCGCGGCACTTGCTGATCTCGGACGCGGCGTCCTCGAAGTACCACTCCCAGGCCTCGGGCGTGCGGTTGAACGCGGCGTTCGACAGCCGCTGGGCGAGCCGCATCTGGCGCTCGAGCTCGGCGGCGTCCTTGTCGCGCCGCGCCTTGTCCATCGCAGCGAGCACGTCCTGCAGCAGCGAGCGCTCGGCCTCGGTGCCGTGCATGCCGATGGTCGACGACGCCGTGATCGCCGCGTGGCGGGCCTGGTGGTCGAGCTCGGGCCACTTGCGCGCCAGGTCGGCCTCGGCCATCGTCGCGTCGACGTCGAGCAGCGCGCGCCGCGCCCGCTGGGCCGCGTCGGCATCGCCGCCGTGCGCCGCGTCGATGTCGCGCTCGGCCTCCGACAGCCGCGACTCCAGGCGATCGAGCTTCTCGATCACCTGGCCCAGGCCGTGGCGGAACGCGTCGGTGCGCAGCTCCATCAGCTGGCGGCGCAGATCGCGCAGCGCGGCGTCGAGCGCCTCGGGCGCGGCGTCGGGGACCAGCAGGTGCGCGACGTGCTCGAACATCTGGCCGATCGCCGGGACCAGCGCGCGCGCGGCGAGCCGGCCGCCGCGGTCGAGCTCGATCGTGACCTCGACCGCCGATCCGGTCGGCACGGTGTCGATCACCGCGTCGCCGCCGATGTCGAGCGTGCCGACCAGCCGGCACAGGTGGGCCTGGCTGAGCTCGCCCTGGACGATCGGGATCCGCAGCACGCTGTCCGAGCTGCCCTTCGCGACGGTCTCGACGGTGTGGTGGGTGAACGTCCGGCGCGCGGGCAGGGGCGCGCCGCGCTCGAGGTAGGTCTGGACGTGGCCGTTGGCGAGCGCGACGCCGAGCGTGCGCGACAGCGGCGGATCGCCGATCGTCAGGCCCTGGACGATGGTCAGCGCGGGCGGGCTGACCACGACGACCTCGCCGGTCGCGCCGCGCGCCTCGATCTGGAACGTGCACGCCCGCCGCGGCAACAGCGCCACCGTGGTCAGCCAGGTGCCGTCGGGGTTGACCGTGGCCTCGGCGCTGGTCCACGCGCCGTCGCTGCGCACCAGCTTGACCCGGGCCGGTGGGTCGGCGCCGACGAACTTGCCGACCACGTGCGGGGTCAGATCCGACGACACCGCCGGGTACTGCAGCCAGACCTGGCGGCCGGCCGGCATCGCGATCTGCGCGGCGCGGCCGTCGAGCCCGGCGGTCGCCGCGTACAGCGCCGCGCCCTGTGCGACCAGCGTCATCGGATCGTGGCCCTCGGCGATCGCGGTCTCGAGCCGCGCCGCGACCCGCGCGCGCACCATCGGCATCACGGTCGGCCCGCCGACCAGCACCAGGCGGCCGAGCTGGCCGGGCGCAAGGCCGTGCGAGCCGAGCAGCCGGACGCAGACGTCGACCGCGCGATCGACCAGCGGGGCGCACAGCCGCTCGACCGTGGCGCGATCGAGCTCGAGGTCGACCTCGACCTGCTGGCCGTCGATCGCCAGCGGCTGGGCCAGCGCGACCTGCGCGCGCTCGCCGCGCGACAGCTCGATCTTGGCGTCCTCGGCCGCCATCCGCAGCGCGCGCAGCGCGCCGGCGTGCTCGGGGTTGTTGCGCCGCGGCACCACGGCGAGCCGCGACGCGAGGTGCTCGGTGATCGCCCAGTCGAAGTCGCGGCCGCCCAGGAAGTTGTCGCCGTCGTGGCCGACCACGCGGAGCAGGCCGTCGCGGGTCTCGAGCAGCGAGGCGTCGAACGTGCCGCCGCCGAGGTCGAACACCAGCCAGCTACCGGCGCCGTCGCCGTCGGCCCGCCAGCCCGCCGCGAGCGCCGACGCGATCGGCTCCTGGAGCAGCTCGACCCGCGCGAACCCGGCCAGCCGCGCGGCCTCGGAGGTCGCGGCGCTCTGGGGCAGCTCGAACAGCGCCGGCACCGAGATCACCGCGCGCTCGATCGGCGCGCCGAGCTGGTCGGCGATGTCCTGGCGCAGCGCCTTGAGGATCTCGGCGGACAGCTGCTCGGGCGTCCGCGTCGTCCCCGCGGCCGGGAACTCGATCGGCTTGCCGGTGCCCATCAGCCGCTTGAACTCGGCGGCGGTGTTGGTCGGATCCTGCTCGAGGAACCGGCGCGCCCGCGTGCCGACCGTCGCCCGGGCCTGCTTGTCGAGCCGGACGACCGAGGGCGTCACCGTTGCGCCCTGCGCGTTGCGCACCACGCTGACCCGCTCGCCGTCGAACACCGCCGCGGCAGAGTTGGTCGTCCCCAGGTCGATCCCGACATACAGAGGCGTATCTGGCACCCCGCCAGCATAGCCCGGAAACCGCGGTGCGCCGCCGGACCGGCCGGCGCTGCCATCGCGCTACACTCCTCGGCCGTGACTGCGTCGGACGCTCCGATCGCGGGAGGGCAGCGCCGGGCCGGCGCGTGGGTCGTCGCGATCACCGTGCTGGTGTTCGCCCCGACGCTCGCGCTGCGCCGGGTCGCCTACGACGATCCATGGCTGTGGAGCGACACCAGCCCGCTGCGCGCGCCGTCGATGGCAGTCCTGCGCCATGTCTGGCTCGAGCTCGACGCGCGCGCCCGGCACGACCTCGGCACCGAGTACCTGCCGGTGCGCGACATGGTGGTCGCCGCGGACATGGCGGTGTGGAGCGCGAACGAGAGCTGGAACGAGCGCGGACCGCACGCGACCCAGCTCGCGCTCTACGCGCTGACCGTGCTGGGGCTCGGCGGCCTGCTCGTCCGGTTCGGCCTGCGGCGCGATCTGGCGTGGCTGGCGACGCTGTTGTGGGCGATCCATCCGATCCACGTCGAGTCGGTCGCCTGGCTGTCCGAGCGCAAGGGCGTGCTCGCCGGCCTGCTGGCGATCGCGTGCGGCCACGCCTGGATCCGCTACCGCCGCGGCGGCGGGTGGGGCTGGGTCGTCGCCGGGGCGGCGGCGGCCGTCGCCGCCACCTGGAGCAAGGCGCCCGCGATGTTCGCGCCGGTGGTGCTCGCCGCGTGGGATCGGCTGGTCCTGCCGGCGGGGCGGCGGCGCTGGATCGCGATCGCCGCGATCGGCGGCGCGGCCGCGCTGGCGGCGATCCCGGTGATCGTGGTCGCGCGCGGCGCCGGCGTGGTCGACAGCGCGATCGAGGCCGCGCCCGACGGCCGGCTGACCAGCGCGCTCGGCGCCCTGGGCCATTACGTCGAGAGCCTGGTGCTCGCGCGACCGCCGTCGCTGTCGTACCCGATCCAGAGCGAGGGCGCGGGGCCGCTCGAGCTGGTCCTGGGCGCCGCCGCGGTGATCGGCTCGCTCGCGCTCGCGGTGATCCCGCGCGGTCCGGGGCGCGCGTGGCGGCGCGCGCTGCTGGCGTGGACGTGGATCTGGTTTCTGCCGATCAGCCACCTGCTCGCGGTGGTCCACATCGTCGTCGCCGACCGCTTCGCCTATCTGTGGTGCCTGGGCGGTTGCGCGGCCGCCGCCTGGCTCGTGCTGCAGCTGCGCGGGCCGGCGCGGCTGGCGGTCGCCGGTGCGCTGGTCTGCGCGCTCGGGGTCGCGTCGCTGCGCGCCGAGGCGGCCTGGACGTCGTCGATCGAGCTGTACGCCCGCGGGCTCGCCGCGAGCCCGGGCGATCCGGTCGCGGCCGAGCGGCTCGCCGGCGAGCTGTTTGGCGCCGGGCAGCGCGCCGAGGCGCTCGCGGTGATCAATCGCGGCCTCGCCCGCCACCCCGATCACCCCTACCTGCTCGCCGACGGGGCGCGGATGCTCGCGGAGCTGGGTCGGCTGTCCGAGGCGCTGGTGCGATCCGAGCGCGCCGCGCGCAGCGGCCACGCGAGCAGCCTGGCGCTCCACGCCGAGCTGCTCGCCGCCACCGGCCGGCGATCCGAAGCCGCGGCGTTCGCCGAGCGCGCCGCCCGCCGCCGGCCCGAGGTCGCCGCTTACACCGAGGCCTGGGTCGAGCTCCTGCTCGCGATCGGGCACCGCGACGAGGCGGAAGCCGTGGCCCGCGACCGCCTGGCCCGCGATCCCGGCCCGGCGAGCGCCCGCCTGCTCGGCCGCGTGTTCACGGACCGCCGCGCTAGCGCTGACGATAGACGATGAAGCCGCGGGTCGGATCGTACGGCGACACCGCGACGGTGACGCGGTCCCCGAGCACGACCCGGATCCGGTGACGTCGGACCTTGCCCGCGAGCTTGGCCAGGACCTCGTGGCCGTTGTCGAGCTTGACCCGAAAGTTTCCGCCTTTCGCGATCAAGATGACTTCGCCGTCGAGATGTACGAGCTCTTCTTTGCTCACAGCGTCCTCTCGGATTCCTCTCAGGGTCGATCGACCAAGGCCTTGGATCTCACGCTCGGTGGTTGATGGGCCCCTTGGTTAGCACTATCCGGGCGCCAGGGAAAGCGCTCCGGAGCCAAGGGTGATCTACCCTGCACCCCGTGGACCGCCAGCCGCCTCGCGCCACCAGCGACGAGATCGCCCTGTACATTCGCACCTACTACTCGCTGCTGCGCTCGAGCGGTGACGTCCGGGTCCGTGCGTTCGAGGAGGCCCACCTGTACTCGCGGTCCAGCCTGCACCTCGGCGCCGAGTCCGCGGAGCCCGATCTCGCCGCGTTCGCCTACTCGGCCGGCCGGCTGCCCGACTGCATGCCGCGGATCCGCCACCTCGTGCTCGGCCAGTCGCACCAGCAGTTCGACGACGCCGGCTACGTGGTCGACCGCTGGGCCGTGGTCCGGACCCGCGGCCGGCGCCGCCCGCTGCGCTGGGATGGCGGCGACACCCTCGCGGCGTTCATCGCCTCGGCCTCGGACATCGACGACTTCGTCCCGATCCTCACCGCCTACCAGATCGAGTGGAACAAGCTGCGCGAGCGCCTGCTCAGCGCGCGGATCACCGACGTCACCGATGACGATGCGCTCGCCGCAGCGCTCGGCGATGCGGCGGCGGTCGCCCGGTTGCGCGGCGCGCTCGGCCCCAGGTCCAGCGACATCCTGCGCGACATGATCGCGCACGATTGCGATCTGTTCGTCCGCCTGCTCGACGGCTCGTTCCGCGAGTACCAGCGCTCGGCGCATCGCTGGTACCAGGCGATCGCCCCGACCGTGCCGGCCGGCCGCCCGGTGTACTTCGTGTCGTCGAACAGCCACTCGCTGGCCAACCTGCTCGGCGGCTACGCGCGCCACCACCGCGACGAGATCCTCGCGTTCCTCCGCGACCGCAACGTCGAGGACCTCGCGCCGCGCTACGACGAGGCGGTCGCGCGCGGCGACCAGACGCTGGCGACCAACATCCTGTACTACTCGCTGCGCGCCTACATCCACGGCGAGCCGAGCCGGATGAGCCACGTCCAGGAGTCCGACGCCGCGGCCGGGATCCGCGTGATCCTGTCGCCCGGCCGGATCGACGTCGACGCCCAGGTGATCGAGCTGTCCCGCCTGATCCCCGACAGCCTCGACCCGCGGATCCGGCTGCCCGGGATCGAGCGGCTGCGCGAAAGCCGCGCCGTGATCATCAACATCGACTACCCGCTCGGCATGGCCGCCTACCACCACCTGTCGGCGGTCACGCTCGGCGTCGACGAGCTGCGCGGGATCTACGTCATGGGCAAGGCGGCGACGCTCAACGGCCGGGTCGGCGACGTCATGATCAGCAAGGTCGTGCACGACGAGCACTCGTCCAACACCTACCTGTTCCGCAACGCGCTGACCGCGGCCGACGTCCAGCCGTTCATGCGCCACGGCACCGTGCTCGACAACCAGAAGGCGCTGACCGTGCGCTCGGCGTTCCTCCAGAACCGCGAGTACATGGACGTGTTCTATCGCGAGGGCTACACCGTCATGGAGATGGAGGCCGGCCCGTACCTGTCGGCGGCCTACGAGATCGCCGAGCCGCGCCGCCACCCCAAGGACGAGATCGTCTCGCTGGTCGATCAGATGTCGTTCGAGCTCGGCGTGATCCACTACGCGTCGGACACCCCGTACTCGCGGCGCCAGAGCCTGTTGTCCAAGAGCCTGTCGTACTTCGGCATGGAGAGCACCTACGGCGCCGCGGCGGCGATCGCGCAGCGGATCTTCAAGAACGAGCTCGCGAGGCTCGGGTGACCGCCGGGCGCACCGCCGTCGACACCGTCGTGATCGGCGCCGGCGTCTCGGGGCTGTCGTTCGCCCTCTGGTGGCGCGAGCGCCACCCCGGCGCCGAGGTCGTCGTGCTGGAGGCGGAAGCCCAGCCCGGCGGCTACTGCCGCACGGTGGTGCAGGACGGCTTCGTGTGGGACTACTCGGGCCACTTCTTCCACTTCCGCGATCCGGCGATCGAGGCCTGGCTGCGCGCCCGCATGCCCGGCCAGGAGGTCCGCACCGTGGTCCGGCGCAGCGCGATCCGCTACGCCGGCCGCGACATCGACTTCCCGTTCCAGAAGCACATCCACCAGCTGCCGCTCGACGATTTCCTCGACTGCCTGGTCGAGCTCTACTTCCGGCCCGCCGGCGACGCCCCGCCGCGCTCGTTCGGCGAGATGCTCACCCGCCGGTTCGGCAAGGGCATCACCGAGCGCTTCCTCCGCCCCTACAACGAGAAGCTGTACGCCACCGACCTCGACCGGCTCGACGTCGACGCGATGGGCCGGTTCTTCCCGCACGCCGACATCGCCGACATCATCGCGAACATGCGGCCGCGCCCGCCGGGCATCCCCTCGGGGGACGGCGGCTACAACGCGACCTTCACGTACCCCGCCGGCGGCGCGGTCCAGTACATCCACGCGCTGCTCCGCGATCTGCCTCCCGGCGCCGTGTCGTGCGGCGAGCCGGCGACCGCGATCGATCTCGCGGCCGGCGAGGTCACCACCCCGCGCCGGCGGCTGCGGTTCGACCGCGTGGTGTCGTCCGCGCCGCTGCCCCGGCTCGCCCGGCTGTGCGGCGTCGACCACGCCGCGGTGTTCTCGTCCAACCAGGTCGCGGTGTTCAACCTCGGCTTCGACCGCAAGGGCCCGCGCGACGTGCACTGGATGTACTTCCCGGACCCCGCGATCGCGTTCTACCGGGTCGGCTGGTACGACAACATCTTCGAGGCCGATCGGATGAGCCTCTACGTCGAGATCGGCGCGCCGGAGGGCGCCGCGATCGATCCGCCCGCGCTGCTCGCTCGCGTGCTCGACGACCTGCGCCGTGAGCGCATCGTCACCGATCACCAGCTGATCTCGCACCACCACGTCGTGCTCGACCCCGCGTACGTCCACATCACCCGCGCCTCGATCGCCGAGACCGCGCGGCTCAGGGCCGAGCTCGCCGCGCACGGCGTCCACTCGGTCGGCCGCTACGGCGGCTGGACCTACTGCTCGATCGAGGACAACATGGTCGAGACCCGCGCGCTGGCCCAGCGACTCTGAAGCCGCGCGGCGCCCGCGTGATCCGGCGTCACGGCAGGGTCGGATCGAGGGTGGCGGGCGGCGAGATCACGGCGCCGGTCGTGACCGGAGGCGTCGCCGCCTCGTAGCGCAGCCAGATCCGCCCCGCGCCACCGCCGCCACCGCCACCGTTGGAGTTGCCGCCCGAGCCGGGCTGCGCGCCGAGGAAGCTCGCCGAGGTGCCGGCCGCACCGGCGCCGCCATCGGAACCCATCGGGATGCCGCCGACGCCGCCCGGCGCGGGCGCAGCGCCGATCAGTCCGTCGCTGCCGTCGGTCCCGCCCTGCGGCTGGCCGGCTTCGCCACCGCCGCCACCGCCACCGCCGCCGTTGGCGGCCAGGGTGGAGGCGATCGTGAGGACCGGTGCCTCGAGGAACAGCTCGCCGCCGGCGCCGGCGCCGGCCCCGCCGCTGGCGGAGCCACCGCCGCCTTCGCCGCCGCCGCCGCCGGCCGCGATGTGCGGTCCCGTGATCGAGATCGAGGTCGCGGACGAGATCTGCAGCGCACCGCCCCCGGCGCCGCCGGCCGTCCCCCCATCGCCGCCCGCGCCGCCGGGAGCTCCGCCGATGAGGCGGTCCGCGAGCTGCGCGCCGTAGACCATGCCGCCGACGCCCGGGGGAATGATCTCACCCTCGCTATCGCCCCCGGCGGCGCCCGGCGATCCGTGACCGCCGCCGCCACCCCCCGACGATACGCGCGCCGCCCCCCCTGGGGTGATGAACGTGTCGCCGGGGCCACCCTCTCCCGCGCCGAACGTCGCCGCGCCCGGGCCGGGCGCCGAGCCGTGCGCGCTCAGATCGATGCTGGCGGTCACGGTCACGTCGCCCTCCGCCGCGATGATCAGCGGCCGCGGGCCGATGATCACGACGTCGTGGTCGAGCACGACGCGGTTCCCGGACAGCACCGCGTAGCCGTTGCGCAGCACGAAGTACGCGCTGGTCTTGCCGTCGATCGTCAGGTGGTCGGTGTCGATCGTCGTCGGGTTGCCGGTCACGGTGACGTCGGGCCCGCCGCTGGGCACCGTGCCCTGCACCAGGTGGCTCGGCACGAACGCGGCCGCGACCGCGCGGGCGTCGCCGCCGAACAGGCCACCTCCGGGCGGTGCGGGGTCGGCGCTCGACGTTCCACACGCGGCAATCACACTCATCGTCACCATACACACTGCCAATGATAAGTTACGCATTGCTACTTCGTAACATGCGGTGTCTCGACGACAATGTAGCAAATCACGGCGCGACGGGGTGCGATTGTCGTCGGTGGTCACCTGAGTCAATCTTTGCCAGTTTGGGCCAGTTTGGGCCAGTTTGGGAAATTCGATGATCGCAGTGCGAGCGTCGCGGCCGTCGCGGCCGGCGTGCGCAGCGATCCGGGCGCTCGCGCTCTCGGCTCAGCCATTCGAGCAGACCACCGGCGCCGACCCCCACCGGGACTCGCCGATCGTCGTCCCGGCGCGACGCGGTGACCGAGCTCAGTCGTTGATGTAGCGGCAGTCCTTGCAGTTGCTGCCGCCGTCGCACTCCTCGCCGAACGCCTGCTCGACGATGCCGTCGCGCAGTACGGAGCGATCTGGCGCGTGACAGGTCGTTACCTGCAACCGGTCATTGCGCGATTCCCCGAGCCCGCGGTCAGCGCTGGTATTCCAGCTTCACGTAGTAGAACGCGCCGTCGGTGCCGAACGGCGTACCGGCGGGGACCGAGACCGGGCTGTACAGGAAGCTGTCGTTGTAGCGGTTGTCCGGATGCTTCATCTGGTCGGGGAAGGTGTTGAACAGGTTGCTCGCGCCGACGATCAACGACATGCCGTGCACCCGGTAGCCGATGTCGGTGTCGAAGATCACCGTGCGTCCCCACGTCTCGTCGAGCTGCGGGCCCCCGTCGTCGTGGTACTTGCTGGGGCCGAAGTAGTTGGCGCGCACGCCGGCGGTCCAGATCGCGTGGTCGTAGCGCAGCCCGAGCGTCGCCTTCTGGTGCGGCAGCCGATCCTCGAGCAGGTTCTTGCCGTAGCGGCCCAGGAACAGCTGCTGCACGCGTTCCGCGCCGCCCTCGATGCTGCTGAACTTCTCCAGCATGCTCTGCGGCACGTGAACGTCATCGACCACGGTGCGGGTGAAGTTCGCCGCGGCGGTCGCCTTGAGGTTGCCCCGGGGCAGGTGAACGTTGTAGTCGACCACGAGGTCGACGCCGTCGGTCGACGTATCGACCGCGTTGACGAAGAACTGCGCCGCGCCGACCCCCGGGAACTGGGCCAGGATGTCCGTGACGGCGCCGCCGACGACCGCGTCACCGGTCTGGAACAGCGACGTCAGCACGACGCGGTCCTTGAGCGTGACGTGGTAGTAGTCGGCGCTGATCGACAAGCTCTTCAGCCGGGCGGTGACGCCGCCGCTGAGGTTGACCGAGGTCTCCTCCTTGAGGTTGGGGACCCCGAATGCATTCTCGGTGACCGGGCTGCGGTTGGGGCTGATCAGGATGTTGCTCGGCACGATCGTGCCGGTCATGGGATCGTTGATGAACTGGGTGGCGATCGTGCTGTAGTAGATCTGCTGCAGGCCGGGGGCGCGGAAGCCGGTCGATGCCGAGCCGCGCACCGCGAGCTCGCTGTCGGCGGTCCGGATCGCCGCGATCCGGCCGGCGATCTTGCCGGTCAGCGTGTTGCCGAAATCGCTGTAGTGCTCGAACCGGGCGCCGACGTCGAGGTTGGTCAGCGCGCTCGGCTCGCTCTCGACGCCGGCGTAGACCGCCTCGCTGAGCCGGCTGTTGTTGGACGCGTCCGACGGGCGGAACCCGGGGAACACCTGCGAGCCCGGCGACTTGGGGTTGCCCTCCGCGTCGAGCTCGGGCCCGAGCTCGTACGACTCCGGCTGGCCGGCCGAGATGTGGTAGTCCTCGCGGCGGAGCTCGGCGCCGGCGACCAGCGACAGCGCGTGGAGCGCCGCCGGATCGATGCGCCGCACGCCGTCGAAGTTGAGGCTGGTCTGGTTGAGGCCGAGCCTGCCGGCGTCGAAGCTGGTCGGGCTCGCCACGCCGAGCGACGCGTTCAGGCTGTGATCGACGAAGAAGTGGAAGCTGTCGCCGCCGTAGGTCAGGCTCAGGTCGCCCTGCCACGGCCCGGACCTGGCGCGCGCGCCGGCGGTCGCGTTCCACGACATCAGCACCGGGTTGATCTGGGGCAAGAAGCCGTTGGGGTAGATCCGGAGATCGCTGCGGTCCTCGAAGTCGGCGTCGGGCAGCCGGTAGAACCCGGACGCGTTGCCCTTGCGGTAGGTGTAGCCGCCCTGGGCGTAGAGCTCGACGCCGGAGCCGAGCTTGTACCCGGCGTTGAGGACGCCGGTCCCGACCAGCGCGCCCGAGGTGCCGACGTCCATCGTGAAGTCGTTGCGGGTCAGGCCGCGCCGCCGCAGCTCGGCGTCGGTCGCGTCGGTGCCGGTGATCCCGTTGAAGATGTCGCCGGACCACGGCTCGGAGCGGTTGGTCCGCCCGCGCGAGAAGAACTCGCCGGTGAGGTTGACGAACCCGCGATCGCCCAGCTTCATGCCGGTGTTGGCGCCGAGCTTGAGCTGCGCACCGTCGCCCGTCGCGGTGATGCCGGTCATCGAGTACAGGTCGACGAGGTCGACCGTGTCCTTGAGCACGATGTTGATCACACCGGCGATCGCGTCCGAGCCGTACTGCGACGCCGCGCCGTCGCGCAGCACCTCGATCCGCGCGATCGCGCTGGTCGGGATCGCGTTGAGATCGACACCGACCGTGCCACCGTTGTAGACGTTGATCAGCGAGCTCTGGTGCAGCCGCTTGCCGTTGATCAGCACCAGCACGTGCTCGGGGCCGAGGCCGCGCAGGTCCGCGGGGTCGATGTGATCGGTCCCGTCGGTGACGGCGAGGTGGCTGGCGTTGAACGACGGCGCGACCGCGTTCAGGATCTGGTTCATCTCGGTGGGGCCCGCCTCGCTGATCACGTCGTTGCCGATCACGTCGACCGGCACCGGGGTCTCGAGCCGGCTGCGCGGCGTGCGCGAGCCGATGATCGTGATCACCTCGCCGCTGCCGGTCTCGTCGACCTGGACGTCGAGCGCGGCGGGGGTGTCTGCCACGGTCACGGTCCGGTCGACCGCCAGGTAGCCCGCTGCCTCGATCCGGATCACGTGGGGTCCGGGCGGCACCGTCATCGTGTACGCGCCGTTCTCGTCGGTGAACACCACGATGCCGAGCGCGGCGATGCTCACGCTGGCGCCGGGCTGCGGCGCGTGGTCGTCGCCGGCGGTCACCGTGCCGTGCAGCGTCGTGGTCGGTGCGGCCGGCGCCGTCACGTTCGCCGCGGGCGGCGGCGCCGGAGGCGGCTCCTGGGCCAGCGCCGGAGTCGCGATGAACGACAGACTCATCACCACCGTGGTTGCCAGTGCAGATGCCACTTTCATGAAAGCCACCCTTGTTGTGCGGCGACCCTATCATCGCGGTGCGTGGCTCCGTCTCGGTGCCGCGCAGCGATCTGAGGCAGCCGGGCGGTTCGCGGACGATCGGCACGCTATGGTGGAGTCATGCCTCTTACATCTTCACGGGCGCGAGCTGGCGATCGCGACGATGCTCCGTCGGCCCGAGCTCCTGCTCGGCGCCGGTGTGACGATCGACGCAGCGGCCGCCGTGAATCTGGGACTGGCCCGACGACGCGGATCCGGCCGAGGTCGCCCGGCAGCTCCCCGGCGAGCTGGCCGCGGCGCGCGCATCGGGGCTGTCCGCGATGGTGACCACGGTGGCGCCGTCGGGTCGGTTCTGGCTCGATGACGCCGCGTTCGAGAAGACCAGGCGCGAACTCGCGGCCTGGAAGGCCCGGATCGCCCGAGCATCCCGGCGCGCTGTTGCGGGTCGAGCGCGCCGCCGATCTGGAGTTGTCTGAGGAATTCCTTGACAATCGGTTGACTTAGTCAGGTGACTAGACTAAGCTGAGACCTGTGAAGATCGTCAATGTTCACGAGGCGAAGACTCATCTGTCGCGTCTGATCCAGGAAGCGCTGGACGGCGAGGAGATCGTGATCGCGCGCGGCAACGAACCCGTGGTGCGGCTCGTGTTGGTGGAATCGGCGCGCCCCAAGCGAAGCGTGGGCTGGGTCAAGGGCAAGGTGACGATGGCGCCTGATTTCGACGCGCCGCTCGACGACTTCTCGGACTACCGCTAGCGTGCGGTACCTTCTCGATACGCACGCGTTCGTCTGGCTGGCGACTGATGATCCGCAGTTGACAGCCACGGCCTTGGGGATCTTCCTCGACAGCGCTCACGAGTGCTTCCTGAGCGCGGCGAGTGTGTGGGAGATGGCGATCAAGTCGGGCCTCGGCAAGCTGACGCTCCCGGTCGGCCTGGAGCACATGGTGCGCGGTGGCCTGGACCGCGGTCTCCGTCTGCTCGACGTGACCGCAGGCCACGCGTTTCACGTCGAGCGCTTGCCGTTTCACCACCGCGACCCGTTCGATCGAATCCTCGTCGCGCAGGCACTTCACGAGGGGATGCATCTCGTCAGCTGCGACGCGCAGCTCGACGCGTATCCGGTGACCCGCGTTTGGTCGTAGCGCGCGGACGTCCAGTTCGCCGGTGAAACATCGATAATGACCTATCGAAGTGCGCGCCGGCGGTGCCGGCGGGGGCGCGCGGCGGCGCGGCGGGGTAGGCTTCTGGCGTGACCGACGGACCGCGCAGCGACCGGACGCCCCGCGACCCGGCGCATCCGCTGCAGGGCGCGCGGATCGTGGTCGGCGTCGCCGGCGGGATCGCGGCGTACAAGGCCGCCGAGCTGGTGCGGCTGCTCGACAAGGCGGGCGCGACGGTCGAGGTCGCGATGACCGCGCGCGCCCAGAAGTTCGTCGGGCCGATGACGTTCCAGGCGCTGACCCGGCGCCCGGTGTTCACCGACCTGTTCAGCCTGACCGAGGAGGCGACGATCGGGCACATCCAGCTCGCGGATCGCGCCGATCTGATCGTGATCGCGCCGGCGACGGCCAACGCGCTGGCCCGGCTGGCGGCGGGGCAGGCCGACGATCCGGTCGCGGCGATCGCGCTGGCGACCCGCGCGCCGGTGCTGGTCGCGCCGTCGATGAACGTGAACATGTGGAACCACCCGCTGACCCGGGCGAACCTGGCGCGCCTGGTCGAGGTCGCCGGCTACCGCGTGGTCGGCCCCGGCGACGGCTTCCTGGCGTGCCGGTGGACCGGACCGGGGCGGCTCGCCGAGCCGGCGGACATCGTCGAGGCCGCGGCGCACCTGCTGTCGCCGCAGGACCTGGCGGGCCGGCGCGTCGTGGTCACCGCCGGGCCAACTCACGAGGCGATCGATCCGGCGCGGTTCATCGGCAACCGGAGCTCGGGCAAGATGGGCGTGGCGCTGGCGGCGGCCGCGCAGCGCCGGGGCGCCCAGGTGACGCTGCTGCTCGGCCCGAGCGCGATCGCGCCGCCGGTCGGGGTCACCGCGATCGGGTTCGAGACCGCCGCGCAGCTCGAGGCCGCGCTGGCGACCGCCGCGCACGGCGCCGACGCGATCATCATGGCCGCCGCGGTCGCCGACTACCGGCCGGCCCGGTCCGCGGTGCACAAGCTCAAGCGCGGCGAGCTCGGCCCGACCACCGAGCTGGCGCTGGTCGCCAACCCCGATCTGCTCGCCGGGCTCGGCCAGACGCGCGGCGACCGCGCAGCGCCGCTGCTGGTCGGGTTCGCCGCCGAGACCCGCGACGTGATCGCCAACGCGCGGGCCAAGCTGGCCGCCAAGCGCTGCGACATGATCATCGCCAACGACGTCGGCGAGGCCGGCGCCGGGTTCGGGGTCGACACCAACCGCGTGACCGTGGTCGATCGCGAGGCCGAGGTCGAGATCCCCGCGGGCCCCAAGACCGAAGTCGCCCACCGCATCCTCGATCGCGTCGTGGCCCGGCTGCCGCGGTGAGCCCGGCGCCCTCGCATGAGTTGACCAAGTAGACTAGTCAGACTAGTCTACTCAGCATGTCGTCCAAGGCGCCTTCGATCTGGAACCTTCACGAGGCCAAGGCCCGGTTCAGCGAGCTGTTCCGGAGGACGCGCGACGTCGGCCCACAGCGCGTACTCCGACGCGGTGGCGAGGCTGTGGTGGTGGTCCAGGCCGAAGAGTTCGACCGCATGACCGAACGGGCGAAGCAGTCCGGATCGCTCGTCGAGTTCTTCCGCTCGGCACCGACGGGCGGAAAACCGCTCGATCTCACCCGGAAGCGCGACGTGACGCGGACCCTCAAGTGGTGAGATCGGATGCCCGGGTTCCTGCTCGACACCAACGTCGTTTCCGAGCTGATGAAGCCGCGCCCCAGCCGCAAGGTCGTGGCATGGGTCGCGTCCACGGCCGAGGAGCTCATGTACCTGAGCGTCATCACGATTGGAGAAGTTCGAAAAGGGATCGACCTCCTCGCCATCGATGACCCCCGGCGTCCGGCGCTGCAATCCTGGCTGGATCGAGATGTCAGGCTGCGGTTTGCCGGCCGGCTGCTGCCATTTGACGATGGCGTGGCGGAGCGCTGGGGGCAGCTGGAAGCGTTCGTCAAGAAGCGGCGTTTGACCGTGCCGACGATCGACGTGCAGCTCGCCGCGACCGCCTTGCACCACGGCCTGACCTTCGTGACCAGGAACACGACCGACGTGGCTCCGACGGGGGTTCCGGTGATTGACCCCTGGAGGTAGTCGCGGACCATCTCCTCGACCGCACGGCGCCGTCGATCCATGACCGCGCTAACGACCGAGGCCACAGCTACGGCCGCCGCCCCGGTGTCGACCACGCGTTCGGACCACCGATCGTCGATGGGACCAGAAAGTGCCGACCAGCGCCATGCCATGGCCACCGTTGCGGATTGCCGTCGGCGCCACCCCGATCCGGACGTGCGCGGTTGTGATCGCGAACCGCGCCAGGCGTCCGTGCGCGGTGGTGGGGAGCGGCCTCGCCGGGTTTCGCGAGGGACCTGGCTCGAAGATCGCGACGCCGATCCTCGCTGCAGATCGGCAGCATGCGCCGGGCGGCGAGTGGACTTTGGCCTGCAGTCCTATCCTGTGATCCGCTCTGCTTCCCATGTCGAGCGTCGGCGGACCGGTGAGCCGGCTGGGTGTGACTCGTGCGCTCGCAGCCTTTCTCGTGAGCGGGCTGATCGCGAGCGACGTGCTCGGGAGATGTCTCATCCTTCGAATCCGTGACGATGCCTGGTTCCTCGAGCCAGGTTGCGCGAGGATCGCCGGGGCGGCGCGGTCGCGCGTCCGAGGAGAGATGCGCTCGCGCGCGGGCGACCCTGCGGGAATCCGCACATGGACGATGGCCGGCGCACGCGCGATTGCTTCTCGCCGTGATTCCGACGCGCGTCGGCGCGCTGGCATGCGACGTGCTCTCTCCAGATCCCGAGGAGACGTTTCATGCGAAAGTCACTGTTCGCCACCCTGCTCGCCGTCGCGGCGCTGGCCGCATGCAAGTCGCGCTCGAACGAGCCGCCGGCCGCCGACAACACCGCGCAGAACGAGCGCGTTCGCGCGGCAGCGCCGACGGCCGATAACGCGTCCAACAGCGCGGCCGACCGCGACGTCATGCAGAAGATCCGCAAGGCGGTGCTGGACGACGGCTCGCTGTCGACCAACGCCCACAACTGCAAGATCGTCGCGCAGGACGGAACCGTCACGCTCGTCGGCCCGGTCGCCAGCGAGGCCGAGCGCTCGAAGGTCGAGCAGATCGCCACCGCCAATGCCGGCGATCGCAAGGTCGTCAACCAGCTGGAAGTCACCAAGTAACCAACAGGGGACCCACGATGACGAAGCAAAAGGAAGACAAGAAGATTGCCGTGTTTGGGCTGTTCGAGGACCGCGTAGCCCTCGAGCTGGCGATCGACGAGCTGCGCGCCGCGGGGTTCCGCGAGAGCGACATCTCGGCGCTGCTGCCCGATCTGCCGGGGACCCGCCAGGTCGCGCACGAGAAGCACACCAAGGCCCCCGAGGGCGCGCTGGTCGGTGCCGCCGCCGGCGGAGCGATCGGTGGAACGCTCGGCCTGCTGGTCGGCATCGGCGCGCTCGCGATCCCGGGCCTCGGACCGTTCATCGCCGCGGGTCCGATCGTCGCCACGCTCGCTGGTGCTGGGGCCGGTGGCGCGGTCGGGACCTTGACCGGCACGCTGATCGGCATGGGGATTCCCGAGTACGAGGCCAAGCGCTACGAGTCATGGCTCCACCAGGGCGGCTCGCTGCTCGTGGTCCACGCCGACGACGGCGACTGGGCCAAGCGCGCCAAGGCCGTGCTCGACCGCTGCGGCGCCAAGGACATCGACAAGGCGTCGGAGGCGCGCGGCGAGACGGCCCGCGACCACATCCACCACCGCGCGTGACCGCGGCGGACCGCGCGGTCAGACCAGGATGCCGGGCGCCGGGAACCTCGCGCACAGCTCGCGGATCTCGCCGGCGATCCGGGTGTGCAGCGCCGCGTCGCCGGGCGCGCTGACCACGGCGTCCATCCACGCCGCGATCTGGCGCATCTCGGGCTCGGCCATGCCGCGGCTGGTGACCGACGGCGTGCCCAGCCGGATCCCCGACGGATCGAACGGCTTGCGCGGGTCGAACGGCACGGAGTTGTAGTTGAGCTCGATGCCGGCGGCGTCGAGCGCGCGGGCCGCGATCTTGCCGGGGACCTGCTTGGCGGTGAGGTCGGCGAGGATCAGGTGGTTGTCGGTGCCGCCGGTGACCAGCGACCAGCCGCGCTCGAGCAGGCC
>DATAPF010000285.1:0-11133 GCA_036265355.1 Kofleriaceae bacterium | reverse complement strand
TCGCTCGCGGCCAGTGCGGTTGCATGGTGGACACTTGTTGCCGTCCTCGAGCTTGCCACTTCCGCCGCACACGACGCAGTTTGCGATCTCGTCCTCGAAATCCTGCTGGGGGTTCATCGCCCGGCGCCTGTAGCGGTCACGAGGGTCGGTTCCTCGGCGATTTTAGGGCGCTCGATCCAGGCCGACGCCTCGTCGCTCGTCGCGCCGTCCGCTGGATCGAGGCGCGCCCGCGGCCCGATGCATGGCCTCCACCGGATCCCGACGCTCCTCAAGCGCGTCGACCGGCTCGCGCGCGACACCTGAACCAGCGGACCGATGCTGGGTCGAGCTCGGCGGCCGCTTCCACATCGCCGGCAATGGATCGGCCGCCCGCGGCGACGGCGTGAGCCGGTCGGCGCTGTCGCAGCGGCCGATGTGTCGGGAACACTCGCGAAACCGGCGATGCGTTGGGCCGCTGCATTTTCGTGTCACGACCGCCGGGGCTGTCCGTTGCGCTGGACATGAATCCCCTCTCCAGCCCGGGCATGTCCTGCCTCCACGCTCGTCGCCGCGTCCCCGACGCTCCCCCTCGAGGCGCTGCGCCCGGTTCGCGCCGGCGGCCAGCGCCAGATCGTCGTGATCGCCGATGGATTGCTCGATCCGTTCACGCTCATGGTGCGCGGACACGAGGCGTTTCATGATCTCGACGACGATGGCCGGCGCGTCGCGTACGAGCGAACGCTGGCGACCCGCGCGATCGAACGAGCGCTCGACCCCGCGGGCTGGACGACCACCGTACGGGCGGTGATGTCCCGGCTGCGCCACGCGAACCGCCGGCCCTGACCGCGCGCCGTGCGGTCGTCGCTCTGGCCATGACCGCGCGGTTCGTTCGCTCGCCATCAAAACACGTTCATGTAACGACGATTGACCGGGATGGCGCGGGCTCGACAGCTTCGACAGCGCCTCAAGCAACGCGGTCACTGGCAGGTGGTGACCGTCCACCGGGTGAATGACGCGCCGCGCTTGACGCCGCGGCTGGCGCCGTCGAGCTCGAGGCAGAAGTCCATGCCGCCCTCGTTGCAGCGCCGCGCCTTCGCGCGCACGGTCTCGCGGTCGCCGGTCTGCGGGAACAGCAGGTGGAGCTCGCCGCCGCTGGCCTCGAAGCGGAACGCCTCGAAGCCGCCGCGCCACTGCGAGGTCGCCTGGAACACGTCGACCGCGTGCTCGCTGACGGCGGCGAACACGCGGATCGTGTCGCGCTCGTTGCGCGGGATGTGGTCGATCCAGATCCGGTCGACGACCAGACGATTCTCGGCGGAATGCGCCGCGCGCTTCCATCCCCACAGCGACGCGACGACGACCACGACGGCGATGACCGGCAAGATCGGCTTCTTCATGGCGGGTATGCTAGGCATGTGGGTGCTCCACGAGCCGCTGACCTGGCAAGAGGTCGTCGCGGGCGTGTTCATCCTCGGTGCCGTCGCGCTCGTGCTCCGCCCGGGACGTCGGGGCGCTAACCGACGTACAGCGGCGCGGGCTGGCTGAAGTACGCGTCGAGCGCGTGATAGATGATCTGGAAGTTCTTGGCGCGCATGCTGGAGTGCGCGATGCCGGGCATCATGACGAACTGCTTGTCGGGGCCGGGCAGCTTCGCGAAGAACCGCACGACGTCGTCGAACGCGGCGATGCCGTCGAACTGGCCGCGCAGGATCAGCACCGGCACGGTCAGCTTCTCGGGGTCGACCAGTGGCAGGTTGGTGCACATGTCGACGTACGTGCCGGTCGGCGCGCTGGTGTCGAGCGCGAGCGCGGCGTCGGCGAACGCCTCGACGAGGGTCTGGTCCGAGGTGCCGGGGTGATCGCGCGTGAAGATGCTGCGGATGAAGTCGCGGTCGATCGGCCGGCGGTTGCTGGCGCGAAACTGGTCGAGCTTCTTGCGCCGCTCGGCCAGGGTCGGGCTGCCCTCGCCGGTCCACACGAACGCGTCGACCGCGAGCCGCTTGACCTGCTCGGGGTTGCGCTGGGCGTGGAGCGCGGCGCGCAGTCCGCCGGACGACTCGCCGTACAGCAGCAGCTTGTCGCCGCCGGTCTGCTTCATGATGAAGTCGGACGCGGCGGCCAGGTCATCGGCGCCGCTCGACACGTCGGCGTTGATCGGCCGCGACTTGTCCGAGCGGCCGTAGCCCTCGCAGTCGACGCACCAGGTGTCGTAGCCCTTGCGGGCGAAGTGGTCCATCGCCGACAGCTCGGGCCGGCCGAAGACCTGGAGATCGAAGCTCGGCGTCGACGAGATCGACGAGCCGTGGACGAACAGGATCGTGCCCTGCCGGCCCTCGCCCGCCGCCGGGTTGCGCAGCCGCTTGCGCCACAGGAACAGCCGGACCTTGGCGCCGCCGGCGAGCTTGGTCGTCGCGTGCTCGGTGCCGGCGACCTCGGGCAGCTTGCCGCGCGGCGGCGGCGCAGCCTCGGCACGGCGCTCGACCAGCGGCGCGGCCGCGACCGCGGCTCCGCCGGCGATCACGAAGCTGCGGCGCGACATGGAAACAGCGAGCCCACGATGTTCACGGTCCCTGGGGCGCATGGCTTGACCTCCGGAGCGGCCGACGCGCGGAGCGTAGGGCACGGGGCGGGCGGGATCAATCCTGGTGAATCGAGCGGGGAAACAGGGCGGTCAGCGCCGCGACTTCCGCGGCGGACAGCGCGACGTCGAGCGCGGCGAGCGCGCTGGCCAGGTGCGCAGGGGTGCGCGGACCGACGATCGCGGCGTCGACCTGCGGCTGGTGCAAGAGCCAGGCGAGCGACAGCGCCTCCATCGTCACCCCGCGCTCGCGGGCGGCCTCGGCGAGCCGGTCGAGGCCGGCGAACACGCGCTCGACGGCGAGGTGGGCGTACGGCTCGGGCCGCATCGTCATCCGCGATCCCGTCGGGTAGGCCTGCTGGGAGCGGTACTTGCCGGTCAGCCAGCCGCCGGCCAGCGGGCTGAACGCGGTGAACCCGACGCGCTGGTCGGCGCAGAACGGCAGCATCTCGCGCTCGGCGGTGCGGTCGAGCAGGCTGTAGGAGTTCTGCACCCACTCGAACTTGAACAGGCCGCGCAGCTCGCTGATCCCGCGCGCCACCGCCATCCGCCAGGCCTCGATGTTGCTTGCGCCGATGTAGAGGATCTTGCCGGCGCGCACCGCGTCGTCGAGCGCGCGCAGGGTCTCGTCGAGCGGCGTCGCCGGATCCGGCTCGTGGATCAGGTAGAGGTCGATCCGATCGGTGCCCAGGCGCTGCAGGCTGGCGTCGATCTGGCGCACGACGTGGAGCCGCGACAGGCCGCGCTGGTTGGGGCCGGGACCGACCGGGTGGAACACCTTGGAGCTCACGACCAGCCGGTCGCGCACCGACGACCCGCGCGCGGCGAGCCAGCGGCCGATGGACTGCTCGCTGCGGCCACCGCCGTAGGCGTCCGCGGTGTCGAGCAGGTTGATGCCGGCGTCCCAGGCCCGGTCGAGCAGCGCCCCCGCCTGGGCCTCGTCCTCGCCCATGCCGAAGAACGCCGGGGCCGAGCCGATGCCGCCGAAGTTGCCGCAGCCCAGGCCGATCCGCGAGATCTTGATACCGGTCGATCCGAGGCGCTGATGGTGCATGGCTGCGCGTATAGTGTCGCAGCTTGGCGACCAGCACCACAGCAGCGGATTCCTTCGGACGGCTCCGGCGCATCCTCGGTGTCGGGTTCGGCCTCGCGGTCAACATCGGCAGCATGATCGGGGTCGGCATCCTGCGCGCGTCCGGGCAGGTCGCCGGCCAGCTCCACACCGTCGCGGTGATCCTCACGGTGTGGGCCCTCGGCGGGCTGTACACGCTGGTCGGCGCCAGCTGCCTGACCGAGCTCGGCGCGCTGCTGCCGCAGGCCGGCGGCTACTACGTCTACAGCCGCCGCGCGTTCGGCGACTGGATCGGCTTCGCCGTCGGCTGGACCGACTGGATCATGTACTGCCTGGTGCTGGGCTACGTCTCGATCGGGATGAGCGAGATCCTTGCCGAGCTCGTCCCCGAGGCCGCGGGCGCCAAGCGCGCGATCGCGATCGCCATCCTGGTCGGCTTCGTCGGCCTGCAGTGGGCGGGCGTGCGGATCTCCAGCTGGTTCCAGGAGTGGACCACCGCGCTCAAGTTCCTCGCGTTCCTCGCGCTGGTGGTCGCCGCGCTTGCGGTCTCCGGTCTCGGCGGCACCGCCGCGCCCACCGGCCCCGCCGAGCCGCTGACCCTGCCCGGCCTGGTCGCCGCGCTCCAGGTCGTCACGATCACCTACGCCGGGTGGCAGAGCGCGCTGTACTTCACCGAGGAGGATCGCGACCCGGTCAAGAACCTGCCGCGCGCGATGATCGGCGGCGTGATCGCCGTCGCGGTGATCTACCTGCTGGTCAACTTCGCGATGGTCTCGATCGTGCCGATCCCCGAGCTCGCCCGCGCCACCGTGCCTGCCGCGGAGGCGGCGTCGCGGATCGCCGACGCGCGCGGCGGTCAGGTCCTCACCGCGCTGGCGCTGATCACGCTGCCGCCGCTGCTCAACGCGATCATGATGATCGGCACCCGCATCCTGTTCGCGCTCGGCCGCGACGGCCTCTTGTGGCCGCGGCTGGCGGCCGTCAATGCCCGCGGCACGCCGGGTGCCGCGACCCTGGCCACCACGGTCGTCTCCGTGATCCTGATCCTCGCGTTCGGTGACTTCACGCAGCTGGTCGCCATCACCTCGGTCTACCTCGCGCTCAACTACGCCGTCGCGTGCCTCGCGCTGGTCGTGCTGCGCCGCCGCGAGCCGTCGCTGCCGCGCCCGGTCCGCGCCTGGGGCTATCCGTGGTCGGCGGCCGTCGTCATCGCCGGCGCCGTCGCGTTCCTGGTCGGCGTGGTGATCGCCGACGCCCGCTCCGCAGTGATCGCGCTCGGCCTGCTCGCGTTCGGCCTCCTCCTCCACGCCAACCTGCCCCGCCGCTGGCGGGTCCCGGTGCCCGCCGCGCCCACCGTCCCCGCCGCGCGCGTCGTCGATCGCGGCGACGGCTGACCCGGCGCACAGCGCTCCCGGCGCCCCGGGACCCACAGGCTGAGGTAAGGTGGCGGCCCCACACGGAGGTCCGCGATGCGCTCCCGCCCCGCGTTGTTGTTCGGTTCCGTCCTGATTGCGCTGACGATCCTGATGGGCCCCGCGGCCCGCGCCGACCGGCCGCACAAGCCGGTGCTGCACGGCCAGCACTGGGTCGCGATCACCGGCAAGCCGCTCGGCGCCCAGGCCGGCGCGATGATGTTCCAGCGCGGCGGCAACGCCGTCGACGCGGCGTGCGCGATGCTCGCGGCGGTCACCACGCTGTGGGACACGCTGAGCTGGGGCGGCGAGACCCAGGCGCTGATCTACGACCCGACGAAGAAGAAGGTCGTCGGGATCAACGCGCTCGGCGTGGCGCCGACCGGCGCGACCCCCGAGTTCTTCAAGAACCAGAACATGAAGTACCCGCCGGAGTTCGGCCCGCTCGCCGCGGTGACGCCCGGGACGCCGGGCGGTCTGTTCACCATGCTCGCCGAGTTCGGCACGATGAGCCTGGCCGATGTCCTCGCGCCGGCGATCCAGCTCGCCGACGGCTATCCGATCGAGATCGAGCTGTCCAATGTCATCGAGCGCAACAAGGCCCGGATCAAGCAGTGGCCCTACGCGAAGGCGGTGATGCTGCCGCACCCCGGCCAGGCGCACGAGGCCCCGGCGCCCGGCGAGATCTTCCGCCAGCCCGACCTCGCCGCGACGCTGCGCAAGCTGGTCGAGGCCGAGGCCCAGGCGCTCAAGGCCGGCAAGAACCGCAAGCAGGCGATCTACGCCGCCTACGATCGGTTCTACAAGGGCGACATCGCCGCCGAGCTGGTGCGCTCGGTCAAGGAGCAGGGCGGGCTGTTCACGATGGAAGACCTCGCCAGGTGGCAGGTCCATATCGAGGAGCCGGTGTCGACGACCTACCGCGGCATCGCGGTCTACAAGCTCACCACCTGGGTCCAGGGCCCGGTGATGCTGCAGGCGCTCAACATCCTCGAGAACATGGACCTCAAGGCGATGGGCTACAACAGCACCCGCTACCTCCATGCGATCTACCAGGCGATGAACCTGGCGTTCGCGGATCGCGACTTCTACTACGGCGATCCGTACGTGCCGCCGGTCGAGCCGATCAAGGGCCTGCTGTCCAAGGCGTACGCCAAGGACCGGTTCAAGCTGATCAACTGGAGCAAGAACGATCCGGAGATCGGCCCGGGTGACCCGTATCCGTACCAGGGCGAGAAGAACCCGTTCCGCAGCCTGCTCGAGCGCTGGCGCGCCACCGGCGCCGCCAAGACGGCCGGCGCCCCGGCCGGGTCGAGTTCGACCGGCGCCACCGCGAGCGCCGGCCCGGCCCCCGTGATCGTCGCCGCCGCCGACCCGAGCCAGCCGCTCGACGACGAGTTCATTCGCCACTTCTACGCCGGCACGACGTCGATCGAGGCCGCCGACGACAAGGGCTGGGTGGTGTCGGTCACGCCGAGCGGCGGCTGGGTCCCCGCCGTGATCGCCGGCAAGACCGGTGTCGGCCTGAGCCAGCGGATGCAGAGCTTCGTGCTCGACCCCGCCGAGAACCCGTTCAACGTCGTCGAGCCGGGCAAGCACCCGCGCGCGACCTTGACCCCGACCCTGGCGCTCAAGGACGGCAAGCCCTACCTGTCGTTCGCGGTCCAGGGCGGCGACTCGCAGGATCAGAACCTGCTGCAGTTCTTCCTCAACGTCGTCGAGTTCGGGATGAACGTCCAGGAGGCGTGCGAGGCGCCCAACATCAACAGCTACCAGATGCGCAGCTCGTTCGGCGCGCACGACGCGCGGCCGGGCAAGATGCTGATCAACGAGCAGCTGCCGGCCTGGGTGCGCAGCGAGCTCGGCAAGATGGGCTACAGCTTCGAGGTCAAGCCGCGCACCACCGGGCCGATCAACGCGATCTTCTTCGACCAGCCGCACGGCACGCTGTGGGGCGGCTCGAGCGACGACGGCGACGACTACGGCATCGCGTGGTAGCGCCGCTCGTCCCGGGACGCCGACATCGTACCCACGCCGCGCCTTGCGGCAGCGACCGGAACGCGGTGGGCGCTGGCCGCGCAATCTCGCTTGCAGATCGGTGAGTTAGCCGCCGCGGACGCCAGAACTTGCCGCAGCCGTGAACAGCGGGCGGCCCCCGCCGTCATCGCGTTCGGTGGCCCGGTCCACGGATCAGGGCCCGAGGAGACAACCGATGCGAGCATGGTTCGTGATCAGCACCGCTTTGCTCTGGGGATGCGGCGCTCCCGTCGTGTTCCAGGGCCAGAGCACACTGCCCGTCACCGGGACGCCGCCACCGGCCGCCGTCGCGGCCAGGCCGCCGCCGCGCGTCGAGGTGCGCGACAACAAGATCGAGATCCACGACAAGATCCAGTTCGACTACGACAAGGCGACGATCCGGCCCGAGTCGTTCGGCCTGATGAACGAGATCGCGTCGGTGATCGGGAAGAACCCGCAGATCAAGAAGATCCGGATCGAGGGCAACGCGAGCTCGGAGGGCAGCGCGCAGCACAACCAGAAGCTGTCCGAGGACCGCGCGCGGTCGGTGATGAAGTACCTGACCGAGCACGGCATCGCCACCGGCGAGCTGGCCTCGATCGGCTACGGCGCGGATCGGCCGATCGCCGACAACACCAGCGATGCCGGCCGCGAACAGAACCGGCGCGTCGAGTTCGTGATCGTCGAGCAGGACGTCACCCACAAGAAGATCGAGGTCGACGCCCAGACCGGCGCCGAGAAGGTGGTCGACGAAAAGCACGAGGTCGTCCGCGCTGCGGACGACGCCGGCAAGCCCAGCACCAAGGGCGCGGCCAAGAAGAAAGGTGGATGAGCCATGACCCCGACGATGAGATGGCTCGCGGCCGGACTGATCGCGAGCGCAGCCGCCTGCGGCGGGACCGCGCGAGGCCTCGAGGCCTACCGCGACGACACCAGCAAGCTGCTCGAGACCCGCACCGCGCAGCTCCAGAGCTGCTACGGCGACGCGCTCAAGACCGACGCCAAGCTGAGCGGGACGGTCACCGTGCAGTTCGTGGTCGAGAAGAAGACCGGTGCGGTCAGCCAGCCGTCGGTCGACCAGAGCAAGTCGACCGCGCCGCCGGTGCTCGGCGACTGCGTGGTCAAGGCGATCGACGGGCTGACCCTCGCGCCGGCGGATCGCAACGAAGGCCGCGCCACGTTCGTCTACGAGTTCAAGCCGAACCCGACACCGGCGTCGTAGCTCACCGGCCGAACACCGTGAGCTCGCCGTTGTTCAGGGCATAGACCCGACCGTCCGGGTCGAGCGCGACCGGCGTGTACGCCGCGCCCAGCGCCTGGTTGAGGAAGGTCTGGGTCTTCAACACGCCGCCCTGGCCGATCTGGTACACGCGGCCGTCCTCGGAGTTGGCGAACACGTCGCCGCGCGCATCGACCGCCGGGGCGTTGACGCACCACTCGAAGCCGTTGGGGTGCGCCGTGCCATCGTCGCACTGGAGCGTGCCGTCCGGCTGCCGGACGCAGGCCTGGGTGCTCGTGTTCTGGAACCGCCACTCGATCTGGAGATCCTTCGACAGCTGGGTCACGTAGAACGGACCGCCGGTGGAGTAGTGGTTGTCCTTGATCACGATCGAGTACGTGCCGTCGTGCTGGTACACCGCCGGGGTCGAATCCCAGCCGAACGTGTAGGTGCCGGCGAGCTGGCCATTGCGGTCGAGCTTGACCATGTGACCGCGAGAGAAGTTGTAGCCGTCGAGCGCGCCGTACAGCACGCCGCCGTCGGGCAGCGCGACCGGGGTCGACGACGACCGGTCATCGACCGCCAGCGCGGGCGGCAGGTTGGTGGTCGGATCGACGCCGACCGCCGAGAACGTGGCGCTGCACGGGACATCTCCCTCGGGGAAGTCGGGGCGGTGCACGCCGCAGCCGTCGTTGACCAGGCCGCGCAGCGAGGTCGCCCACTTGAGCGACAGGTCGGGCTTGAGCGCGATCAGGTAGCTGTAGTTGCGGTCGAAGTCCGCGGTCGACGCGGTGAAGATCGTGCCGTCGGGGCCGATCGCCGGCGTGACGTTCACGCCCGGCCGCTGCGCGCCGCACAGCGACTGCGGTGGCAGCGCGTCGGCCGATGGCGGCCATGGCCGCGGCGGGGCCGGAAACGCTGACGCGAACGTGGAGAAGCACGAGTCGAACGTCGCCGGTGCACCGGGGATCAGGGTCGTGTAGTCGACCGTCCAGGTCTGGCCCCACGGCGCCGCCTTGATCAGGAAGCCCTGGTCGAGGAACGTCGTCTGGTCGACCTTGATGACGTTCCAGTAGACGAAGCCCGCGCGATCGACGGTGATGCCGCTCGTGACGTAGGTGTTGGGATCGACGGTGGGGAACGGGTTGATCCGCTGCAGCGCGATCGGGCGATCGAGGACGGTGAGGACCTGCCACACCGAGCCGCCGGCGCCGGGGACGTACATCAGCGGACCGTGCAGCGCGGGCTGGAACATCGGCTCCCAGAGGAAGATCGGGAACGGCTTCCAGTCGGTCTCGAAGGTCCACTTCTCCTCGAACGAGCCGTCGTGCCGGCGCTGGTAGCGCTTCTCCTGCCAGATCTCGCTCGCGATGTTGCGCGGATCGATGCCGCAGCCGTCCGGCTGACCGGAGCCCGGCGGGTCGCACGACGTGAACGTGCCGGCCTTGTGCATCATGAAGAAGTTGCCGGCACCGTCGTTGAGCGGGACCTGGTAGTGGACGAGCAGCTCGCCGAACGTCTCGGACATCTCCTGGAACTCGAACGGGTCGTACACGATGTGATCGAGCTCGCGGATCGGCGACTGGCCGCGAACACAGGTCTGGCCGTCGTGCGCCGCGCTCTGGCCCCACTGGCTCCACGTGCACCCCGGCCCGTCGAGGACCGCGCCGGCGGCCTCGGCCTCGGCGGCGGTGCCGGTGTCCGGCGGCCCGAGCTCGCCGGCACAGCCGCTCGCCGCGGCCAGCATCCACAGAATCGAGAGCACTCCACCAGACCTCATGCGATATGCCATGCCTGCCTCCTTGGTATTCGATTGCGCAGTCATGGTGACAGTGAGAATGCTGCATTGCCCTGGCAAGAAACGACACAATCCGGTCTGTGACAGGCGCACGTCGATGGGCGCTCGCGGGGCGACGATCCGGTCATGTCATCTGCCTGACGGTACACACTACGCAACTCCTCACTGCGACCCGTGCTCGACGCGGATTGCCATGCAAAGTTGCACTCGGCTCGCAGCGACGCCGCTGCGACCCGGCGAGACGCGTCGCAGGGCCAGGCGCAATGCATGAGAAGCTCGCTTCGCTGGGCTGTCGCGGGTGTCGCGGCCCGCGAACGGAGCTGCTCCGGTCGACGCACGAGCTGCGCCGTGCAGCCGCTCGATCCGGCGATCGCCCACAGCCAGGCGGAGCGCGGGTCGGCCGCAACGGTCCGGCGAGCCGGCGGCGGTCGACCTGCGGGCGCTCCGACCGCTCGACCGCGGTGGGTGATCGGGTGTCGCTCGCGCTGCGCCCGCTGCCGTCGCGGCACCTCGCCCCGCGAGATCTGCCGGGCGATCCGGTCATCTTCCCGTGAACCGGCGATTCCGCGCGTACAATGCGCGCGATGGACCGCACGGCCGATCCGGCGCATGGGCGCCGGCCAGACCCCGCGGACCGCTGGCAGCGCGGCCGTGTGCCGATCTATGCGTCCCTCGTCGCGCTCGTCGGGCCGGTCGGCGACATCGTGGCCGGCCGGACCCACTCGACCTGGATCGCCGCCGCCGCGCTCGCCGCGTTCGTCGCGTGCTTCGCGCTGATCGTCGAGCTCGTCCGCCCCGGCGGCTCGGCCGGGCCGCGGCTCCCGGTGCCGGCCGCGCGGGCCCGGCTGATCGGCCCGCTGTTCGCGGCGCTGGTCGCGCTCGCGATCGCCGCGACGCTGGGGTTCGGCCACGGCTGGCTGGTGCAGTTCGTGTACGTCGCGGCGATCGCGGCGTTCGCCGCGCCGATCCGGTGGGCGCCCGGAGCGATCGTCGCGGTCGCCGGCGTCGCGATCGCGACGCTGCTGGCGGCCGATGGCCCGGCCGCGAGCGCCGCCACCG
>DATAPF010000284.1:0-32827 GCA_036265355.1 Kofleriaceae bacterium | reverse complement strand
CACGGGGTTGCGCCGCGATCCCGAGCGCTACGAGGTCATCGGCGAGCACGGCCGCGGCGGGCTCGGCCGGGTGACGCGGGTGCACGACCGCGAGCTCGGCCGTGACATCGCGATCAAGGAGCTGATCAAGCGCGGCGATCGGCGCGAGGTGCGGTTCCTGCGCGAGGCGCTGATCACCGCGCGGCTCGAGCACCCGGGGATCGTGCCGGTGTACGAGGCCGGCCGCTGGCCCGACGGCACCCCGTTCTACGCGATGAAGCTGGTCTCGGGCCGGCCGCTGCGCGATCTGATCGCCGAGCGCGCGATGGAGGACCGGATCGCGCTGCTGCATCACGTGATCGCGGTCGCCGATGCGATCGCATACGCGCACGGCCGCAACATCATCCACCGCGATCTCAAGCCGGCGAACGTGATCGTCGGCGATTTCGGCGAGACGATCGTGATCGACTGGGGGCTGGCCAAGGACCGGTCCGCGGTCGAGGACGCGGCGATCGGCGGCGGGCCGTTCCGCACCACCGACGAGGGCTTGACGTCGACCGGCGCGGTGCTCGGCACGCCGTCGTACATGGCGCCCGAGCAAGGCCGCGGCGAGCCGGTCGACCAGCGCGGCGACGTGTTCGCGATCGGCGCGATGCTGTGGGAGCTGTGCGCGGCCGAGCGGCCGGCCGATGCGCGCGAGCGCCACCGCGCGCTGCGCCGCGCCCGGATCGCCCGCGACCTCGCCGTCATCATCGAGAAGGCGCTCGCCGACGATCCGGCGAACCGCTATCGCGATGCCGGCGCGCTGGCCGCGGATCTCAAGGCGTTCAAGTCGGGCGCGCGGATCGCCGCGCGCAGCTACTCGCCGGTCGCGCGGCTGGTGCATGCGGTGCGCCGGCATCGCGCGCTGGCGCTGGCGGTGGCCGGCGCGCTCGCCTCGGCCGCCGCGGCGTTCGCGATCAGCGCGCGCGCGGCACTCGAGCCCTGCGCGGCGCCGACCGAGCGGCTCGCGGCGGTGTGGGGGTCGGCGCGGCGCGACGCGCTGGGCGGGCGGCTCGCCGCGGCCGACCCGGTGCACGGGGCCGAGCGGTTCGCGCGGATCGCGTCGGCGCTCGACGCCGGCGCCGGCGCGTGGAGCGCGATGCACGTCGAGGCGTGCCGCGCCACGCGCGTCGAGGGCCGCCAGTCCGACACGCTGCTCGACCGCCGGATGGACTGCCTCGACCGCTGGTTCAACGAGCTCGGCGACACGGTCGGCGTGGTCGAGCGCGCCGGCGATCCCGTCGCGATCGATCACGCGACGGTCGCGGCGACCGCGCTGTCGCCGCTCTCGGTGTGCGCCGACCTGCGCGCGCTGAGCGAGGCGCCGCCCCCGATCGACGCCGCGCGGCGCGCCACGGCCGAGGCGCTGATCCGCCGCGCCCAGGAGCTCGACGTCGAGCGGCGCGCGAGCCGGCTCGACGGGCTGCCCGCCAGGGTCCGCAAGCTGGTCGCCGCCGCGCGCTCGCTCGACCACCCGCCGGTGCTCGCCGCTGCGCTCGCCGTGCGCGCCCGGGTCGACTTCGCGGTCGGCGACGAGACCGACGCGGAGGCCGCGCTGCGCGAGCTCACCCAGGTCGCCGCGCGCGCGCGCGACGATCGCGCCGCGGCGTTCGCGTGGACCAACCTGATCACGACGCTCGGCAGCCACAACGACAAGCCCGACGCGGCGCTCGCGCTGTTCCCGACCGCGAGCGCCGCGGTGCTGCGCGCCGGCGAGCCGCCCGATCTGCGCGCCGAGCTGCTCTACGGCCAGGCCACGGTGATCAATCGCGGGCCGCACCCCGAGGAGGCGCTCGCGATGCTCGGCGACGCCCGCCAGCTGCTCGAGCGCGCCGGGGCGACCGCGCCGGGCTCGCCGCTCGCCGGCCGGCTGGCCGACATGGTGTTCGAGACCGCCACCGTGCACGCACGGCTCGGCCACGACGGCGACGCGATCGCGAGCCTGCGCGACGCGATCGAGCGCTGGCGCGCGCTGTACGGCGCCGACAGCCCCGACGAGGCGTTCGGCTGGCAGAACCTCGGCGCGACGCAGCAGCGCGCCGGCAAGAACGACGAGGCGCTCACCGCGTTCCGCACCGCGGCGCGGATCCGCGAGGCGCGGCTCGGCGCGTCGGCGCTGACCGCGAGCAGCCTGGTCGCCGTGGCGTCGGTGCTCAACGACCAGGGCAAGTGGGCCGACGCGATCGCCGTCTACGACCGGGCGCTGCGCATCGATCGCGCCGCGCTGCCGGCCGGCGACGGCCAGATCGCCGCCGTCCTGATCGGCCGCGCGAACACGCTCAAGCACCTCGACCGGCTCGACGAGGCGGCGCAGGGCTACGACGATGCGCTCGCGATCTACGAGCGCACCGGGGCGCGCAGCACCAACGTGGGGATCACGCTGTACAACCGCGGCGAGCTCGCCGGCCTGCGCGGGCGATGCGACGACGCGCTGCGCGATTACCGGAGCGCCGCGGCGATGTTCGAGCAGCTGCGCGGGCCGACCACCGAGCTGCTGCTCTACCCGCTGGCCGGCGAGGCCGGCTGCCTGCTGCGCACCGGGCGCGCCGCCGAGGCGATCCCGCTCGCCCAGCGCGCGCTCGCCCTGCCCGCCCGGCCCGGCGATGCGTCCGACGTCGCGCTGGCCCGGGCCTACCTCGGCCGCGCGCTGGTCGAGACCGGGCGCGATCGCGCAGGGGGCCTCGCGATGGTCCGCGCCGCGCGCCCCGCGATCGCCGCCGACCCCACGGCCGCCACGGCCCTGCACGAGATCGACGACTGGCTGGGCAAGCTCAGGTAGCCGGCACCGCGGAGCGGTCCGGAGTGCGCAGCCGGCCCGACCCGGCGGGCGCGGCGCGCTAGGATGCCCCGGCAATCAGCCCGTGAGGACCCGCGATGCGAACGAGACCACTGGGAAGAACCGGCTTTGAGGTCAGCACCGTCAGCTTCGGCGCCTGGGCGATCGGCGGCACCTGGGGCCCGGTATCCGACGACGAGTCGCTGGCGGCGCTGCGCCGTGCGCTCGAGCTGGGCATCAACTTCTTCGACACCGCCGATGTGTACGGCGACGGGCGCAGCGAGCAGCTGCTGGCCCGGCTGCGGCGCGAGACCCGCACGCCGTTCCACGTCGCGACCAAGGCGGGCCGCCGCGCCCAGCCGCATGGCGTGGCCGCCTACCGCCTCGACAGCCTGACCGGCTACATCGAGCGCAGCCTGCGCAACCTCGAGGTCGAGGCGATCGATCTGCTCCAGCTGCACTGCCCGCCGACCGATGTCTATTACATGCCCGAGGTGTTCGACGGCCTCGATCGGCTGGTGCGCGATGGCAAGCTGCGGTTCTACGGCGTCAGCGTGGAGCGCGTCGAGGAGGCGCTCAAGGCGATCGAGTACCCCGAGGTGCAGAGCGTCCAGATCATCTTCAACCTGTTCCGCCAGCGCCCCGCCGACCTGTTCTTCGCGCGCGCCCGCGAGCGCAAGGTCGGCATCCTCGCCCGCCTGCCGCTGTCGTCCGGCATGCTGACCGGCAAGCTGACCGCGACCACGAGCTTCGCGAGCGACGACCACCGCGCGTTCAACCGCGAGGGCGCCGCGTTCGACCGCGGCGAGACGTTCTCCGGCGTGGACTACCAGGTCGGGCTCGCCGCCGTCGAGGAGCTGCGCGCGCTCGTGCCGCCCGGCATGACGATGGCCCAGCTCGCGCTGGCGTGGATCCTCGAGCACGAGGCGGTCACCTGCGTCATCCCGGGCGGCAAGCGGCCGGCGCAGGTCGACGACAACGCGCGCGCGGCGGACGCGCCGGCGCTGTCGGCGGAGCTGCGGGCTCGCATCGACCAGCTCTACCGGAGCCGGATCCGCCCGCTGGTTCACCACCGCTGGTGAGCCGCTGGCCCCCACCACGGCGCCGCCGCCACCTGGCGCGCGCATGGCGGGCCGCGTCCGCCCGCGTCATGGAGCGTAATCGGCTGTCATGGAGCGACGCGCGTTGTGCGCCTAGCGTGACCGTCGCGGCCTGCCGGTCTCGACCACCGGGCACGTCACCCGCGGAGGCTCCATGGATCAAGAACAGTCGCGGCGCCGAACCGCGGGACGGCGAGGCTCGACCCGCACGCCTGGCAGCCGGCAGATCGCGCCCGGCAAGCGCACCCTGACCGACGGCCTCGCGGTGCAGCGTCGCGCGGCCGACCCTTCCGGCCCCGAGCTCGCCCGGACCGCAGCGGCGACACCGCCGCCAGCGCTCGCTCTCCCGGCGCAGAGCGATCCGCGGCCGACGCTGCAGATGCTGTTCGGCGTCCAGCGCGCCGCCGCCGCTCCGGCCGAGGACCCCGCGCACGTGCACGCGGCAGCCGCACGCGGCACGGCGACCCCCGCGACCCGGCTGCCCCATGCCGACCAGATCCAGCGCGCGTTCGGGCGGCACGACATCTCCGGGATCCAGGCCCACGTGGGCACCGCCGCGGCGGCGAGCGCCAGCGCGATGGGCGCGCGCGCGTACGCCACGGGGGATCATGTCGTGCTCGGCGACCAGGCGGACCTCCACACGGTGGCGCACGAGGCCGCACACGTGGTCCAGCAGCGCGGCACGGTTCAGCTCAAGGGCGGTGTCGGCGAGGTCGGAGATGCGTACGAGCGGCACGCGGACGAGGTGGCAGACCGGGTGGTCCGCGGCGAGAGCGCGGAGCCGCTGCTGGGCTCGGTCGGGGATGGCGGAAGCACCGCCGCCGGGGTCGTCCAGCGCGTCATCGTCGCTCATGCGCAGTCCAACCCCGGGCTCAAGCAGGTCTTCGATCAGCTGTGCCAGCAGGTGGATTCGATCGGGGCACTCACCGACCAGATCGGCCAGGCGATCCGGATCCGCTACGGCACCGACGAGGAGACGGGAGGACGCCAGGCGTGCTTCCTGGTCGACGACAACACCATCCTCATCAACCAGAGCCTGGCGGGCAACCTGCCCGACATCCGTCACTACATCCTGATCGAGCTCAACCATGCGCGCATGGGCCAGGCCCCGGCCGCGGCGCCGCAGCCGCAGGACGCCGCCCAGCGCGATCAGGAGGAGCTCGGCCTGTTCACCGCGGCGGTCGATGCGCTGCGGGTCGAGTACCACGAGTGGATCAGCGCGTACTTGACACACATGGAGACGGTGGACGCAAACCTGACGATGTCGCACGGACAAGGTCCCGATACCGTCACGCCGCGACTGGCGCAGGGGTACAGCGATCCGGGGCAGAGGTGCTTCGATTTCCCCTCCTACATGGAGATGCAGATCCAGATGGGCCATACCGCCGCCTACGACCCGGCCGCGACCGATGACCAGTGGGTCGGGCACCTCCTGCTCCAGCAGGCCGAGCAGGACCATCCGGCGCTGCTCAAGATCACCGAGGATGAGCACCTGCAGAACGGGCTGCTGCTGATCCAGCAGCCGGCGACGTTCCTGACGAATCTGTCCGGGCGGGCCAACCCGTTCGCCGGCGCCATGGGCACTCAGCTGCTGGACCAGCTGGTGATGCATCAGCAGGTCTGACCCGGAGATCTCGGCCAGCCGGTGCCCCGCCCACGGACTTGTGCGCCCCGAGCCTCCCGGACGCCCCTGCGAGCTGCCGTCCTCAGCGCTGTCCGGGCGGTCGCAGCATCGCGTCGAGGCCGCTCGCGAGCTCGCGCGCTTCCTGCTCGGTCAGGTTCGCTTCGCGGTGGGCCATGCTGTACTTGATCGGCGGCATGTTGCCGGTCCGGATCGACTGCCCGGAGTACAGCGCGAGATCGTAGCTGCGGTTCCATTCCGAGAAGTTGACGATGCTGCGCGCATTCTCGACATCGGCCTGGACGACCCACGACATTGGCGCGACGTTCGCGTACCACGGCCACCTCGTCCGGTTGCTGTGGCAGTTGAAGCAGGCCCGGACGGCCAGCTCGCGGGTGCGCGGCGAGTCCCACTGCGGCTCCTGGCGGGTGGCCGGATTCGAGTGCGTGCGGCCATAGGGGACGACCTGCATCAGCGCAAAAAGCCCAGCGATCCAGGCCAGTGCCACCAGGGAACCCTTGAACAACCGCCGCACGGAAGCCTTCATGCCAGGTCTGATGCCAGGACGAGGATGCCTGGCTCGTGTCACGTTGCCGCAGGGAAAGGGGCTGGCGGCGCAAGGCGCTGATGCAGCCGGGCAAGCTCACCGAGCTGTTCGTCCTCGACGAGGCGACCACCCCGCGGCGACGACGACCCGGACGACGACCCGGACGACGACTCGGATGCGGTGACCCCCGGAGGAAGGATGCGCATGGCGACCACGTACTCTGTGCGAGCCTACCGTGCCGGTCAGCGCCGTCGCATGTTTCGGCTTCATCCTGCGGGGATGGAGCGCTCGTCGCGAGATGGCAAACCGCCTCGTTTGCGCGATGCGGCGTGTTATCGTTCGGGGCGCTGACACGCGACCGCGGAGGACCCGATGTTAGGCCGCAGCCTGGGAAATTACCACGTCGTGTCGAAGATCGGGGAAGGTGGGATGGGCGCGGTGTACCTCGCACGCCACGCGACGCTCGGTCGGCAGGCTGCGATCAAGGTCCTGCATCCCTCGCTGTCCTCGAACCAGGACATGGTCTCGCGGTTCTTCAACGAAGCCCGCGCCGCCACCGCGGTGCGCAATCCCGGCATCGTCGAGGTGTTCGACTTCGGGATCCTCGAGGATCAGAGCGCGTACATCGTCATGGAGTATCTCGAGGGCGAGAACCTCGGCGCGCGGATCCGGCGGGGCCGGATGTCGATCCCGGCGACGCTGACGATCGTCCGCGCGATCGCGCGCGCGCTGCACGCCGCGCACGAGCAGGGCATCGTCCATCGCGATCTCAAGCCCGACAACGTGTTCCTCGTTCCCGATGCGGAACTGGCCAGTGGCGAGCGGGTCAAGCTGCTCGACTTCGGCATCGCGAAGCTCGCGCCGATGGTCTCCGGCGAGATCAGCCAGACCCGGACCGGCGTGGTGATGGGGACGCCGACGTACATGGCGCCGGAGCAGTGCCGCGGCGCCGGCTCGGTCGATCATCGCGCCGACCTCTACGCGCTGGGCTGCGTCGCGTACCAGATGATGTGCGGCCAGCCGCCGTTCGTGTCCGACGGCGCCGGCGACCTCATCGCCCGCCATCTGTACTTTCCGCCCGAGCCGCTGCGGTCGCTGCGCCCCGAGATCCCGGCCGAGGTCGACGATCTCGTGCTCTGGCTGCTGCAGAAGGAGCCCGCAGCGCGCCCGGCCACCGCCGCCGACCTGGTCCGCGCGATCGATGGCCTCGCCGCCGTGGAGCCGGGCGTGATGCGGACCCATCCGACGATCCGGGGCTCCGTTGCCAGCATCCCGCCGGTCACGGACACCACGCTCCGGGGGGCCGCCTCGTCGGTCGCAGTGGCGGGCGGCGCGCCGAAGCCGCGGCGCACGGCGCTCATCGCGGGCCTGGTGGGCGCGGCGGCCGCCGTCGTGGCGATGCTGATCGTCATCAGTCGCGGCGGCCATGACCACGGGGCCGACCCGAACCCGCGGATCGCCGCGTCCGCACCCGGCAATTCCGATCCGACGCCGGCGCCACCGGTTGCCGCGCCACCGGCCGCCGCGCCACCGGCCGCCGCGCCACTGGTAGCCGCGCCACTGGTAGCCGCGCCACCGGTAGCCGCGCCGGTCACCCCGCCCCCGGTCCCCGCGCCGCCGGCCGCCCCGGCCTCGGCCTCGGTTCCGCCTGCGAGCCCGGCCACCACGGTGGCGGTAGCGCCGGCCGCGCCGGCGACCGCCGTGGAGCACGCCGACCACGCCGGGCGCGCGGATCACAAGAAGCACCCCGCGTCGGGCACGCGGGTCGCGCTGCACGATCCAGCGGGTGGGCGGGGGCACGACCCCGAGCCCGCAACCCCGGAACCCCCGCCCGCCGCTGCTCCGGCTCCGAGCCCGCCGGCCGCACCGGCGCCGACCGCACCGCCGCCGGTCGTACCGCCGCCGGTCGTACCACCCGCCACGGCGCCTGGGCCGGCGGCCCCGCATGCGCCGGCACCTCCCAGGGCGCCCCCGCTGGTGTCCGCGACCGCGGTGGCCAGGCGATCGGGGACCATCCCCGCGATCCGGGTCAACGGCATCCTCGGCAGCTCCGCCGACGTCGTCGTCAAGCTGTGCATCGACGAGCAAGGAGCGGTGTCGTCGGTGAAGATCGTCAAGGCCCCACCGGAGATCGCCGGCGAGCTGCAGCGCGGTCTGCAGAGCTGGCGCTATGACCCGTACATCAGCGCCGCCGGCGTGCCGTCCCCGGCCTGCTTCCCGGTCTCGTTCCACGTCGTGTTCACGAACTGACGCCGGCGGCGCCGGCCGGCGGGGCATCTCGCCGCGAGCTGTGCGGGTCGCACACACCCCGAGGCGCGCCTCACGCGGGCCGCGCACCGCACCGGCGGTGGATGCGCGTGAGTGGCGCGAAGGACGATTGCGCATCGGGCCGGCGTCGGCAACGCTTCAGGACGGTCTGGCCAAGGAGAAGCAGATGCGGTTTCTCGGAATGGTTCTCGGACTGACGGTGCTGAGCGCGTGCAGCGGCGAATTCGGCGACGCCGACTCCGCAGCCGACATCGGCTCGGCCGACACCACGCCGGCGTTCGACCTGCTGCGCGTGGGACATCACGGCGATCACCGCGCGACCGCGCGGGCGGTCCGCCGGGCGCTCGGCGGCGCCGCGGCGCGGCTCGCGGCGCTCCAGGCCGACACGATCGGCGACAACGCGCACAACGGCGTGGACGACGCCGACCCCGACGACGGCGGCTGGGACTTCATCATCGCGCCCACCGCGACCGCGCACTCGGCCGCGGCGAGCCCACCCAACCTGTTCGGCGCGACCGCGCTCGCCGCGTGGGCGGCGGTCGAGACCCGCAGCGCCGGCCCCCGCGCGCTGGTCGCCGCGCTCGACGCCGGCCTCGGCATGCAGCGCAACCCGGACGTCGACTCGGCGCCCGACTTCGTGTTCGGCGTGCTGCTCGCCGAGCTCGCGGACAACCACGGATTCGCCGACATCGCGCGCGCCCACTATGACGCCAAGCGCGCGTCGCGGACCGACGCCGCCGGGCTCGGCGTGTTCATCCGCGATGCGCGCCACGCCGCGAACGAGGACGGCCTGATCCCGTACGACCTGGGCTGGTTCGTGCTGGGCGCCGCGGCGCTCGACTCGGTGTTCCCCGGCGCGGGGTACGACCGCGACGCGGACACCTACGCCCGGATCGTCGTCGACGATCTGACATCGGTGTCACCGGACTTCGACTTCCGCGACCCGGCCGAAGGGTTCCACGGCACGGGGCTGGCGTGGTCGCTGGTCGCCAGCGCGTGGCTCCACGACGCCGGGCTGTTGCGCGACGTGCGGGCGCAGCTGCTCGCCCGCCAGCAGGCCGACGGCGCGTGGCAGCTCGACGCGGCGCAGCCCGGCGACGATCTGCAGGCGACCGCGCACGCGCTGCAGACCCTGGCGCTGACCGGCCCGTCGACCGCGCCCGCGCGACGGGCGGTGCGCCGCGCCGCGGAGTTCCTGCTCGGTGCCCAGGCGGCGTCGGGCGGCTGGGTCGACGCGACCGGCAACGAGCTGCCACTGGTCGATGCCGACATCGCGCTCGGCCTGATGCTGTCGCGGACCGACGCCGGCGAGGACGGCCTGATCCCGGAGGTGCGGCTGTCCGCGCGCGCTCCGACGACCGCCGCTCCGACGACCGCCGCGCCCCTGCCCTGACCTAACCTGGATCGGGGCCTTCGAGCACGATCTCGGTCTCGGCGCGCCCGCCGGCGAGGTTGTGAGCCGCGGTATCGAAGCCCACCTCGAGGCACAGCGGGGTGCCCGGCGCCGGCAGGCTGGGCTGCCCGGCCAGCGACACCGCAAATCGCTGGTCCTTGCCATCCGCCCGCGCGAATGCCCGGAGCGGATGGATCGCGACGCGGGCCACTTCCCGCGGGGTCGCCTTCCCGTCGCTGGCCAGCCAGACGACCAGCGTCCCGTCCGGAGGCTCCGGGGGCGTGAAGGCATGCACCACCAGCACCAGGCGCTGCGCGCCCTGCTCGAGCGCGCGCAGCGTGGTGGGCTTGTACTGGGCACAATGCCGCGCGCGCGACTTCGCGGTGACGACGACCATGGTGGGACTCCCTTCCGGCGCACCTCGTCCCGCGGTCACGTGCCCGATCAGCGCCACCGCGGCGAGCCCGCAGACCAGGAGCAGCGGACCTCGGCTCCTGAGGGAATGGCGCGCCATCACTCCAGAATAGCTCAGAGAAACGCGATTTCCACCGAGGCCGGAATCACCGGCGTCACCGCGGTGGGCGCGACGCCCGGCAGCGCGACCGGCACGAGCTGCACCGTCACGTTGTCGTCGGTGAGCTGCTTCGACCTCGACAGCCCGCGCAGCGTCTCGGTGAGATCCACGATCGTCGAGGGCAGCGCCTTGTGGTGGCCGTTCCCGCCGCCGCTGCCGTGATGGAGAAAGCCGATCGTCGTCACGAAGTGCGGATCGGTCTCCGGCACATCGAGGCTCACCGCCGGGTGGTTCACGAACACCCGGACCGCGCCCACGTTGTCGGGGACCTGGATATCGGAGATCAGCGCCACCACCTCGGTGGGGTGCCCGTGCCGCGTCGGTTCGACGGCCTCGGCGAGATCGCGGTGTTCGACGTGCACCAGCGCCCGCGTCGAGGCTCCCGATGTGGGAACCGGGCTCGCGGTTGCCTTGACCCGCTTGACGCTCTCGGCCCCGGGCTCACCGAGCAGCGCGAGCAGATGGCTGTCGCGCAATGGATCGGGCTGCCTGGCATCCGGCCTGGGCAGATTGTCGTAGGTGTAGCCCAGCTTCGAGGTCGCGAGCAGATCCTTGACTCCCCGGGTGTAAAGCTTGCCTTCCGGATCGACGTAGTTGTCCTGGAACACCATGGCGAGCCAGAGCTTGTTCGTCGAGTTCTTGCGTCCGAGGTTGTTCCAGCCCGCCCAGATCCGATCGATGTTGCCGTGGTGCATCATGAAGATCGGATCGCGGGGCGAATTCGACTGGCCCATGAAGCCGCCGATGTGGTTGTGGATCTGGTTGTGCGGCGTCGCTTCCAGGATGCCCTGCACGCCGCCGCCCTGGATCACCCACGAGGCATCGAGGTTGTTCTGACTCCGGTTCCTGCTGGTCCCGAAGCGCTCGTACACCGTCTCGCGATAGATCTTGTCGATGACCTTTTCCAGCCCGACGATGGCGTCGGTCAGCACCTTGGGTCCGAGCGGGTTGCGCGCGACCTGGGTCCCGGGCTGGAACGTGTCGCCGTCCCCCGGCGAGAACAGCGGGTTCGGACGTCCCTTGTAGGTCTTGCTCGCGAACGCTTCCGGATAGTCCCGCTGCGCCGTCCAGTCCCAGTACGGCATGGCGAACTTGGGATTCTGCATCAGCGCCGCGGCCGCGGTCTCGTACATCTCCAGAAAGCCGCGGTGCCAGGGAAGGAAATACCAGTCGCCGTGGGGGCAATACTTGAAGCCGTCCGCGTTGCCGTGCTGGTTGGCAAAGCCTACCCAGCTCACCGGCTCGGTCGGCGCCTTCGATCGCATGAGCCGCACGAACTCGCGGTAGGTGTCGAGATCGGAGTCATCGAGCGCCATGGTATGAAGCGCGCGCCGCACGCGAAGCACTGGCGCCGCCAGCGCGCGAAGCCCGGGAACCGTCCCGGCAAACCCCGTAGCCACACCTGCCGCTGCCTTGAGCAGCGTCCGCCTCGTCATCATCTCACCACCTCCGTCACCTCGTGCTTACCACCCTTGTTACTTGCCTTCCCTGCAGTTGTCAATCTCCGCCGGGCGAGCGGGCGCTCAGGGCCGAGGCAGCAGATCGAGGGGCCGGGGGCGAAACCGCTCCAGGTAACGCGGCTTGCCGGCGCCGAACGCCGCCCCGAGCCCGATCATCGCGGTGACGCCGCCGCGCGTAGCCATCCCGGCCGATGGGTCCGCGGTCCGCGCCACGATGTCCGACGGCTCGCCGGCGGACCGCATGACGCGGACGAACAGCCGCGACTCGGCGAGCAGCGACGAGAACTCCCAGTCCGAGCCGCCGCGGATGCGGATCGCCGCGCCCAGGCCGTAGCTGTCGGTGGTGTCGTCGCGGCTCCACCACGTGCGCTCCGCGATCAGCTGCAGCTCGACCCCGAGCTCGACGTCGCGCGGCTCGAGCAGCGACGGCCACAGCCAGTCCGCGATCAGGATCCGCGCGCTGCCGGCGACCGCCAGGTTGCGGACGCTGTCGTCGTCGACCGCGCGCCGCGCGGCGGCCTCGACCGCGAGTCCGAGCCGGCCGGTCCACCAGGCGAGATCGACCTCGCCGCCGACCAGCGCGGACCGGTGGTCCGGGGCGTCGCCGACGGTGAGCGCGCCGCCGAACATCGGTGTGCGCTCGCCCTCCGCCGCGGCGGCCCCGGACATCGCCATCACGAGTGCGACAGCTGCGGGTGTCTTCACGCCGCGAGTATAGTCGCGGCGCGCCGGCGTTTACCAGCCTCGCGCCGGGGCGGCCGGCGAGCGCGTGCGCCCGGTCAGCGCAGCGCGAGCTCGGGTCGCAGCACGGCCTCCCACAGCGGCTCGCGCGACGCCGGGCGGAAGAAGTCGAAGTGGCCGATCCGGGGCATGCCGACCGCCTGCGGGGCGATCCGGCGCATCGTCGTCGGCGCCGCGACGTAGAACGCGTGCAGCGACTCGGTGTTGCGCTCCGACATGATCTCGTCGTCGGTGAACGACAGCGAGGTGATCGGCGCGGTCACCCGCGCGTAGAGCTCGCGCACCAGGGGGCCCTCGGCGCCGACCGTGTACTGCGGATCGAGGCACCACCGCCGCCACTGGCGCGTCACGCCGGCCGGCAGGTCGCCGACCATGTGCAGCCGCTTGCCGGGGAAGTAGCCGAACAGCGGCGTGAGCAGCGGGGTCGCCACGTGCCACATCAACCACGCCTTGAGCCGCACCGCCGCGACGTTGTCCCGCCAGTAGCCGGTGCCGGCGGCGATCGTGATCACCTGCGCGAGCTCGCGGTGATCGGGGACGAACGGGATGATCTGTGCGCCGAGGCTGTGGCCGATCCAGGTCAGCGGTGCGCCGGGGACGCGATCCTGCAGCGCGCGCAGCGCCGCGCCGGTGTCGAGCCGCGCCCAGGTCACGACGTCGGCCTCGACCTCGCGCAGCGGGCGCCGGCTCGATCGCCCGGTGCCGCGGTAGTCGAATGTCAGCGCGTGGACGCCGATCTCGGCCAGCCAGGTCGCGAGCGGCGCGTAGAACGCCTGGGGCACGCCCATCGCCGGGACGATCAGCGCGGCGCCGCGCGCGGCGCGCCGCGGCGCGAAGTGACAGCCGGCGAGCGGCTCGCCGTCGAGCGCGCGCAGCTCGACGGCGTGCGGCGCGGGAATCTGCGGGGGAAGCGGGACGGCGACCATGCGGAGCTCCTGTCCTCACCATGGCCGAAACGCGGTAGAAGCAAAGGCGGGTCCTCTCTGGCAAGTGACTGTTGCATGAAGCGCAAAGATGTCCTCAGGTTCATCCGTCCAGGGTTCGACGAGCTCGCCGCCGCCGAGATCTTCCTGCAGGTCGTCGAGGTCCGCGGGTTCAGCCGGGCGGCGAAGCTCGTCGGGCGCAGCACGTCGACGCTGTCTCGCGCGGTCGCCCAGCTCGAGCACCAGCTCGGCGCCCAGCTGCTCGCCCGCACCACGCGGCGGGTCAGCCTGACCGAGGCGGGCCGGCTGTACGCGCGCCACGCCAAGACCCTGGTCGAGGCGCGCTACGCGGCGCACGACGCGGTGACCGAGCTGACCGGCGGCGTGCCGCACGGACACCTGCGGGTGGCGATGCCGGTGTCGGTCGGCGAGCGGCTGCTCGCGCCCCACCTGCCGGAGCTGCGCCGCCGCTACCCCGGGCTGCGGCTCGAGATCTATCTGTCCGATCGCAACGTGCCGCTGGTCAAGGGCGGCTTCGACCTCGCGATCCACGTCGGCCGGCAGTCCGACTCGTCGCTGCGCGCCCAGCTGCTCGGCCGGGTGCCGGTGCAGCTGGTCGCGAGCCCGAGCTACCTCGCGGCGCACGGCGAGCCCGCGCGGCCGCGCGCGCTGCGCGATCACGCGTGCATCACGATCGCGCAGGTGGTCGGCCCGGTCGGGTGGAGCTTCTACCACCGCCGCGAGCGCACCCGCAGCGAGCGGCTCGAGGTCGAAGGCGTGGTCCACACGACCAGCCCGATGCTCGCCGCGCAGCTGGCGTGCGCGGGACAGGGGATCCTGCGGGTCAACGAGTGGGTGATCCGGGACCAGCTCGCACGCGGCGAGCTGGTCGAGATCCTGCGCGACTGGTCGTGCTACCGGCTCGGCGATGGCGGCCTGCCGCTGTACGTGGTGTACGCCCAGACCGCGAGCGCCGAGCCGCCGCTCAAGTCGCGCGTGTTCGTGACGCTGATCAAGGAGATCCTCGCCGCCGAGGTGGTATCGCCGCCGGCGGCGCGCCGCGGATCGCGCGCGCAGCCGCGCTGAGGCGCGCGCCGTGACCGGGCCGTCTCAGCGCCGCGCGGTCTCGATCTCGTGCGTGCCGTACTCCATGCGGAGCTGCTCGATCGGGGTGTGCAGCACCCGGCTGGCCCACCGGATCACGTCCCCGGCGGGAATTGCGTACAGCCGGCCTCCGATGAACAGCTCGACGAGCGTGCCGCTGCACTCGGGCACCGGCACGCCCTCCGATTCGCAGACGTAGACCAGGCGATGCACGAGTTGCTCGCGCAACCACGGCTCGTCCGGCTCGATCGGCGCGACGATCTCGAACCCGCGAGCGCCGATGCGCGTGGCCTGCTCGAACGTCTGCTCCGCGCGCGCGATGGCCTCGGAGGCGTTCTGCACGTCTTCCACGAAGAACGCCTTCTCGAGGACAGGACTCAGGTCGATCGACATGATGGTCTCCTATCCGCGATCCGTGCGACCGACGTGCCAGGTCGCCACGACGAGCCGTCCGCGTGGTGCCCTGCGCCGCTCTCGCAGCGAGTACGGCGGGTTTCGAGTCCGCCGAGCCGGACGCTGGCCGCGCTACCGGTAGTGGCCCGGTCGGACGTGCTCGGGCTCGCAGGTCGCCTCCCAGCACGCGCCCGCCGGGTTGGCCCAGTCCTCGAACCGCATCGTCGTGGGGACCTGGCGGAGGTCCCAGTAGTGATCGCTGGCGCGCACGTAGAGCCGGAGCGCCTCGAGCACGCGCGCGTAGTCGGAGCGATCGTTCGCCGCGAACGCCGGATCGGTGATGCGCCCGTTGAGGACGCGGATCGTCGCGTCGCGCAGCCGCGCCTGATCGTGGGCGGACCACCGCGACATCACCAGGTTGTCGTCGGGATTGCCATCGTGCTTGTTGGCGTCGAGGATGAACTGCAGCGCCGGCCCCTGCTGGCGCAGGTTCTCGCCGTACGACGACAGGACGTGATCGCGCGCGACGGTCTGGATCAGGATCTGCTGTCCGGGGTTGAGCGCGCCCCACACCGGCTTGTTGATCAGCATCCAGGTGATCAGGAACTGCTGCTGCCAGCCCGGCGTGTGCACGAAGCGCAGGCCGACCGTGCCGGGGTTGTTCGCCGTGTTGAACAGCTGGGACACGTCGTCCAGCGGCGTGGCGAACTCGAATCCGTCGAGCGTGCCGGCCAGCACCGCGTCGATCAGCGATCCGCCGCCCGGGACCGCCTCGATGAACGAGATGTTCTTGCGGGCGATCCGGTGGCTGGCCACCAGGTCGTCGCACGCCTGGCTCAGCACGTTCTCGCCGGGCGGCAGGTAGCGCAGCCGCCACGGCTGCTCGCACAGCCCGGCCAGCCCGATGCCCTGGTGGCCGTGGACGGACTCCATCGGCTCGAAGAAGTACCCGGACAGCTGCTCCGGACTGCCGACGATCGGCACGGCGATCACGTTGCGGTTGCGCAGGTCGAGCAGCTCCTGGACGAGCTCCAGGCCGGTCTGCTGACCATTGCCGATCGACTTGCCGTAGAGAAAGCCGACGAACTCGTCGAACGTCGGGCCGAACGGCACGCCCGAGTTGAAGATGAAGCCCCAGGCGCGGTTGAGATCGCCGCCGGAGATGTACGCGGCGTCGAACCCGCCGCGGGCCTCGCCGGCCGCCACCGCGGAGACGATGTCGCCGCCGAACTGCGCCGGGATCGCCGGAATGCCCGGCAGCTTGACGAACTGGACCTGTCCCGCGGCGCCCATCGTCGCCTGCGTGACCGTCTGCAGCTTGGCGGCGTACGCCTCCGCCGGCGGGCCGATCGCCGCCGACGCGCTGAAGCTGCGATACCGGATGTCACCGGCGAGCGCGGCGTGGGAGGTCAGTGCCGCCAGCGCGACCGCGCAGGCGATCCCACCAAGGGTGGGCGATCCGAAACGAACTATCGTCATGGGCCAGTCCTTCTCGTTCGAGCTCGTGTTCGATGGGGCGATGTGCAATCGGAGCGCCGACGCACGCACAGCGGAGCCATGTCGCCGTCGGAGATCGCTCAGGACCGATCAGCCGCGCTAACCGAGCGAAGCAGCGCCAAGAATGAATTTCAGGTCGAGATCAAATCCCCAGCGCACTCCCCTCGATCACGGCATGCACATGTGCGGGACGGAGTCCTGTGCATGGACGGCCCAGCGTCCAGGTGAACAGTCCCGGTTAGGCCATCAGTGCTCACTGAATGCCGGAACACCGTGTTCCGTACGGAACAGCTGGCACAGTACCGGGCATGCCTGCCCCCGACCCGTTGTGCGAATCAGACTCAGAAGCTAGTCCGGCAGCTGCGCATAGAGCCGCCCCAGGTCGAGCACGGCCCCTGAGGTCAGGTGCACGACACCCTCCGTGAACTCGTGGTATTCCCAGCCGCCGGTGGCCAGGCGACGATAGTGCTCGACACGCGGGTCCGACTGGCTGACCAGCACATACTCCTGGAGCGAGGGGAGGAGCTGGTAGTGCCGCCACTTGTCGCCGCGGTCATCCTGCTCGGTGGTCGGCGACAGCACCTCGACGATCAGCGTGGGGTTGGTGATCGTCGCTCGGGTCGGATCGGCGGGGTCGCGCTCGATCGGGCCGCACACCATCGACGCATCTGGATAAGTCGCCTTGCCGGTGGCCAGGATCCGGACCCGCTGGTCCGACTGGAACGCGATGCATCCGGGCTTGCGGCCGTTCTCCAGCGCCGCGCTGATCCGCGATGCCAGCGCACTGTGACGCAGGGTACCCCCTGCCATCGCGACGATCTCGCCGCCGTCGTACTCGTGCTTCATCCCGCTATCGCGCTCGTACGCGAGGTACTCCGCGTAGGAGTAGCGGTGGCGCGCCGGTCGTGAGGCCATCGTCCTCCCAGTGTACCGCACCCCGGGGGGCCAGCGGCTGATCGGCGCGTGCGGCGAGCGCAACCCGCCGGCCTCGCCGGCGATTCCGCGGTAGAAGACCTGCATGTCGGCCAACCGGAACGTCCTCGTGATCGGCTTCGATCCTCACGCATTCCCGGAGTACGACGCTGCGCCCATCGTCGCCGCGATCGCCGCCGAGCAGCGGCGGTTCGAGGCCCAGGGCATCCCCGCCGAGCTCTGCCTGGTCCAGCCGGACGCGACCGCCGAGCCCCAGATCGTCGCCCGCCTGACGGCCAGGGACTGGGCGTGCGTCGTGATCGGCGGCGGCATCCGCAAGCACGACCCGGCGGTCGAGCTGTTCGAGCGCGTGATCCAGCGGGTCCGCCAGCACGCGCCCGGCGCCGCGATCGCGTTCAACACCACCCCGATGGACTGCGTCGAGGCAGCGCTGCGCTGGCTGCGCTGACGCTAGAACGCGCAGGTCGGGACGCTGCCGGCGAGCGTGAAGCTCCGGGTCTGGATGCCGCTGCCCGACGGCGTGATGTTCGAGGCGTTCAGGGCCACCTGGGCATCCTGATCGCTCGACTGGGTCGTCGAATCCAGGCTGACGTGAGCCAGGTACGCATCGATCAGGTGGCTGGAATCCAGGCCGCGGATCCGCGTGTACGCTCCGGACACCGACTTGGTGGCCAGCACCCCGTTGACCACGATGTTCGTGAACATCGGCGTGCCGTCGGTGCCGTCGCAGCTGCCGTACATGGTGTCCATGATGATGAGGTGCTTGGCCCCGGTGATGCAGGTATTCGTGTAGGTCACCCGGTCGACGTGCCCGCCGCAGTCGACATCCGACTTGATCCGGATCGCATCCTGGGTCGAAGCGGCAATCCCGTTCAGATCCGTTCCATAAACATAGTTTCCGGTGAACAAGATATTCGTCACACCATTGAATGTCTGACTGCCAATCGAGATTCCGTGGGTTCCAAAGAACCTCGAGTTCTTGATCGTCATGTTCGAGGCCGGCCCCGAGTTGGTCTTGACCGCGACGCCATCATCGCCGGCGTTGACCGACGAGTTGATCACCGTCGCATTCGTCATGCTGTCGATATCGATGCCATCGGCATTCTTCCGGTCCGCGGGCGTGCGGATCGTCACGCCCCAGGCCGTGAAACCGTTGCCGCCTTCGACGTACAGGTTCGGATGGCGGGCCTGCGTCAACGTGACGTTGAAGACGATCAGGTTGGTGATGTTGCTGGCCTGCACCAGCCGCGCCGATCCGCTGACGATATCGCCCCGGCCATCCACCGTTCCGGGGCCCATCAGCGAGGCGTTGGTGCCCTTGATCAGGATCAGCTCCTTCTGGCTGGCGTAGCTGTTGTTGCCAAACAGCGTGACCCCGGAGTTGATCACCAGCCCCTCGCCGTTGACCGTCAGCAAGTTGGAATAGAAGGCATTGTTGGATCCCGAGGCCGCCAGCACCACGCTCTTCCCCGAGCTGGCGCAGCTGTTCAGCGCTGCCTGGATCCGGCTCGTGTCGTCCGAGCTCGGCGGCGACGATCGCTGCGAGCTGGTGAACTGCGCGTTCAGCGTCTGGCAAACCGCCGGCAGGACGGGCTGGTTGACGACGCGGCTGTCGCCGGTCGCCAGGGTCTGCGCGGACAGACCTCGAGGCATGGCGATCGACACCGCCAGTGCAGTGAAAGCACAGGATAGCAAGCGCTTGTTCATGGGACCCTTCCTTGGTTATGACCGTCCAGCATTCACACGGGCAACGCCGGGCCCACCGAGGCGGCCCGAGCGGTCACGGCTGCGGGTTCCACCCTGCCCCGCCGCCGAACGCGGCGAAGATCTGGGCGCGGCTGGAGAACCCGGCCGCCACATCGTCAGGGGTCATCACGTCACCGCCGAGCCGCGCGGCGAGGTTGAGCGGCGCGCCGGTGGTGAGGTCGGTGGTGCCGAACTCGCGCCAGCCGCTGGCCGCGGTGGACAGCGCCGGGTTGGGGATCGGCTGGCCGTTGGTGTTGTAGGCCCAGCCGATCGGGATGACGTGGTTGTCCATCTGGCAGTTGACGTAGGCGACGTTGTCGAACGACGCGGTGCCACCGGGGCTGCGTGCCAGGTAGGTCGCGGCATTCGCGCCGGACGGCACGTCGCCGGCGAGCGGACCCGGCCCCGGGCCGTGGGTGAGCTGGCTGTTGAGGAACACGAACCCCTTGTCGGCGGCCGTGATCGTCCGCGCCTGCACGACGTAGCCGCCGGACGTGGTGCTGGTGGTGTCGCCGACCGAGCGGATCTCGCAGTTCTCGAACAGCGCGACCCGGTTGTTGCCCCAGATGAAGTCGACGTTGCCTTCGATCAGCGAGTTGAAGAACCAGCTGTAGCCCTTGAGCTGCACCGTGTCCTGCTCGCTGAGGAACGTGGCGTTCTTTGCGATCAGCCGGCCGGTGTCGTTGTTGAAGTACAGGGTCTCGGCCTGGCTCGACGCGGTGGTCGAGCGCAGCATCGTGTTGCGGAGCGTGAGGGTGTCGAGCGTGAGCAGATCGGAGGTCTCGATCAGGAACACCGCGCGGCCGCCCGCCGGGGTGCCGGAGCCGGCGACCTGGCTCGCGCCGGATCCGCTGTTGAGCGACTCGAAGTTGCGATCCTGGATGACGACGCCGTCGCGGGTCTCGCCGACGATCGAGACGTTGTTCTTGCCGCGCAGGAACAGCAGCTCGGTGTACGTGCCGTTGCTGACGTTGACGGTGACCGGGGTGTCCTTGCCCGCGTTCTTCATGAAGAAGTCGAGCGCGCCCTGGACGGTGCGGAAGTCGGCCGGGCCATCGTCGTCGACGGTCACGCTGGTCGCGGTCGCCGCCGGGACCGGCCGGACGGTGAACGACCAGCCCGCGACCTTGCCGAGGCCGTCGAACGGCGTGCCGGCGATCGCGGTGCTGTTGAACACGCCGCTGGCGATCGCGACGTAGTACTGGGTGCCCGGCACGAGCTTGGCGTGGTGCGGGACGATCGTGGCGGTGTTGCCCGACACGCTGATCAGCCCCTCGACGTTGACGACCCGGACCTGGTCCTGGCCCGGGAAGCCGATCGCGTCGGTCTCGGGGCCGGGCTGGATGATGTCGACCGTCGCGTCGTCGCTCTGGCGGAAGATCCGGACCGAACCCGTGGTGGTGAGCACCGGGGGGTTATCGAACGTGAGGGTCAGCCGCGTATCGCCGTACGCGGCTGGCTCGGCGGCGACCGGCGTGGTTCGCCCCGACAGGTTGTAGACCGTGGTCGACTGGATGAACCCCGGCGAGATCGTCCCGGTGATCGTGCGCACCAGCGTCGGATCCGATCCGCTGGTGAAGTGGATGACCGCGGTGCCCTCCTTCAGCGGCGTGAGCTGCACGGTGCTGCTGTCGGTCGCCACGGCGGAGACCACCGTCGGATCGCTGGAGCTGACCGTGAAGGTGTCGGGCACGAAGCCGCCGTTGACGTAGTCCGGGCGCTGCGCGGTGACGGTGATGGCGCGCGGCGCATCTCCCGCCGTCGCGGTCCAGTCGGTGTTCGGGCTGATCGTGAGCTGGGTCGGGCGATCGATCGGGTCGCCGACCCGGACGTCGTCGAACTCGAACGTCTTGTTGGCGGTGAACAGGCCGATCTTGCCGGACGTGAACGCGGTGTCGGTCACCGTCTTGATCAGCGCACCGTCGAGGTAGACGCTGAGGCTGGACCCGTTCAGCTCGAACCGGACCGTGTACCAGGTGTCGAGCGAGATCGGCACCTTGACCTGGCCGGGTCGCGCCAGCGAGCCGTTGGTCATCTTGGCGATGTCGACGCTCGTGCTGGCGGTCGAGCTCTGCACGTTGAGGCCGGCGGCGTACCAGTTGTTCGGATCCTGGTAGCGCGCGATCATGTAGAGCTGCTTGTTGCCGGTGGTGCTGTTGGACTGCGGCTTGATGCGCGCCTCGACGTAGTAGTTGCCGGTGGTGACGGTGGCCCACGCGGTGTCCTTGACCAGCGCGATCACGCCGCCGACCGTGGCCGCGGTGTACTTGAGCACCTGGCTGTCGTCGGTGACCACCGAGAACGTGCCGTTGGGGCCGGTGATCGGCAGCAGGTCCCACAGCCCGCTACCGGCCTCGAAGTCGTCGTGGAACATGAACGAGAACACGCGGACCGCGCAGCTCGCGGTGAAGCCGCCGTCGTGCGACGTCACCGTGATCACCGCCGCGCCGGGCGCGATGGCAGAGACGTTGCCGTTGGTGTCGACCGTGGCCACCGTCGGATCGCTGGTCGTCCAGGTCACGGCGCGGTCGGTCGCGCCGGCGGGCGACAGCACCGCGGTCAGCATCCGGGCGGTGGCGAACGCGGTGTCGAGCCGCAGCGTGCTCAGCGACAGCGCGATGCCGGTGACCGGGACGGTCGCCTGGTTGACGGTGATGTCGAGCGTGTAGGTGGTCGATGTCACGCCGTCCTCGGCGAGCACGGTGACGAGCACGGTGGCGGCGCCGGTGGTCAGCAGGTCGATCGGCGCCGAGGCGGTACCGCTCACCACCGCTGCACCGTTGACCTGGATCGCGGCCTTCGGATCGTGCGCGGTCGGCGTCACCGTGTAGTTGGTCGCCAGCGCCGCCGGCACGCTGTACACGTAGTGCGTCGTCGCGGGATCGAAGCTGAGCGCCGCGGCGCTGTCGGTCAGCGCGCTCAGCGCCGAGTCGGTCGACGGTGCCACCCGGGTCACCGCGACGGTGTAGGTCGTCGCGGTGGTGCCGTCCTGGGCGGTGACCGCCACGGTGACCTGCGAGGTCGCCCCGGGCGCCGGCACGGTGAGCGGGACCACGGCGCCGGTCGCGGTGGGCATCGGCCCGGCGCTGTCCTGGGTCACCAGGACGGAGTGGACGTTCGCGGCGCTGACCGTGGCGACCAGGCTCAGGTCCTGGGTGTGGAACGGCACGGTGACGGCGTAGTGGGTCACGCCGCTCGCGAACACCGGCGTCAGGCCGGCCGAGGCGCCGTCGGCGGTGATCGCCAGGCCGTGAAGGCTCGCGTTGTTGTCGGGGCTGGCCGCGTTGCCGTAGTCGGGGAACACCATCGGGAACTGGCACTGCAGCGCGGTCACCGTCGTCGGCGGGAGCGTGGTCACCGTGACCGTGCTCGGCGATCCGGGCGGCGACAGCGTGTCGGTCGGCGTGAAGTTGACCGGTCCGGGCCCGAGCGTCAGGTCGGCGTACTGCCCGACCACGTGCGCGGGGTCGATGCCCTCGACGCTGACGTTCTCCAGCGTCGCCTGCGTCCGGTGGGTCTGGTCGAGGCCGAGCAGCGTGACGATCGGGATGGCGGTCGGCGCCGCACCGGTGTGCGCGGAGACCGCGTGGACATCGCGCAGCACGATGTTCTGGTAGGTCGGATACAGTGCGCCGCTCTTGGTCGGGTCGTAGTGCGGGTTCAGGATGATCGGGTTGGGCAGGTTACGGATGCAGACCCTCTCGTACAGGGCGTCGGCCACCAGCCCGCCGCGGCTGACGTCGCTCTTGATCCGGATGCCGTTGATGTCGACGTCCGGCGCGCCGCCGGTGCCCATGCTGCCATCGATCGTCAGATCGAAGACGTGCAGGCCCCACTGCGTGATCTGTCCGGCGTTGTCGCGCACGCCCTGCATGCCGATCCGCGGCGGCGAGTCCGTGCTCGATCCGCCGTTGGTCTCGCTGCCGATCGACATGCCGTGCCCGGTGCCGAAGTTGGTGTGCGCCACGGTCAGGTTGCGGCACGACGGCTGGCCCGCGTTGGCGCTGGTGTTGAGGTGGAACTTGCCGCACTTGATCGCGATCTGATCGTCGCCCACGCTGATCTTGCTGAACGCGATCACGCCGTTCCACGAATCCGAGGGATCGATGCCGTCGGTGTTGCGCGCGTACTTTGGGGTCAGCGGGCGGCCGACGCTGTTGACCGGGCGCGACGGGGTCTGGATCGTCACGCCCCAGACCAGGTAGTTGTCGCTCTCCAGACCGACGTGGAACTTGGGGCTGTTGCGCAGCGTGACCTTGTACAGGGTGAAGTGATCGGCCAGCAGGACGTCGACCAGCCGCGGGTTGGAGTGCGAGACGTTGGCGACCAGCGCGTGCTGGGCGACGTCCCACCAGGTCGCGATCGGGTTGCCGTTGAACCCGCCGATCATCGGCTCGCCGCCCAGGCCGTCGATCACGCCGTCGCCCATGACACCGGCATCGGCCAGCAGCTGGGTGGCCGACGTGCCGTTGACGTTGATCAGCGAGATGCAGCCGCTGCTGGTGTTGTTGGCGTCGGTGCCGCAGGTGCCCGGGCCCTTGGCGTCGTACAGCCGCGGGTCCTGGGCGGCGAACAGCGTCACGCCGCGGTCGATCCACAGGGTGACGCCCGCGCGCAAGAACAGCGGGCCGGACACGAACGCGACCTGGGCCGGGTAGGCGGCGCTGACCTGGAGCTTGACCGCACCTTTCTGCCCCGCGGCCAGGCTCGCGCCGCACGCATCGATCGCCGCCTGGATCGCCGCGGTGTCCAGCGCGGCGGGGTCGTAGATCGGGAGCCCGTCGGTTTGCGTGTTGCCGGTCGCGGTCACCGCATGCGTGGCATCGAGTGTGGCGCCCGGGCACACGCTGGGGATCACGGGCTCGGGCGGCAGCGGGATATCGGCGGGCGGCCCCCCATCGGGAGGCGCATCCGGCGGTGCATCCGGCGACATGCCCGCATCGGGGGGCGGGCCGTTGCCCGGATTGCCTCCGTCCCCACATCCGGCGACCGCCGCGGCGATGAGCGCGATCAGCGCCGGGAGCGCCACGGACGCCCGAAGCGCAACGCCCGACCTCGGGCAAGACCGTCCAGGGTTCCCTGCAAGCGACATGTGTGCCCCCTTCATGCTGCGGTGAAGCGATTTCCAGGCCACCGCATAGCCAACAAATGGTAAGGTCGTCAAGTGGTAAGGCCAGCTTGCCGGTGAGGGTGCAGTGTCGCGCTGCGGGGCGGTCTTGACGCGCGACGATTTCGGAGCGGCGGCCGATCCCAGGTGGAGCCGGCTCAGAACCGTCTATCGCAGGGCCGATCGAGTTGTCAACTGGTCAGGTGGTAAGGCCAGCAGGCCACCTGGCTTCATGAGTGCCCTGCCCCGGCGCGGGCGAGGAGATCTGCCCCGCCGCGCGCCGTGTTCCTCGACGGAGATCGCGGGGTGCGGCACAGCGCCTGCCAGGGCCGGACAGGCCGTGCGATGACGCACCCCCCCAGGTGGGGTATGCTCCGGAGTCGCCCAGACATGCCGATCGCCACCGTCGAAACCCGTCGTCTCTACCAGCAGATCGCAGCGCAGCTGTCGGCGCTGATCGCATCGGGCGAGTTCGCGGTCGGCCAGCGGCTGCCGTCGGAGCGCGAGCTCGCGGCGCAGCTCGGCGTGTCGCGCCCGTCGCTGCGCGAAGCGCTGATCGCGCTCGAGCTCGAGGGCCTGGTCGAGGTCCGCGTCGGCGCCGGGATCTGGGTGACCGCGGCCTCGGCGCGCGGCCCCGCCATGCCGGCCCAGCAGGAGGGCGAGGGCCCGTTCGAGCTGCTGCGCGCGCGCTGGCTGATCGAGGGCGAGATCGCCGCCGCGGCCGCGCGCGAGGCGACCGCCGCGGACCTGGCGAGCATCCGCGCCGCGCTCGCCGAGATGGAGCGGCTCGAGAAGAAGCACGAGGACTTCTCGGCGTTCGATCGCGAGTTCCACCTGCGGGTCGCGGCGTCGACCCACAACGGCGTGCTGCAGACCGTCGTCGAGGATCTCTGGGATCGCGGGCGCGGCGCGGTGTGGCGGCTGATGGAGCAGCACTTCCGGACCCCGGAGCTCCGGGCGGCGACCGTCGCCGATCACCGCGCGATCCACCAGGCGCTGGCCGCGCACGATCCGCGCGAGGCCCGCAACGCGATGCGCGCGCACCTCAAGCGCGTCGACAGCGAGTTCGCGCGCGGCTGGGATCTGGTCAAGGGCCGCGAGGGCGCGGCGGCGGGCGGCCGGCCGGCGCGCAAGGCGGCGCGGCGGACAGCGGCCCGCGCGACCCGGTAGCGGCCTCCATCCCCGGCGGCCGCTGCGGCGCCACCGTGCGGAGGCTGCTCGCGTCCGGGCAACGGGCCCTCGCGGCTGCAGCGGTTCAAGGCATGCAGAACCGGCGCGCGATGGTGCTAGGTTCTCCGGGGGTCATGAGCCATCCGGTCGCCAGCGAGCTGTTCGCGCAGCGATTCCTGGTCGAGGCTCGGATCGCCACCGGCGGCATGGGCGCGATCTTCCGCGCGATCGACCAGCAAACCGGAGGGCCGGTCGCGCTCAAGCTCCTCCAGCTGCAAGGCTCGGCGGACGACGCCCAGCGCTTTGCCCGCGAGGCCCGGATCCTGGGCGAGCTCCACCACCCGCACATCGTCTCCTACGTGGCGCATGGGGTCGACGAGACCAACCAGCCCTATCTGGCCATGGAGTGGCTCGCCGGCGAGAGCCTGGCCGAGCGGATCTGCCGCGGACCGCTCGGATTGCGCGACACCCTGGCGGTGGCGCTTGGCGTGAGCGCCGCGCTCGCCGAGGCACACGAGCGCGGCGTGATCCATCGCGATCTCAAGCCGTCGAACCTGTTCCTCCCCGATCGCGATCCGGCCCGCATCGTCGTGCTCGACTTCGGGCTCGCGCGCTGGATGCTGGACCGAGGCGGCGTGACGCGCACCGGCGCGATCGTCGGCACGCCCCCGTACATGTCGCCCGAGCAGGCGCGCGGCGCGTGCGAGATCGGGCCGCCCTCGGACATCTTCTCCCTCGGCTGCGTCCTGTACGAATGTCTCGCCGGCGCGCCGCCGTTCGTCGGCGAGTACATGGCCGCGGTCCTGGTCAAGGTGATTGTCGAGGAGCCGGAGCCGATCCGGGAGCGGTGTCCCTACGTCCCGGAGGCATTCGCCGGCTTGCTCGACCGGATGCTGAGCAAGGAGCCGCGCCGGCGATTCCCACGTGGCCAGGCACTGCACGAGGCGCTCCGCCGGCTGGCCCTGCCCTCGGAGGACCCAGCCGATCCGGCGACGGCGAGCGTGACTCTGCCGCTCTCGCGTCAGGAGCAGCGGATCATCAGCCTGGCCGTCGCCGTGCCGAGGCGTGACGACCGAGAGCGCGCCCCTGCGCTTGCGGGCGACGGCGATCTACCGACCGCGCTGCCGCCGTCCGTCTGCCACGCGCTCCTGGAACTCGATGCCAGCATCGAGGTACTTCCCGATGGAACCGTCGTGGCGGCCATGCCTCCCGCGGCGAGCGCCTCGGATCAGGCATTCCTGGCAGTGCGCTGCGGGCTGATCCTGGAAGCGCGGCTGCACGGTGTCGAGGTCGCGGTGGCCACCGGCCGCGGCCACCTGCGGGGGCAGTTGCCGATCGGCGAGGCCATCGACCGGGCGGTCGAGCTGCTCGAGCACTTCCCCAGGGGACGGCCCTCTGGCGCACCACACGGCGTCTGGGTCGATGCCCTCACCGAGGATCTGCTCGCCGGCCGGTTCCGGCTCGAGCACGACGGTGGCCGGACGCGCGCCGTGTGCGAGCAGGATCTCGCGACCGGCGAAGCCATGCGCCGCCTGCTCGGCCAACCCACGCCGTGTGTCGGCCGCGAGCTGGAGCTGGCGACGCTGGAGTCGATCCTCTCCACCTGTACCGGCGACTCGGTGGCTCGCGCGGCCAGCGTGGTGGCGTCCCCGGGGATGGGCAAGTCCCGCCTCCGCCACGAGTTCCTGCGTCGGACGGCGCAGAGCCACCCGGACGCGCTGGTGCTCCTGGGTCGGGCCGAGATCGGGAACATCGGAGCGCCGTACGGCGTGCTGGGCCAGGCCGTGCGCCGGCTGTGCGGCCTCGTCGGTGGGGAGCCCGACGCAGTGCGGACGGATCGGCTGCGCGAGCGGCTCGGGCTCCGCATGGCCGGACCGGCGGCGGCCCAGATCGCATTTCTCGGCGAGCTGTGCGGCGTTCGCCTTCCTGACCCGGAGAGTCCTGCGCTGCAGGCCGCGCGGAGCGATCCCCGTTTGATGCACGAACACGTGAAGCTGGCCTTCCTCGACTGGCTGCGCGCCGAGTGCCAGGCCGGACCGGTGCTGCTCGTCCTCGAGGACCTGCACTGGGGCGATGCGCTCACCGTGCAGCTCCTCGAGCAGGCGCTGCGCGAGCTCGCGGAGCTGCCGCTGTTCGTCCTCACGCTGGCGCGGCCCGAGGTGCGGGACCAGTTCCCGGCCTTCTGGGCTTCGTCCACCCTCCAGATGCTGCCGCTGCAGGCGCTCACCCGACGCGCATGCGAGCGGCTCGCACGCGAGGTGCTGCAGCGCGCGCTTGCCCACATGCCGGACGACGACACGGTGGCCCGCGTGGTGGCACAGGCGGCAGGCCACCCGCTCTACCTGGAGGAGCTGATCCGTGCGGTTGCCGAGGGCAGGTGCGACGCTCTCCCGGAGACCGTCCTGGCGATGCTGATGGCGCGCCTGTCGCAGCTCGACGCTGGGGCGCGCCAGGTGCTGCGCGCAGCGAGCGTGTTCGGAGAGACGTTCACGCGCGACGGGCTGGCCGCGCTGCTCCGCGACGAGCCGTGCACGGCGGACCTGAACACGACGCTGGGGATGCTGGTGCGCGCGGAGTTCATCGAACCGCAGCGGGAGGGGTGGGGGACCTCCCAGGCGCGGTTCAAGTTTCGCCACGCCCTGGTATGCGACGCAGCCCACAGCCTGTTCACCGAGGGCAATCGCGTCGTCTCCCACCGCCTGGCGTGCGCTCACCTCAGGGAGAGGGGCGGCGCCGATCCGGCGGTGCTGGCGGAGCACGCCTACCAGGGCAAGGTGCTCGACCTGGCCGCGCAGTTCTCTATCGAGGCCGGCCAGCGGGCACTGTCGAGCTTCGACCTCGACGCGGCCGAGCGTCACGCGCGGCGCGCGATCGAATGCGGCGTGCGCGGCGAGCAGCTCGGGGCGGTGCGCGCCATCCAGGCATGGCTCGCCAACTTCCGGCTCGATCTCCTGGGTGGGTACACCCACGCGCTCGAGGCGCTCGAGATCCTGAAGCCGGACAGCTTCTGGTGGACCAAGACCGCCGCGATCTGTTTCTATGCCTTCTTCCTGCTCGACCGCTTCGAGCACGCCGAGCGCATCATCCGCACGTTCCTCGAGTCGAAGCCTGATCCGAGCACGCAGCTCGCGTTCCTCGAGTCGGCGGCGATCCTCGCCTGCTCCTTCGGTACCACCGGCGAGCGCCACCGCTGCAACCAGCTCATCGACCGGATGACCCAGGTTGCTGCCGACGTCGACCCCAGGGACCGTGGCTACCTCATGAGCGCAAGAGCGAGGCGGACGATCTACCTCGAGCCCGATCCCTACCAGGCCCTGGAGGAGGCACAGCAGGCCGCGACGCTGTTCCGCGCGAGTGGCAACCGGCACTGGGTCGCCGAGGCGCTGTTCGCGGTGGGCATGGCGCTCATGGAGATGGGCGCCTGGACGCGCACAGAGGAGGTGCTGCGCGAGGCCTGGGAGATCGCGCGCACCAGTGGGGATGTGTTCTACGCGATGGTCATCCACCTGCACCTCGGGTTCGCCCTGGCTTACCAGGACGACGCGGCCAGACAGGAGGAAGCGCGCCGGATCAGCGACACCTACCGCGATCAGCCGCAGCTGGGGCCCGTCGTTCACGGCAGCGCAAACAAGATCCTGGCCGATGTGTCGATCGCCGCCGGCGACCGTGAGACCGCCGAGACCGCGGTGCGCGCCGCTCTCGGAGGGTTCGCCACGCTGCTGCCCTATCGCCTGCGGGTGGTCCCCACCGCGGTCGCGCTGTCCCTGGAGCGAGGTCAGGTCGCCGAGGCGCGCCAGCTGGCCGAGGAGTCCCTGGCGCAGCTCGAGGCACGAGGTGGGCTCGGCACCTGCGAGGTCCCGGTGCGGCTTGCGGTGGCGCAGGCGCGCCTCGCCGACGGCGATCTGGAGGGTGGGCGCAGTGCGCTGCGCAATGCGCTCGCACAGCTGCAGCAGTGCGCCGGCCGGATCGCGGACGCCGCGCTGCGCGAGAGCTACCTGGCGCTCGCTCCTCACCACCGGGTCCTGGATCTGGCGAGACAGCACGGCATCCTCTCGGCATCGACGTGATCCCGGGCGCCGGTGCGACGAGCGGTGATCGGCCCGGGCGCTAGCGCCGAACGAGCGCCGAACTAGCGCTTGACGCGGGACACCAGCTGCGTGGGATCGACGAACCTGAGCGCGATCACCAGCCACACCAGCGTCACCGCCATGTAGACCATGGCCATCGCGTCGATCGACTGCGGCGCGCGGACGCCGGCGGCGAACACCGCGTAGTACAGCGCGACGACCAGGGTCTGCGAGTCGGGGCCCGCGGTGAGGAACGTCAGCTCGAACATCGCGATCGTCCGGACCAGGACGAGCAGCGACGCGGCGAGGATCCCGGGGGCGAGCTGCGGGATCAGCACGTGGCGGAACACGCGGCGGGTGTCGGCGCCGAACACCCGCGCCGCCGCCTCCAGGTTGGGATCGATCTGCTCGATGAACGGCGTCATCACCAGGATGACGAACGGCAGCGCCGGGATCAGGTTGGCGAGGATGACGCCGGGCAGCGTGCCGGCGAGCCTGAGCTCGTACATCACGGTGGCCAGCGGGATGCCGTAGGTGATCGGCGGCACCATGAGCGGGAGCAGGAACACGAGCAGCAGCAGGCGCTTGCCGAGGAAGTCGCGGCGCGCCAGCGCGTAGGCCGCCGGCACGCCGAGCACGACCGACAGCCCCACGACCGCGAGCACGACCTCGGCGGTGACCACCAGGACCGAGCCGAGCTGGAACTCGTGCCACGCGTCGCGGTACCACCCGGTGGTCGCGGCGTCGGGCAGCCAGGTACCGAGCCAGCGGGTCGCGACCGAGCTGACCGCGACGGCGCCGACCAGGAACAGCACGTTGACCACGAACAGCGCGGCGATCCCGATGAGCAGCGCGGTGGCGGCGCGCCGCAGCATCGCGCCCGCGCCCTGCCCCATCATCCCTTGCCTCCCGACACCGGCCCGCGGTACAGCGCGCGCCGCAGGCCGAGCACCGCCGCCACCACGACGAGCTGCACCGCGCCCATGATCATCGCCACGCACGACGCCAGCGAGTAGTCGTACTGCTCGAACGCCGCCTCGTAGGCCGCGATCGAGATCACGCGGGTCGGACCGGCCGGCGCGCCGAGCAGCACGGCCGACGGGAACACCGAGAACGCCTGGACGAACGCCAGGCAGAACGCCATCGTCACGCCGGGCAAGAGCAGCGGCCCGGAGACGTGGCGGAACTGCTGCCACGGACCGGCGCCCAGCGTCGCCGCGGCCTGGCCGAGCACCGGATCGATGCCCGACACGTACGACAGGAGCAGCAGGAACACGAACGGGAACCCGGAGACGATCAGCGACAGCAGCACGCCGGTGTAGTTGTGGGTCAGCCGGACCGGACCGCTCGTGAGGTGGAGCAGCTGCAGCGCATGCGACAGCCAGCCCTTGGGCCCGAGGTAGGTCAGCATGCCCTCGGCGATCAGCACGGTGCCGAGCGTCATCGGGATGACGAGGATGGTCGTGACCAGCTTCTGGTAGCGCGTGGGGCGGCGCATCAGGTAGGCGATCGGCAGCGCGAACGCGACGTTGATCACCGTCGCCGGCAGCGCGAGCCGCAGCGTGGTGAAGATCGTCGGCCACAGCCGCGAGCTGGTGAAGAACGCAACGTAGTTGGCGAACATGCCGCCGGCCTGGGTGCTCGATGCCGGGCGGAACGACAGCACCAGGCCGTAGAGGAACGGGTAGACGAACAGGAGCACCATCGCCGCCGCCGCGGGCGCGACCAGCAACACCGCGCGGTCCGCTGCGGGCCGGACCCGCGTCATGCGCTCCCTGGGTAGACCAGCACGCGGTCGGGCGGCACCGCGCAGTGGACGACCGCGCCGCGCTCGACCCGGCCCGGCGCGCGCGCGTAGAGCCGCAGCCCACCGGCCGCGGCGATCTCGATCAGGCAGTCGCGGCCGTAGTACTCGACGCCCTCGACCTCGCCGGCGATCGTGTTGGGGGCGCCGGCCGGGCCGAGCGTGATCTCGTCGGGGCGGATCGCGGCGACGGCGCGCGGGCGATCGGCCGCCTGGCCCAGGTCGTGGCCCAGGTCCTGATCGAACGCCTGGCGGGCGGTGCCGCGCAGCGTGCCCCACGGCCCGCGCAGCGTCACGTCGCGGCCGGTCACCGCCTCGACGTCGAGCTCCAGCAGGTTGCGGAAGCCCATGAACCGCGCGACGTGCAGGTTGGCGGGCTGGGCGTAGACCTCGTCGGGCGCGCCGATCTGCTGCACCACGCCGTCCTTCAGGACGACGATCCGGTCGGCCATCGACAGCGCCTCGTCCTGATCATGGGTGACGTAGATCGTCGTGCGGCCGAGCTCGCGGTGGATCCGGCGGATCTCGGCCCGCATCTCGAGCCGCAGCTTGGCGTCGAGGTTGGACAGCGGCTCGTCCATCAGCACCAGGTGCGGCTCGACCACGATCGCGCGCGCGATCGCGACGCGCTGCTGCTGGCCGCCCGACAGCTGGCCCGGCAGCTTGTCCTCGTGGCCGGTCAGCTGGACCAGCTCGAGCGCGCGCGCCGTGCGGCGATCGCGCTCGGCCGCGGGCACGCCGCGCATCCGCAGGCCGAACTGCACGTTGCGGCGCACCGTCATGTGCGGGAACAGCGCGTAGCTCTGGAACACCATGCCGAAGCCGCGCTTCTCCGGCGGCAGCAGGTCGAGCCGCTGATCGTCGAGCCAGATCGCCCCGCTCGACAGCGGGATCAGGCCGGCGAGGCAGTTGAGCGCGGTCGACTTGCCGCAGCCCGACGGCCCGAGCAGCGCGATGAACTCGCCGCGCGCGATCGCCATCGACAGCTCGTGCAGCGCCGCCGGGCCGCCCGGCTTGCCGAACCGGCGCGTGACGCGTTCCAGCCGCAGGCTGTCGAAGTCGCCTTGCATCGCCTTGCACCCGCTGCCGGAAAACTAGCTCACTTCTTGGTCTTCTGCGCGCCGACTTCTTCGTCCCAGCGGTGGAACGCCGCGGTCATCGCCTTGGCCTCGAGCGGGCGCTGGTGGGGGAACTTGGCGAGCCACTGCTCGTACTCGGGCCGGCCGAACTTCTGGATCACGTCCTGGCTGGCCTTGGGCGCCATCGCGAGCGTCACGCCCTTCACGGCCGGGCCGGGGTAGAAGTAGCCCTTGTCGAACGTCAGCGCCTGCTGCTCGGGCTGGAGCAGGAACGCCATCACGTCGAGCACGACCGCGAGCCGGTCGGGTGACAGGCCCTTGGGGACGATCATGTACTGGGTGTCGTTGACCCAGGTCATGTCGTTGAACGCGGCGACCTGGAACTTCTCGGGCACGATGCCGAGCGCGCGCGGGTTGATGTCCCAGCCGGTGACGGTCACCGTCATGTCGCGCGAGCCCTCGCCGAGCTCCTTCATCAGCGCGCCGGTCCCGCTCGGGTAGTA
>DATAPF010000283.1:0-12012 GCA_036265355.1 Kofleriaceae bacterium | reverse complement strand
CCGAGGCCACCCGCTCGCTGCTCGGGATCCGCCTCGCCAGGCTGCTCCCGTCGGGCCAGCGCGAGTTCCAGCTCGATGCCTGGCCGTCCGAGGCCGCCACGGTTGCCGAGGTCCGGCGCTGGATCGCCGCCGTGCGATGAGCCGGAGATCTCCGTCGGGTGCCAGACGTGGAATCGCGGTTCACGGACGCGTGGCGTGGCCGTGGTGGCCAGGTGCCCGGAGACCGTTCCAGCCGTCGTCGTTCCAGGGGTCATCGGTCGAGCCGTCGTCGGTCGAGCCGTCGTCGGTCGAGCCGCCGTCGGTCGAGCCATCGTCGGTCGAGCCATCGTCGGTCGAGCCGTCGTCGGTCGAGCCGTCGTCGGTCGAGCCGTCGTCGGTCGAGCCATCGTCGGTCGAGCCGTCGTCGGTCGAGTCGTCATAGCCGCCGTCCCATGCGCCGTCGCCGTCATCGCACGCTTGCCGGACATACGTGACCCGCAGGGTACCGCCGCCGATCCGCTGCAGCTCGTCCGGCGTCAGGGGCTTCGCCGGCACCACCCCTGGCGGGTAACCATCGAGTGCGATCAGCTCGCAGCGCTGGATCTCGGCATCCCCGATCGCGAACACCGCGCGGCACAGCAGCTCGCACTGCTGATGAACCATGCAGGCCGTGAGATCGCTCCGATAGAGCGCCATCGACGCGTACGCGGTCTCGGTGACAGGATCACTCGAGCACATGCAGCCCGCGAGCGTCACCGCAGCCATCCCCATGAGCCATCGTCTGAGCATGGCGAAGGTGAGAGCACCTCGCATGCCATCCGGCGCATTCATGGTGCTTCACAGGGCGATCAAGGTGCTTCACGAAGCGTTCAAGCTGCTTCACAGAGCCGCAACGAGCCCGCAGGATCGCCCCGTCAACTCCGCGACATCCGAGGCTGCAGCAGACCGCGCCGGAATTCAGCACCTCCACCGCGGTCTGTTACTCGTGTTCACACCGTGAGCCGGCCGCGTCACTCTCTCCGTCATCACGGGGCCGCACCAACCGGCGTGGCATGGAACCTACCTCCATCGCCCGCTGCCGTCGCACCGCCGCCGCAGGCAGTCAGAACCGGCCGGCGGTGGACGGCACCTCCCAGGTCGGCGACGTCAAGCCGACGCTGGCGAACATCGCGCGCGCCTCGTCGACGGTCCACTTGCGCCAGCCCGGGTCCAGGTGTCGGCCGTACCACACCCGCGCGAGCGCGAGCACGCGGTCGAGCGGCACCACGTCACCCAGCGGGAAGCCGTGCCGGGCGCTCCACGTCGCTGCGTCGTCGGGTGTGCGGAACGGCTGCACAGTCGCGCACCAGTGCACGACGTTGTCCCATGCCTTGCGGACCGCGATCGGGAAGTGGACGAACGCCGCCGGCGAGACGCTCGCGGCAGCCTCGACGGAGAACACCGCGGGCTCGGCCTCGCCGCCGTAGCGCGCGTGAATCGCCGCGCCCGGCGCTGCGAGCACCGCGATCCCCAGCGCGCACCACAGGCACGGCGCCCACCAGCCGCGACCGCCGTCGGACACCCAGACACCGGTCGGCGACGCCGAGAACGGGTGCGCGATCCATACCTCGGTGGAGCCCGGATGGAGCACGACGCCGTGCTCTGCCTCCAGCCGGCGCAAGGCGTCCCCGACGACGCCCACCGGCGCGCCGAGCTCGTCGGCCAGCTCCTCGAGCGAGGGCGGCCGGCCGCGCTCGACGAACGACGCGATGATGCGCTGGTGGACGAGGCCATCGCCTGGCATGCCCAACGATCCCACGGCGATCGAGCTCCGTACTCGACAGGTCGCCGCCGGTGGGTCCGGTACAGCGGTGTGCCTGGGAGATCGCGTCCTGCGCCTTCTCAGGCCTCGTGGTGGACGATCCGCATCAAAGTCGAGACGTCCCATTCGTCCCGCAGGAGGCACGAAAACCGGGCCTGATCGTGGTGGTACGAACCGAACAGGAAATCGGGAGCGAGCCCGTCCACACCGAGCAGCCGCAGGTCCAGCGCTGGATCGAACAGTCCGAACAGCGGACCCCGGTAGGGCGTACGCCGCTGGACACTGACGACCCACTCGCTGATCTCCGGATGCTTCAGGGACCAGCTGCCGAAGTCGTAGCGCAGTGCAAACGTCACGCTCGGTGTGGCGATCGCGACCGCGGGCATCGGAAGGCGCTCGCACGGTGGCGGGGTGTCCACGACGTAATGGCCGACGACGCGAACGTCTTCGGCGTCAAGCCGGAAGGCAAAGCGACGCACCAGCTCGATGTAGTCCCACCAGCCGGTCACATACTCGAACGTGTCGGAGACGTTGTTGTCATTCACCCAGCGATCGAACGACCAGATCTTCACGTGATGCCTCTCCTGAAGGTGATACGGGCAGGATGACGGCGAGCTGTACGGCAGCGTGACGAGGATGAGATCATGGCACACGGTCACAGCCTCCGGAGGATGGGACGGCGCTCGGCCGGGAGGCGATGCGGGGCTGCCCCGAGCCGGCGTCCGAGGCGGGTGTCCGAACCGTCCCATGGGACACCCCGCCGGGACCGGTCTCGGTGGCCCACCGGCCGTGGCCGGGGTCGAACCGGCAAGATGGCTGTATTGCACCGCATCCCCGCCCGACTGCAGGCTGTTCCACCGATGGGACACTGCGGTCGCAACCGGGCGTGGGCCGGTCGGCGGTGGCGATGACGGCGAACATCACGACACTTGCGAGGGCGGCTCCTGCCGCACCGAGTGGCTCGACCACGGGCGCGTGATCGCATTCCTGGCCGACGGCACCATCGCGGCGATGTCGCCCGGGGCGAGCGCGCCGACCGAAGAAGATGCTAAGGTGCGGATGTGGATCGCGATGCCGTTCGCCGTTGGATCTCGGGGCATCGTTCTGCGGAGCGTCGCGCCTTGGAGCTGATGAAGCAGGAGGGTCCGATGGCGTCGGAGCGCTCGTTCGAAGCTGCGATGGAGATGTGCGATCTCGTCACCGTTCCCGAGCATGACCTGGTTCGTGACCGGGAGATCGCGCAGGCCAGGGCGCTCTGGACGAAGCTGAAAAAGCCATGGGCGGCAAAGCCCGCGTAGGCCTTTCGCAGGGCATCACGCGTACGCTCGATGAGCTCACGCCGGTCCTCGACCGTCACAAGGGCAGGAGCCTGGTGATCGGCGGGATCGCGGTGATCGCGCGCGGCGTTCCGCGTGACGCGCGATATCGACATCGCGTTTTCCGGTGCGGACATCACGCTGCACGCGCTTGCCACTGAGCTCGCTGATGCAGGGATCGTTGCCCGGATCGAAGATGCGCTTGCGTTCGCAGCCGAGAGCCAGGTGCTGCTATTGCGTCATGCCGAGACCGGTGTTGACGTCGACGTCTCGCTCGCGTGGATGCCGTTCGAGCTGGAGGCGATGGCGGCGGCCGGGCCGGTCAGGGTGAGCGGTGTGACGCTTCAGGTCGCCCAACCGGAAGACCTCGTGATCTACAAGGCAATCGCATGGCGGCCGCAGGATCAGCAAGACGTCGAACGCTTGCTCGTCCTCCACGGCGCGCGAATGGATCTGGCGCGGGTTCGGCGACCATGTTCGCGAGCTCGGCGAGGCGATGGAGCAAGATCGACTCCATGATCTCGAGACCGTGATCCGGCGCATCATCGGTGGCTGACGACCCACCTCGAACCCCCACCGAGGACGCGCGCTACACCGGGCGCGACGACTTGCGGGGGCTGTCCCCGGGGCCTGATCGGAGGAGGTGCGGTCGAACACCGTGACATGGGACCTCGCCCCGCCGGGACATGTCTCGGCGTCCCACCGGGCTGTGGCCTGGGTCGAGCCGGCAAGACAGCGGGATTGCACAGCATCCCTGTCGGTCTTGCACGATGTTCCGCGGATGGGACACCGTTGTCGCGATCGGTCCACGCCCGGTTGGCGGTCCTGGCGATGACGGCGAACATCACGACACGTGCGAGGGCCGCGCCCATCGCATACGCACATCATCAGAGTTGCTCTCATGCGGCGCCGCCCGTTCCGATCGGAACAGGGAACATGTTCCGTCGTCGTGGCGCTGGACCAGCGCGGCGCCGAGCTGCTCGGTCCGCGTGCGCTCGCCGGGGATGGCGAGGTCGGTGCGCGCAGTTGCGCCGGCACTGAATGCCGTCGGTGCTCCCGGTCTGGACGCATGCCTGGCCTCGGCACGCGACGCGAGACATCGCGACCGACCGTCACGGCGGTGGCTGATCTTCGAGGCAGTGCCGGCCATGCGAAACGGCTTGTCGCGTCCGGCAGCTCTGGTACGTTCGCGGTAACACGCGCATGTCAGGGGATGGTCTGCAGCGACGCGACCCGGTGAGCGGGGGGCCGGGGTGAACGCCGTCGACGTGGCGGCCGTGCAGCGCGTTCGCGAGGCGCGCCGCATCGTCCGGGATCGCGCCAGCGGTGCGATCGGGATCGATGGTGACGGCGACGTGGTGGGCTGGCTGCCGCCGCTCTATCCCGAGTGGCTCGGCGATCGCAGCTTCGCCGAGGCGCACGGCATCCGGTTTCCGTACGCGACCGGCTCGATGGCGAACGGCATCGCGACGCCGCGGCTGGTGGTCGCGGTCGCGCGTGCCGGGATGCTCGGGTTCTACGGCGCCGCCGGTCTGGCTCCGCACGAGGTCGAGGCCGGGGTGGTCGCGATCGAGAAGGCGCTGGAGGGCCGCACCACCGGCTGGGGCGCCAACCTGATCCACTCTCCGGCCGAGCCCGAGCTCGAGGCCAAGGTCGCCGAGCTGTACCTGCGGCGCGGCGTGCGCACCGTCGAGGCGTCGGCGTTCCTCCAGCTGACGCCCAGCGTGGTCCGGCTGGCGGCGAGCGGGCTGCGCGTCGAGGGCGAGCGCATCGTCCGCCCGCGTCACGTGGTGGCCAAGGTGTCGCGGCCCGAGGTCGCGCGCCCGTTCATGACGCCGGCGCCCGCCGAGATCCTCGCCCACCTGCGCGACCGCGGCCAGCTCACCGACGCCGAGGCGGCGCTCGCGTCGCGGGTCCCGATCGCGAACGATGTCACGGTCGAGGCCGACTCGGGCGGCCACACGGACAACCGGCCGCTCGTCGCGATCCTGCCGGCGATCCTGGCGCTGCGCGACCAGTGCGAGGCGGCGCTCGGCACGCCGGGCGCGATCCGGGTCGGCGCGGCCGGCGGGCTGGGGACCCCGGCCGCGGTCGCCGCCGCGTTTGCGCTGGGTGCGGCGTACGCGATGACCGGGTCGATCAACCAGGCGGCGGTCGAGTCGGGGCTGTCCGACGAGGGCAAGCGCATGCTGGCGCAGGCCGACCTCGCCGACGTCGCGATGACCGCCGCCGCCGACATGTTCGAGCAGGGGGTCAAGCTCCAGGTGCTCCGGCGCGGCAGCCTGTTCGCGGTGCGCGCCAACCGGCTCTACGAGCTGTACCGCAGCCACGACTCGCTCGAGGCGCTGCCCGAGGCGACCCGCCGCGAGCTCGAGGACCGGATCCTCGGCGCGTCGATCGAGAGCGTGTGGCGCGACACCGAGGCGTTCTGGCGCGATCGCGAGCCGGCGCAGTGCGATCGCGCGGCGTCCGACGCCCGGCACCGCATGGCGCTGGTGTTCCGCTGGTACCTCGGGATGTCGAGCCGGTGGGCGATCACCGGCGACCGCACGCGCCACGCCGACTATCAGATCTGGTGCGGCCCCGCGATGGGCGCGTTCAATCGCTGGGTCGCGGGCAGCTTCCTCGAGGACGTCGCCCAGCGCAGCGCAGCGCAGATCGCGCGCAACCTGCTCGAGGGCGCCGCGGTGGTGACGCGCGCCCACCAGCTGCGGACCTGCGGGGTCGCAGTGCCGCCCGCCGCGTTCGAGTTCCGGCCGAGGAAGCTGGCGTGACCGGGCCGGCCGGGTCGGGCGCGACGCCGCCGATCGCCGTCGTCGGGATCGGCGGGATCTTCCCCGGATCGATCGGGATCGCCGCATTCTATCGCGACCTGCTCGAGGGCCGCGACCGGCTGACCGAGGTGCCGCCGACGCACTGGCGGCGCGACGATTACTTCGATCCGCGGCCGATGACGCCCGACAAGGTGCCGACGACGCGCGGCGGCTTCTTGCCCGACGTCGAGTTCGCGCCGCTCGAGTTCGGGATCCCGCCCAACGCGCTGCCGGCGACCGACTCCGCGCAGCTGCTCGCGCTGGTGGTCGCCAAGCAGGTGCTGCGCGAGGCCACGCGCGACCGCTGGGAGTCGATCGACCGCAGCCGGATCAGCGTGGTGCTCGGTGTGGCGTCGGCGACCGAGCTGGTCGCGCACATGTCCGGGCGGCTGCAGATCCCGGTGGTCGAGCGCGCGCTGCGCAGCGCGGGCCTCGGCGACGACGCGGTCGGCCGGGTGCGCGACGCGCTCGCGCGCTGCTACGTGCCGTGGCAGGAGGACACGTTCCCCGGCCTGCTCGGCAACGTCGTCGCCGGCCGGATCGCGAACCGGCTCGACCTCGGCGGGACCAACCTGGTGATCGACGCCGCGTGCGCGAGCTCGCTGGCGGCGGTCGACGCCGCGATCAACGAGCTGGCGCTCGGCCGCGCCGACCTGGCGATCACCGGCGGGGTCGACACGATCAACGACATCCTGATGTACATGTGCTTCGCGCAGACCGGCGCGCTGTCGCCGACCGGCGACTGCCGGCCGTTCTCGAGCGACGCCGACGGCACGATGCTCGGCGAGGGCATCGGGATGCTGGCGCTGCGCCGGCTCGCCGACGCCGAGCGCGACGGCGATGCGATCTACGCGGTGATCCGCGGCATCGGCGGGTCGTCGGACGGGCGCGCGAAGAGCATCTACGCGCCGAGCGCGAGCGGCCAGGCGGTGGCGCTGCGCCGCGCCTACGAGCGCGCCGGCTACGGTCCCGAGACGGTCGAGCTCGTCGAGGCGCATGGCACCGGCACCGCGGCGGGCGACGCCGCCGAGCTCGCCGCGCTGCGCGAGGTGTTCGCGGCCGCGGGCGCCGCGCGCGAGGGCTGTGCGCTGGGCTCGGTCAAGAGCCAGATCGGCCACACCAAGGCGGCGGCCGGCTCGGCGAGCCTGCTCAAGGCGGTGACGGCGCTGCACCACGGCGTGCTGCCGCCGACGATCAAGGTGACGGCGCCGGCCGCCGCGCTCGCCGGGAGCCCGTTCTACCTCAACACGCGGACGCGGCCGTGGATCCGCGGCGGCGGCCACCCGCGGCGCGCCGCGGTGAGCGCGCTCGGTTTCGGCGGCACCAACTTCCACCTCACCGTCGAGGAGTACCGGGGACCGGCGCCGCGGCCGGCGCGGCTGCGCGCGATGCCGAGCGAGCTGGTGCTGGTCGCGGCGGGCGATGCCGGCGCGCTCGCCGCGGCGTGCCGGCGGATGGCGGCGGACGGCGGCGGCGATCTCGCGGCGCGGGCCCGGCGCTCGCAGTGCGCCTTCGACCCCGCGGCGGGCGCGCGACTCGCGGTGGTGGCCGGCGACGTCGCCGAGCTGGCGAGCAAGCTGACGGCCGCGGCCGAGCAGATCGACCGGCGGCCAGACGGGTTCTCGTCGCCGCGCGGCATCCACGTCGCCAGCGGGCCACCCGCCGGCGCGCTCGCGCTGGTGTTCCCCGGCCAGGGCAGCCAGTACCCCGGGATGGGCGGCGATCTCGCGGTGCACTTCGCGTGCGCGCTGGCCGCCTGGGACGACGCCGCGCGGGTCGATCCCGGCATCGCCGCCCGCGCGCATCCGCCGCCGCGGTTCGCGAGCGATGCCGCCGCGGAGCCCGCCGCGAGGGATGAGCGCGCGCTCACCGCCACCGAGTGGGCGCAGCCGGCGATCGCGGCCGCCAGCCTGGCCACGCTGCGCGTGCTCGAGCGGTTCGGCGTCGCGCCGGCGATGGTCGCCGGGCACAGCCTCGGCGAGGTCACCGCGCTGGGCGCGGCCGGCGCGCTCGATCGCAGCGAGGTCGTCGCGATCGCCCGGCGGCGCGGCGAGCTGATCGCCGGGGCCGCGCGCGAGCCGGGCGCGATGCTCGCGGTGACCGGCGAGCTCGCCGCGGTCGAGCAGGCGATCGCGCGCGCCGGGGCCGGCGTCGTGATCGCCAACCACAACGCGCCCAGCCAGGTCGTGCTGTCGGGGGCGGTCGCCGCGATCGCCGAGATCGCGCGCAGCCTCGCCGCTGCCGGGCTCGACGCGCGGGCGATCCCGGTGTCGGCTGCGTTTCACTCGCCGCTGGTCAGCGACGCATGCCCGGGGTTTCGCCGGCTGCTCGACGATCGCGCCGTGGCAGCGCCGCGGGTGCCGGTGTACGCGAACGCGACCGCGGCGCCGTACCCGCAGGGCGCCGCGGCGATCCGCGACCAGCTCGCCGCCGCGATCGCCGCGCGGGTCCGGTTCGCCGAGCAGATCGAGGCGATGTACGCCGCCGGGGCGCGCGTGTTCGTCGAGGTCGGGCCGTCGGGCATCCTGACCCGGCTGGTCGGCCGCTGCCTCGGCGATCGCGCGCACCTCGCCGTCGCCACCGATGTGCCCGATCGCCACGGGGTCACCGCGCTGTGGGACGCCCTCGGCCGGCTCGCCACCGCCGGGGTCGCGCTCGACTTCGAGCGCTACTGGCGCGACGAGCCCGCCGGACCGGCCGAGGCGGCTCGCCCACCGGCGCTGCGAGTCCGCATCTCGGGGGCGAATTACGGCAAGCCGATCGCGCCGGCGGGAGAACCAGCCGCGGCGCAGGCGCCGGGCCAGGCGGTTGCGCCGGCGATGGTGGTGCGAGAAGCGGCGTCCCCGGCGCCGGTCGCGCCGCACCGTGCGCCCGACGCTGCGGTGGCGGGTGCGGGGCTGGACGCGGTACGCGCGGCGCTCGTCGCGGTGCAGATGGATTATCAGCGCGTGATGGCCGAGTCGCACCTGGCGTTCCTGCGCGCCTACGAGGCAGCGCACCTGTCCGCGGGCGTCTCGGCGGCGGTGATGGCTCCACCGCCGTCGCCCGGTGTGTCGGCGGTGATGGCCCCGCTGCCGTCGCCCGGTGTGTCGGCGGTGATGGCCCCGCCGCCGCCCGACTCGATCGCGGTGATGGCATCGTATCCGGACACCTGCGCATGGGCTGCCGCGCCGGCCCACATCGCGGTGGCCCCGGCCCGAGCCGTCGAGTCGTTTGCGGCGCCCCCGCAATCATCGTCGCCGTCGTCGCCGTCGCCGTCGCCGCCGCTCGCCGGGTCGGCCGTCGCGCCGGTCGCGGCCCCGGCCACCACGCCGGCGGAGCTCGAGCGGCTGTTGCTGGCAGTCGTCGCCGAGTGCACCGGCTATCCTGCCGAGCTCGTCGAGCTCACCATGGACCTCGAATCCGACCTCGGGATCGACTCGATCAAGCGGGTCGAGATCCTGTCGGTGACGCGCGACCGCGCGCCATGGCTCCCCGAGATCGACGCGGCGCGGATGTCCAAGCTGCGCACGCTGCGCGAGATCCTCGCGCTGTTCGAGCCGGCCGCGCCACCGGCGAATCCCACCGCCCCAGCGGCGGTTCCGGCACCCGAGGCCGCGCCACCGCGCACCGCGCCGCGCGCGAGGAACCACCACGCGGTCGACGCGGCGGTCACGCGGTGGCTGCCCCGCGCCGTTGCCGCGCCGCCGTCGGGCCTCGCGCTCGCCGGGCTCGATCGCGGGCGGCTCGCCGTGACCGACGATGGCGCCGGCGTCGCGGCGGCGCTGGTCGCCGAGCTCGCGGCCGAGGGACTCGACGCCGAGGTGGTCGGCGCAGTGCCGGCGAACGCCGCCGGCGTCGTGTTCCTCGGCGGGCTGCGCGACGTCGCCACGCCCGAGGACGCGATCGCGGTGCATCGCGAGGCGCTGGCGGCGGCGCGCGCGGTGGCGGCGCGGTTTGCGGAGCGCGGCGGCTGCCTGGTCACCGTCGGCGATCTCGGCGGCGATTTCGGGCTGTCGGGGCGCGCGGGCGCGCGGGCGTGGCTGGGCGGACTGGGCGCGCTGTGCAAGACCGCCGCTCACGAGTGGCCGCTCGCGGCGGTGCGTGCGATCGACCTGGCGCGCGGTGCGGCGAGCCCGGTGCAGCTGGCGCGCCGGATCGCGCGCGAGCTGCTGGAGGGCGGCGTCGAGATCGAGGTCGGGCTCGGCGAGGCCGGCGAGCGGGTCGCCATCGTCAGCGAGCCCGCGCCGCCGCTCGGCGCCGGGACGCCGATCGAGCCGGGCGCGTTCCTCGTCGCGTCGGGGGGAGCGCGCGGGATCACCGCGGCATGCCTGGAGGCGCTCGCCCGCCGCGTGCCGGTGCGGCTGCTGCTGCTCGGCCGCAGCGAGCTCGAGGATGAGGCCGGCGCGACGAGCGCGATCGTCGATCCCGCCGAGCTCCGGCGCGCGGTGTTCGAGCACGCCCGCGGCAGTGGCAGCGCGCCGTCGCCGAGGGACATCGCCGCCCGCGTCGATCGCATCCTGGCGAGCCGCGAGGTGCGGCGGACGCTGGCCGCGCTGACCGCCGCCGGCAGCGAGGTCCACTCCGCGGCGGTCGATGTCCGCGATCGCGCCGCGGTCGGCGCGGCGATCGACGAGGCCCGCCGCCGCTGGGGCCCGGTGCGCGGCCTGGTGCATGGCGCCGGGGTGGTGGCCGACGCGCGGATCGCGGACAAGACCGACGAGCAGCTCGAGCGCGTGCTGGCGACCAAGCTGCGCGGGCTCGCCGCGCTGCTCGACGCCACGCGCGCGGATCCGCTGGCCTGGATCGCGGTGTTCTCGTCGGTGGCCGCCCGCGCCGGCAACGCCGGGCAGGCCGACTACGCGATGGCCAACGAGGTCCTCAACAAGGTCGCCGCCGCCGAGGCGCGGCGCCGCGGCGACGGCTGCCGGGTGGTCGCGATCGGCTGGGGCCCGTGGGACGGCGGCATGGTCGGGCCGGCGCTGCGGGATCGGTTCGCGGCGCGCGGCGTCGAGCTGCTGCCGCCGGCCGCCGGCGGCGAGGCGTTCGTCGACGAGCTCGCCGGCGTGGGCAGCGTCGAGATCGTCGTCGCGCGTTCGCCGGTGCTCGACCGCCGGGTCGCCCGGCCGATCGCCGCGGACGTGCTGGTCGACCGCCGGCGCTGGCCGCAGCTCGACAGCCACCGCATCCAGGGCAAGGTCGTGCTGCCGGTCGCGATCGTGCTCGAGTGGTTCGTGCGGCTGGCCTGGCCACTGCGCCACGGCCGCGAGGTGATCGACGAGCGAAGCGAGTCGCCCCTTTCGATCGAGCTGTCCGACGTGCGCGTGGTCCGCGGCGTCACGCTCGCCGGCTACGACGAAGGCGCGACCGAGCGCCTGCACCTCGTCGGCCAGCCCGCCGGCGATGGCCGGATCGCCGTCGAGCTGCGCGATCGGCGCGGCGCGGTGCGGTTCACCGCCGCGATCGGGCTCGGCGCCGCCGGGCGGGGCCGTCCCACGGCGCGCGTGCCCGACGGCGAGCCGCCGCGCGAGCCCTGGGATGGGCCGGCGCTGTACGGCCCGGCGTCGCTGTTTCACGGCCCGCAGTTCCGGGTGGTCCGCAGCGTCGACGCGATCTCGCGCGACCGGGCGCGCGGCACGCTCGCCGCGACCGGCGCGGGCTGGACGGCGGGCGCGCCGATCGATCCGGCCGCGATCGACGGCGCGTTCCAGCTCGCGATGCTGTTCGGGCTGCGCGGCGGCGGCGGGCCGCGGCTGCCGCTGCGGATCGAGCGGCTGGTGTTCCATCACCGCCCGGATGGCGAGGACGGCGAGCTGCGCTGCGAGCTCACCGAGCGGTCGCGCAGCCAGGAGCGCCTGCTGTGCGACCTGTCGCTGGCCAGCGCCAGCGGCGAGCCGGTCGCCGACCTGCTCGGGGTGGAGATGTTCGCGGTGCCGAGCGGCAGCACGGCGGGTTGATGGGCTTCGCACCGATCGCCGTCGTCGGCCAGGGCTGCGTGCTGCCGTCCGCGCTCGATCCGGCCGAGCTGTGGGAGCTGGTCCGCCTCGGCCGCTCGGCGATCGGCGAGGTTCCCGCCGGCGAGTGGCGGATCGACCCCGCGATCGAGCGCGGGCGGATCGACGAG
>DATAPF010000282.1:0-23930 GCA_036265355.1 Kofleriaceae bacterium | reverse complement strand
CCAGGTGCCTGCGACCGTCATGGTCGCACCCGGAATGTAATCGTTTGAGTACAAACTATAGGGCAAGGCGCCCCACCGATGCAACCTGGATCAGATGCGCCGGCGTCGGTTCTTGAGGAGGATCGCGGCGAGGATCTGCAGGAACCCGAGCATGCGGATCGCGTAGATGTACGACGAGTGCTCCGACGCGCCGGTGTCGCACGCGAGCAACCCCCAGCTCACCCCGAAGGTCGCGAATGCTCCCGCGAACCACAGGAAGAGGCGATCGTGGCTCGTCCACCAGTACCGCAGGAAGAACACGACGGCGAGAACGCTCATCGCGATCAGCGCGCCGAGCATCGAGGCGGTGTAGGTGGTCATCGCGACTCCCAGATCAGGCCGACCAGCAGCAGCAGCAGCGCAGCGGCGGCCACGCTCATGCGCACGGCCGACAGGTCGACCTCGGGGACGACCATGAGATCCACGACCAGGAGCGCGTTGTTGGCGGCAAGCCCGACAAAGCACAGCGAACTCCACAGCAGCAGCCGCGAGCGGTGACGCCGAAAGCTGCGGATCAGGAGCACCGCGCAGAACAAGCTGGTGAGCCCGCACATCATGTAGACCGCTTCAGCCATCGTCGCCTCGTTTCTTCCGGATCACGAAGGCATCTGCGAACGCCCGCGCGGTCATGCTCCGGAGTCGCTGCATGACCGCGGATGACAGTACCGCCAGCACCGCGGCGCGATCTTCGTCGTAGGTCTGCATCAGCGTGGCGAAGCAGGGATCCGCACCGGCAGCACCGATCCGGATCCCGTGGTGCATCGGGTCGTGCTCGATCAGCTTCGAGCGCTCGAGGTCGGGCAATGCGTCATCGAGAGCGTCCGAGGAAAGCCGGCACGCTGCTTCGAGCCCCGACCGCGACATGGTCCGCCCGGCTGTGCGGAGCGCCCGCATGACCTCGAGCTTCTCGTACGAGTCGAGCTTGGTCACGAGCAGCGCACGCACGCCGTCATCGAGCTGGAGATCGCTCATGCAATCGGCTCGCGGCCTGGGCGAATGGGTGTGATTGGCACGTGCATGGAGTGCGGCGACGTCGCCTGTGGTGCGAAGGCGGCCCGACCTTCGCGGTTCCTGCAGCGTGACCACTGCACCCTTGCTCGATGCTCTCGCTTGTATATCAAGGTGGCAAGTCGTGTACAAGCGGGCCGCATCGTTTGCACTCAAACGAATTCTGCACGCGGTCCCAGGTCCGGGGGCTGGCAGGGCGCTCGGTGTGCGTCGCTGCTACTGCTTCGCGGCGGACTGGCCGCGCAGCTCATCGATCCTGCGACGATACGCGCCCAGGATACAAAAGAATGAGCTCGGCAGGCCTCCGCTCCTTCACGAAGAACCGCAACTGGACGCCATGCGTCTCACCCCTGCGAGCGGCATCGCACGCCTGCCGTCCCGGTACTGTACGACATATGCGTCGCAGGAATACTTTGAGTACCAACGATCGTGCTATGCTCGCGTCGCCGCAGGCTCACATCCGTCCCTTGAAGGCGAACCTGAGCATCGAGGCGTCACCGGGTAGCTCACCGCGAAGCCGCCAGCATCGCGATCCGCATCTCACCCGGAACAGCGCGCTGGTCCTGTCGAACGGCCGGCCGACGATCGCGAAGCGCGCGATTGCCATCCAGCCGTACATCCCGACTTGCCAGGCCGCGGGCGACAGCGCGTCGGCCTTGACCGCGGCGATCAGTCCTTCTCGACGGGACGACCCGGGATCGGATGATGTGGTTGTGGCTCGCCGGCCGCGGATCGGTGGGCGCTTGTACCGCTCAGGCTTGTCGTCGGCTTCGGCTTTGCCGCCCACGGGTACGCGAAGCTGGCCGGTGGACCCGAAAGCTTCGCCGCCATCCTGTCGGCGATCGGCGTGCCGGGGCGCAGTGCGTGCCGTGCGGCGCGCCGCGGCTCAGCCGGCCGCGGCGCAGGCCTCGGCGATGAACAGGTCCTCGACGCCGAGCCCGGTGAAGTCGGCGACGGTGATCCCGGTGCGGTCGAAGGCGATGGGCGCGGCGCAGAACGCGCCGATCTCGATCGCGCGCTCGCGCTCGGCCGGCGCATGCTGCAGCTCGCCGAGCCGCGCGCACTGCGGGCGCGAGTCGACCAGCAGCAGGGCGGCGCGCGCCAGCAGCGCCGGGTCGAGCTCCTGCTTGCCGGGCGAGTCCGCCCCGACCGCCGAGACATGGCTGCCGGGCCGGACGTCGCCGGCGTGAACCAGCGCGGCGCGCGATGCGGTGGCGGTCGCGATCAGGGTCGCGTGCGCGGCGAGCTCGGCCGGAGAGGCCGCGACCCGGGCCCGGACCTGCGGCAGCCGGCGCGCGATGTCCGCGGCGCACGCCGCCGCGCGCTCGGGGTGGCGGCCCCAGACCCAGACGTCCTCGAGCGGCAGCACCTCGGCGTGGAGCTCGGCCAAGAGCCGGGCCTGGACGCCGGTCCCGACGATGCCGAGCGCGCGATCGGAGCGGCCGAGCTCGCGCGCGACCAGCGCCGCCACCGCCGCGGTGCGCAGGTCGGTCAGGTAGCCGCCGTCGTCGAGGTAGGCGACGGTCTCGCCGGTCGCCGCCGAGATCAGCGCGATCGATCCGTACGGCCGCTCGGCGTAGGTCCCGGCGACCTTGAGCGCGACGTGCCGGCCGCCCCGGCGGTAGCTCGACTTGATGTGGACCTCGCCGCCGCCCGCGGCCGACAGGTCGAGGTGCATCGGCATCGGCGTGTCGCACTCGCCGCGCGCCTGGGCGAGCACCGCGTCGCGCATCGCTGCGATCGCCTGGGCGGCGCCGATCCGGCGGCGGATCTCGTCGGGGCCGATCAGCTTCACGTGGCGAGGATCCGGCGGACGGTGGACAGCGCGACGTTGCGGCCGGTCAGCACCGCGACGGCGGGCGACTCGAGGCGGCCGGCCTTGCCGGTCAGGATCGCGGCGACCGCGACCGCCGCCGACGGCTCGATCAGGTAATGGTGGTGCTCGAGCGTGAAGCGCACCGCGTCGAAGATCTCGGCCTCGCTCAGCAGCGCGACGCGATCGACCCGCGACTGCAGGGCCGCGAAGCCGATCCGGCCGATGCCGCCCTCGAGGCCGCCGGCGGTGGTCGGGTACGCCGGCAGGGTGGTGACCGCCTCACCGCGCGACAGCGACAGCGCCAGGGCCGGCGAGCCCTCGTGCTGGCAGCCGATCACGCGGCAATCGCCCAGCGCGGTCTTGACGTAGTACGCGAACCCGCCCGCCAGCCCGCCGCCGCCGACCGGCAACAGGAAGCTGCGCGCCTCGGGGCAGTCCTCGACGACCTCGGCGGCGATCGTGCCGCCGTTGGCGGCGAGGATGCACGCGTCGTCGAACGCGCTCAGGAACGGCCGGTCCGACTGCGCGGCGGCGGCGCGCGCGAGCCGCTCGGTGTCGTCGTAGCCCTCGAAGTCCGAGCGGATCACCCGGGCGCCCAGGGCAACGATGGCCTGGTACTTCGCCGGATCGACGTCGCGCGGGACGTGGATCTCGGCCGGGATGCCGAGCTCGCGCGCCACCCGGGCGGTCGCCTTGCCGTGGTTGCCCGCCGAGCAGGTCACGATCCCGCGCCGGCGCTCGTCGGCCGACAGCCGCGACAGCACGAACCAGGCGCCCCGGATCTTGAACGAGCCGGTGAGCTGGAGCGCCTCGAGCTTGAGGAACACCGGCGCGCCGGCCGCGTCGGACAGCGCGGGCGACGCCTCGATCGGGGTCCGCCGGATCCGCCCGTCGAGCGCGCGGCGCGCGTCGCCCACGAGGGCCATGTCGAGCTCGATCACGGCGGCGATGCTAGCCGCACCGCGCGCCGGGCGCAAAGCGCGGATCGCCGGACGCCGCGCGATCGGATAGAATGGGCGCCCATGTGGGGACGTCTCCGGGTGGGAACATCGCACGAGCTCCAGGTGCCCGACGACGTCGTGGTGTCGCCCTACGTCGGGGCCGCCACCGGGGCGAGCTGGCAAGCGGTCGCCCGTGCGTATCGCAAGCTGATCGACCAGCGGATCGCCGCCGGCCCGGTCGACCTGCCGGCCGAGCTGCCGCACGCGGTGTCGGGCGAGGCCGCCGGCGCGATCACGGCGTGGGTCCATCACCACGTCCATCACAAGGGCGACGGCCCGGGCGAGGCGCTGCGGGCGCCGCGGCCGCCGGCCGAGACCGTGCAGGCCGGGGCGGGTGACGACGGCGACCATGCGACGCTGCTGGTCGCGCTGCTGCGCCAGGCGGGGATCCGGGCGGACGTCGCGCTCGTCGCCGCCGGGTGGGAGCGCCGCGTCGACCCGGACCTGCCCGGGGTGGACGCGTTCGACCGCAGCCTCGTGCACGCGTGGGTCGGCGCCGGCGAGCTGTGGATCGACCCCGGGGAGGAGCTGGCGCGCCCCGGGCAGCTGCCCGAGCGCGATCAGGGCCGGCGCGCGCTGGTGATCGCCGACGACACCCGCGCGCTCGCGACCACGCCGCGGGCGGCGCCCGCCGACAACACGGTGCGCGACGTCCGGACGTTCGCCGCGTCCGAGGACGGCTATTCCCGGCTGACCTCGGTCGTGCGCTACACCGGCGCGTTCGAGATCGAGCATCGCGAGCGGGTCCATGCGATGCGCGCCGACCAGCTCAAGAAGATGTCCGCCGTCCGCGTCGAGCCGGAGTTCGTCGGGACCCTGGATCGGTTCGCGTCGAGCGACGCCGAGGACCTGGCCGCGCCGTTCGAGACGAGCGCGCTACGACGCAGCACCGTCGAGCCCGGCGCCGGCGACTGGTATGTCATCGGGCGGATCCTCGAGCAGCTCGGGCTGAGCAGCGATGCGATCACCGCCTACAAGCGGGTGACCCGGCCGCAGGAGGACGAGGTGATCAGTGCGTACCTGCTGGCGCAGCGCCGGCTCGCCGCGATCGCCCGGCCGTGAGCCCTGGGGCCCCCCGGCGTCACGGCGCCGGTTCGCCCGCCTCGAAGTCGCAGCGCGCGCCGGATACAAAGCGCAGGATCGCCAGGCGCAACGCGATCAGCTAGAATCGCCGCCATGTGGGGACGCTTCCGGGTGGGAGTTCTGATCGTCATGGGTACCGGCCTCGCGCAGACCTCGATGTCGCTCGCGGGCCCGGCCGGTCCAGGCGCCGGCACGTCCGCGGCGCCGGGCGCGCCGGCGCTGCGCGCGCTGGACAAGCCGGCATTCACCGCGACGCCGGCTGAGCTGCTCGCGCTCGGCAAGGCCGCGCCGACCGGCGACGGGTCGATGGTGGTCCTCCGGGATCAGCGCGACGTGAGCTACGACGACCAGGGCCGAGCGACCGTGCGCACGCGGCGGGTGTACGTGGTCCAGGTCGCGCTCCGGATCGGCGACGACCACGACAATGCAGGCCGCGCGATGTGGCACCCGTCGTACCAGGACCGCCCGGTGATCCGGGCGCGCACGATCTCGCCGGCGGGTACGGTCGTGGAGCTCGATCCGGCGCAGGTCACCGAGGAGCCAGCGGGATCGCGCGCTGCGGGCGCGGCCAGCGACGTGCGATACGTCCTGGCGCCGCTCCCCGCCCCGGAGCAGGGCTCGGTGGTCGAGCAGGAGGTCGTGACCACCGACCGCGTGCCGCTCCCCGGAGGCAGCATGGAGACGCTGATGGTCGGTCCTTCGTTCCCGACGTCGAGCATCGTGATCTCGTACTCCGCACCGGCGTCCGTCCGGCTGCATCACGTCGAGCGCCAGCTACCGGCGAGTGCCCGGGTGCGCCACCAGGTCGCCGGCGGCCGCGAGACCTGGAGCTACGAGTTCGCGGCGCTGTCGCCGCGCTTCGACCGCGAGGTCGACCTGCCGGAGGACGTGGTGGCGGCGCCTTACGTCGGGGTCAGCACCGCCGCGAGCTGGGAGGCGGTCGCGCGCGCGTATCGCAAATTGCTCGACCAGCGGATCGCCGAGGGCCCCATCGAGCTGCCGGCCGAGCTGCCGCACGCCGCGTCGGCCGAGGCGGTGGATGCGATCACCGCGTGGGTCCATCATCACGTCCATCGCCAGGGCGACGGGCTGTACGAGGAGCTCCGGGTGCCGCGGCCGCCGGCCGAGACCGTCCAGCAGGCGGCCGGCGACGGCAACGACAAGGCGACGCTGCTGGTCGCGCTGCTGCGCCAGGCCGGGATCCGGGCGGACGTCGCGCTGGTCGCCACCGCGTGGGGGGCCCGCGTCGACCCCGATCTGCCCGGCGTGAACGCGTTCGACCGCGCGATCGTGCGCGCGCGGGTCGGCGCGCGCGACCTGTGGATCGATCCGGTCGAAGATCTGGCGCGCCCCGGGCAGCTGCCGGAGCAGGATCAGGGCCGGCGCGCGCTGGTGATCGCCGACGACACCCGCGCGCTCGCGGTCACCCCGCAGGCGGCGTCCACCGACAATCGGATCCGCGATGTCCGGACGTTCGTCGCCGCCGAGCAGGGCTGGTCGAAGCTGACGCGGGTCGTGCGCTCCACCGGCGTGTTCGAGATCGAGCATCGCAACCAGGCCCGCGGTCGCCCCGACCTGCTCAAGCGGATGTTCGCCGCCCGCAGCGAGCGGCTGTTCGGCGGGACGCTGGACCAGCTGACCTCGAGTGGACCCGAGGATCTGACCACGCCCTTCGAGATGACGTTCGAGGTCAAGGACGCCCACCGGGTCACCACCGCGCTGTCGGAGATCCACGTCTATCTCTATCCGCACGCGACGTTCGAGGAGCTGCCCTGCGACGGGCAGACCGTCCACATCAAGATCGATCGCACCGCGTTCGCGCTGCTCGACGCCGGCAAGCCGCGCGACGCGCTCGCCGAAGGCCAGCGGCTGATCGCGTTGCACCCCGCGGAGGCGCTGCATCACACCCAGCTTGCGCTGGTGCTGCTGCGGGCCGGTGCCGGCGAGGCGGCGCGCCGCGAGGCGCGCAAGGCGGTCGCGATGGCGCCCCGCGACGTCGACGCGCTCGTCGGGCTGGGCTGGATCCTGAGCTTCGATACCGTCGGGCGGGCCTACACCTACGACTGGGACCGCGCCGGTGCGATCGCGGCGCTGCGCCAGGCCCACAAGCTCGACCCCAAGCACCTTGGCGCGATGCTCACGCTGGCCGACGCGCTCCAGCATGGTCCGTCGGGCCGGATCTACGACGGCGCCGATCTCGCGGGCGCCGCCGAGGTCTGGCGCGACGTGCTCGCGATCGACAAGACCGACGAGCACGCGGTGGCGCTCGCCCGCGTGCTGGTGTGGTCCGAGCAGTTCGCCGAGGCCGAGAAGGTGGCGCGCGGCGCCGGCGCCAGCGAGGATCGCGACCGCTGGATCGTCACCGCGGTCGCGGGCCGCGGCGGCGGGGCGGCGGCGATCCAGGTCGCCGGCGAGCTGCGCAGTGGCGACGCCCGCAACCGCCTGCTGTCGTTCGCGGGGTGGACCATGACGATGCTGCAGCGCTACGACGTGGCACACGAGCTGCTGTCCAGCAGCGGCATGCTGCCGCGGGCGTCCACCGGGCCCACCGCCATGCTCGCGGCGCTGCAGCGCCATCCGCCGCTCCAGCTCCGCCCCGCCGATCCGCGGTCCGTGATGCTCGAGCTGCTGCGCGTGCAGCTCGACCCGCTGCGCAAGCCGCCGGTGTTCTGGGACGCCATGGTGGAGCGCGAGCTCCGCGGCGGGGTGGCCCGGAGCATGGCGGGCGCGGTGCGCGGCGGCATCGGCGGGCGCTGGCTCGACGACGTCGTCCAGTCGATGCACCTCGAGGTCGAGGGTGGTGCCGGCGTGTGGCGGGCCACAGTCGACGGCGACGGCAAGCCGCAGTCCTTCTACCTCGCGCTCGACCGCGGCGCGGTGAAGGTGATCGGCGGCGGCTACTCGGTGACCGGCGTCGGCCGCTACGTCCTGCGCCTCGACGCCCGGGACGACGCGCGGGCGCGCCGGATGCTCGACTGGCTGCGCGCCGATCTCGACCGGCCGAACGCACCCGAAGCGTACTTCTTCAAGCAGCTCTGGGGGCAGGGGATCCCGACCTCGCACGACGCGATCCAGCTCGCCGCGGCGCTCCTCGCCGACTGGACCGACCCCGACCGCGTCCTGCCGGTCGCCACGCGCTGCGCGTCGACGCTCCCCGACGCCGAGGTGGCGTGCCACATGTCGAAGTTCGTGGCGTATCGTGCGCGCAAGCAGTGGGCCGAGGCGGTGGCCGAGAGCGAGGCGATCCTGGCGGCGCGGCCGAGCTGGAGCGACGGCCGGGTCCAGTACCACGCGTGGGTTCTGGCCCGCGCCGGGCGGTTCGACGACGCCGACCGCATGCTCGCCGCCGTGCTGGCCAGGACACCCGACCATCGCGGCGCGATGTTCAGTCGGTTCGAGGTCGCCGCGATCCGAGCCTCGTCCGGCGCGGCGTCCGCAACCGCGTCCGCCGAGCTCGTCCAGCGTGGCGAGGAGCTGGTCAACGCCCCGGCCGCCGGGCCGGGGGAGCTCAACGGTGTCGCATGGCAGCGCCTCGCCATGGCCGGGACGCCGGGTCCGGCCGGCGACCTCACCCGTGCGCTCGAGCTCGCCCGCAAGGCGGTCGACAAGGCGCCGCAGAGCGGGGGAATCCTCAACACGCTGGCTGCGCTCGAGGCCGAGCATGGCGATCTCGATCGCGCGATCCCGGACAACACCAAGGCAATGGAGCTGCGCCACATCATCGAGCCGACCTCCGACGACTGGTTCGTGATCGGCCGGATCCTGGAGCAGCTCGGCCTCGCCGGCGATGCCACCGCTGCCTACAAGCGCGTGACCCCGCCCCTGTACGATCAGCTGGTCAACACGTACCTGCTGGCGCAGCGCCGGCTCGCCGCGATCGCCCGGCCGTGAGCCCCGGGGCCCCCCGGCGTCACGGCGCCGGTTCGCCCGCCTCGAAGTCGAGCTCGACCCGCGCGCCGCTGGGGTCGAGGCAGAACAGCTGCCAGGCGCCGGTCGTCGGCAGCCGGCGCAGGTCGTAGGTGACACCGCGCTCGGTCAGCCGCGCGGCGACGGCGCGCAGGTCGCGCGCGCTGAACGCCATGTGATCGATCACGCCGCGCGGGTTGGCGGGCACGCCGCGCCCGGCGACGATGTGCAGCACGGCCTGGCCGCCGGCGTACAGCCACGCGCCGGGGAACCCGAGGTCGGGCCGGAAGCCATCGGTGAGGCCCAGCACGTCGATGTAGAACGCCCGCGAGGCGTCGAGGTCGCTGGTCAGGACCGTGAAGTGGTTCATTCCGCTGATCGGCATGGCCGGAGCAGCTTACGCGATGTCGGCCGCGCTGGCCGGCCGGCTTGAGATTCGCCCAGGACGTGAGAACATCGCCCCGCCACACCGCGTCTCCGGCTCGTGATGTCTCCTCGGGCTCCGCACGATCTGCAGCTCGGCGCCCCGCTCGGCGCCGAGCTTGCCGACGACCCGCGCGTCGTGCTCGTGCTCGATGCCGGCGGCACCAGCTTCCGGTTCAACGCGATCCAGGGCGGGCGGGCGCTGCTCGACGCGCCGCGCACCCTGCCGTCGCACGGGGACGACCTGCCGCGCAGCCTGCGCCAGATCACCGACGGGTTCGCCGCCGTGCACGCCGCCACCGGCCACCGCGCGGTCGCGCTGTCGATCGCGTTCCCGGGGCCGGCCGACTACCGGCGCGGCATCATCGGCGACCTGCCCAACCTGACCGGGTTCCGCGGCGGAGTCCCGCTCGGGCCGATGCTCGCGGCGGCGTTCGGGCTGCCGGCGTTCGTCAACAACGACGGCGCGCTGTTCGCCTACGGCGAGGCGATCGGCGGCCTGTTGCCGCAGGTCAACCAGCGGCTCGCCGCCGCGGGCAGCGATCGCCGGTTCGGCAACCTGCTCGGCTTCACGCTGGGCACCGGGTTCGGCGGCGGGATCGTGATCGGCGGCCGGATGGTGATCGGCGACAACTCGGCGGCCGGCCAGATCTGGATGACCCGCCACCGCGACCAGCGCCAGCGCATGGCCGAGGAGGGCGCGAGCATCCGCGCGGTGCGCCGCGACTACGCCGCCGCGACGGGCCTCGCGCTCGATCAGGCGCCCGATCCCCGCCGGATCGCCGAGATCGCCGCCGGCGCGGCCCCGGGGGACCGGCGCGCCGCCGCCGAGGCGTTCCGCCGGCTCGGCCAGGTCGCGGGCGATGCGATCGCCGGCGCGCTGGCCCTGATCGACGGCCTGGTCGTGCTCGGCGGCGGGCTGAGCGGCGCGGCCGACCTGTTCCGCGGCGCGCTGCTCGACGAGCTCGACGCGTCGCTCGAGCTGGCGACGGGGCCGGTCCGGCGGCTGCCGTTCGACGTGGTCGACCTCGACGACCCCGACGGGCTCGCCGCGCTGTGCCGCGATGACGCCCGCGCGCTGCCGGTCCCGGGCACCGATCGGACCGTCGCCGCCGCGCCCGCCAAGCGCACCGGCGTCGGCGTCACCCGGCTGGGCACCACCGCGGCGATCGCGCTCGGCGCCTACGCGTACGCGCTCGGCGAGCTCGGCCCCGCCGGCGACGCGCGCTACTCGACGACCTCGTAGCGGATCAGCGGATCGGTCGTCGACAGAACGTCGATCCGCAGCCACTCCGCCGAGTGCGCGACGGTCTCGATCCGAGCCTCATCGAGCCGGCCGTCCAGGAGATCGGAGTCGGGCAGCGCGGCATCGTTGTTGCTGTCCGCGCCGAGGTTGATCGGCTTCTCGAAAGTTGTCCGAGCGGCGGTGCCGCCGCGCTTCCTCAGTGCGATATCACCTCGAGGCTGAGGGAGGAGTACGCGGCAAAGCCGTTGATGCCAATATGCCAGTCTCCCGCCGGAAAATTCAGCATCTCTGCGCCCTCGTTGCTGCCGTTCAGGAACGGCCGGCCGTCCCAGCTCGTGGCGCTCGGGATCGCCCCGTAGCGGACGTACAGATCGGCATCACCGACGCTCCCGGAAATGAAGATGTCCACGGTGCTGTGCCCCGGCGGTACGGTGACCTTGAAGTACTGCCAGCTGCCGGTCGCGCCGGACAGGTCATCGATCGTTGCGCCGTCCGCGATCGGTTGCACGGTGATCCCCACGGGCTGGTAGCGGCGTACGGCGACGTCCACATCGCCCTTCACAGGATCGAACTGCCACCATGCGATCGTGGCATTCCCGTCGCCGTCCATGGCGATGACCGGTAAATAGCTGACCAGCGTCGTGTCCGTGGGAACGACAAGTTGCGGGCCCAGCGCGATGCCGGCGCTGCTATAATACCTGGCGAACACCTGCGATTGCACGCCAGATTCGTTGTGCCAGTCATACCAGGTCACCATGAAGTTGCCGCTGGGGTCCATGGCGACGTTCGGGGAGTGAAAGTTCATGTTTGCCTCGGTGGTGATCTGAATGTCGCCGGTGAGGGCAGCGCTGTTCGCGTCGAAGTGTCGAGCATAGCTCTGCCAGCCGGTCACTCGGTCCGGCGAGGTCTCCCAGGCGACCACGAAGTCGCCAGCGGGACCGATCGCGACATTCTGGGCCATCTGAAAGCCTGCGCTGTTCGCGGCTGCCAGGAGCGCCGGCCCCGACGCGAAGCCGGAGGAGCTGTACCGCCTGAAGTACACATCGTAGTTCGGTCCACCTCCGGTCTGCCAGGCCACGACGAAGGCGCTCTGGTCGTTGATCGCGATGCTGGGCAGGCCGGCGGTGTCGCCGCTTGCCGCCGTGAATACCAGCTGTGCGGGAGCCACCGACGTGCCGTTTGCACGGAACAGCTTCACGTACACGCTCCATATGATGACGTTCGGCATCACCCTGGCATCCAGCCATGAGACCGCAAACTGGCCGCTGGCGTTGACGGCGGCGCTCGCGGCGACCTGGATTCCAGATATCGTGTCATTGGCGCGGAACTGCGGGATGACGACATTCCCTGCTTGATCGTACACCGTGACGAATGCACCGCCGCCATCTCCGTCCGAGAGGGTGGTCGTCGTGGCGAAGCAGCCGGTGCCCGGGACCGCGCCGCCTGTCGGATTGACGAAGTTTTCGCTCGGCTGCAACGCGATGCCTCCGCCGCTGAACAGTCTCGAGTACAGGCCATCCCCGCGACCTGTGTCCGTCCACAGAACGGCCGAGTTGCGATGTGCGCAGCTGAAGACGCCTGTCACCTCCTGATGTCCCGAAGTGACGGTGTTGGCGATGATGGGAGCGCCGTAGGCATCCGCTCGCGCGGTCGCGGGAACCGCCGCGGCGATCGCCGCGGCCAGGACGAACAACGACGAACGTACTGGTTGTCTCGTGTATGACATGTATGCTGCATCCCTTGCTCGAGGTGTCGCTGCCCGGTGGACTGGCCAACGTGCCGGGTCCGGTCCGAACGTCGCTACCTCCCAGAGCGCAACGCTCGCGAGCGTCCCACAACCGGCTCACCGTTGTTCCGGATGCCGGCGACGTCGACACGAACCGGTATTTCCGTCGGCTGCCGTACAGCGCCCGCGCCGGGGCGAACCCCTCGTTCACCTTCACCGGCATGGCGTGGTGCAAGGTGATGGAGGTCACCAGCGCCGGACGCTCGATTACGATGGCACCGGCTACTTCCGCGTCACCAACGTGAACAGCGGCAAGCTGCTCGACGTCCCGCCGGCGTCGACCGCGGACGGCGCCGCGCTGGTCCAGTTCACCAGCAACGGCGCCAACAACCAGAAGTGGCGGGTCGTCGATCTCGACGGCGGTGCGGTCCGCCTGGTCAACAAGAACAGCGGCAAGGTCGCCGAGGTATTCCAGTCCTCGTCGGCCGACGCCGCTGCGATCGACCCGTGGACGGTCAACGGCGGCACCAACCAGATCTGGCGGATGACCACGCCCTAGATTCCGACCGGCCCCCGGCTCGCTCGGTGGACAGCGCTGGCGCGCGATGAAATCCTCGCGGCCACGGAGGATCCAGTGCCCAAAGTGATCGTGACCGGCGGCAGCGGCAAGCTCGGACGCGCGGTGCTCACCGACCTCATCGCGCATGGCTATCGCGTGCTGAACCTCGACCAGGTGATCCCCAGGGATCCGATCGCACCGACCGTGCGCGTCGATCTGCGCGATTTCGGTGAGGTCATCGCCGCGCTGAGCGGGGTCGACGAGCACCGGGGCCCGTTCGATGCGGTGGTCCACCTCGCGGCGATCCCCGCGCCCGGGCTGTTTGCGAACGCGCGGACCTTCGCCAACAACGTGCCGGCGACCTACCACGTGTTCGAGGCGGCCCGCGTGCTCGGCATCAAGAACGTGGTGTTCGCGTCGAGCGAGACGGTGCTCGGCCTGCCATTCGACCACCCGCCGCCCTACGTGCCGGTGGACGAGGCGTGCGATCCGCGGCCGGAGTCCGCCTACTCGCTGGGCAAGCTGGTCGACGAGACGATCGCGCAGCAGTTCACTCGCTGGGATCCCGCGCTGAAGATCGCGGCGCTGCGATTCTCCAACGTCATGGACGTCGAGGACTACCAGGCGTTCCCGCGGTTCGACGCCGATGCCCGGAAGCGGAAGTGGAACCTGTGGAGCTACATCGACGCGCGCGATGGGGCGCAGGCCGTGCGCAAGGCGATCGAGGCCAGGTTCACCGGCTTCGAGGCGTTCATCATCGCCAACGCAGACACAGTGATGACTCGCCCGAACGCAGCGCTGATGGCGGAGGTGTTTCCCGGGGTCGAGCTTCGCCCGGCGATGACGCCGACCGGCACGCTGCTGTCGATCGACAAGGCGAAGCGGATCCTGGGCTATCAGCCCGAGCACAGCTGGCGGGACCACGTGTGAGGCGGCGAAACGGTCGCGACGCTACGCGACGTGCTCGACGGCGATCCGGCCGGCGCGCACCGCGTTCTCGAGCAGCGCGTGGTCGCGCTCGACCTGATCGGCGTAGGCCTCGGCGAACTCGGTGATCGCGGTGTCGAACCGCTCGCTCTTGCCGAGGTAGCCGGCGATCTGACAGAAGTCCCCGCTGCGCGCGTGGGCATGGCCGAGCGTCATGCCGCACAGCTCCGCGAAGTCCACGATGGTCTGCGGGTCCATCTCGTCGATGTCGACCGTGCCCTTCATGTCCTTGAGCTGGCGGACGTAGAAGTCGTGGTCGTCGAACGTCTTCCAGCCGAGGAACAGATCGCTCGCCGCCTGGATGATCCGCTGGCCCTGGACGACGCGCTCGCCCTGGTTCGCGTAGGGACAGCGGCGCACGAACGGCTCGAGCACCGAGCGGTTGGCCTCCTTGAGCTGCAGGAACAGCGGGTCGTCGCCGCCATCGCCGAACAGCAGCGCGACCAGGCAGCGCGTGCCGACGCTGCCGACGCCGACGACGCGGTACGCGACGTCGATGATCTTGTAGCTGTCGAGCAGCACGCGCCGATCGGGCGACAGCGAATGGGCGTATTCGTCGAGCAGCGTGCACATGTTGCTGTGCACGCGCGAATCCCTGACGGGGAAGATCAGCGGCGGATCCTCGCGGATGCTCGGCTCCCCGTCGACGCTCACGACCAGCCGTCCGACCTCGCGCTTGCTGGTGCGGCGCCGCGCCTTGCGGAACAGGCGCCGGAAGTAGCGCCTGGTCACGCCGGTCGCATCGGCCTCGAGCGCGGGGGCATCGACGCGGCGATACCAGATCTCCTTGTGCGTCAGCTCCACCGCGTCGCGTACGGCCTCGCGGTAGCTCGCGGCGCACAGGAGCACCGCCTCGTGCGTGCGCGCCCGCGACATCCCGCGCTGCCGGCACGCGACCACCACGCTCGCCGCGAGTCGCTTGACGTCCCACTCCCACGGCGCGGGCAGGGTCTCGTCGAAGTCGCGCAGATCGAAGATCAGCCGGCGTTCGGGCGTCGCGGAGACCCCGAAGTTGCACAGGTGTGCGTCGCCACAGGCCTGGACGTAGGCCTCGCCGTGCGGCAGGTGCGCGACGTCCCAGGCCATCACCATCGCCGAACCGCGCAGGAAGGCGAACGGCGACTGGACCATGCGACCCCAGCGCACCGGCGCCAGCTGCGGCAGGCGCGACGCGTGCGATTGCTCGAGCAGGTCCACCGGGTTCGGCCGGTCGACGGGCGGCTGCCAGGTCGCGTGGCTCGAGCGTGGAAGTCTGCGGCGTAGGCGGCGGCCGTAGGCGATCCGTTCGGCGCGCCCCGACAGTGCGTCGAGAGCCATGATCGGCAGTCGTGCGCGAACCATGCCGTCGCCGCCTCGGCGATCGCGCCTCGGCGATCGTCGCGTCGCCCGTGTGGCACGAGGCTGGCAGTTCCGCATCGCGTGACGAGTCCATCGATGACCCATCCCGAGAGCGTGACCGCGATGCCCGGAGCGACGCAGCCTCGGGCCGGCCACAACGTCACCCCGCGCGGGGTCGCCTGGCTGATCGCCTACCTGCTGTTCATCCTCGCGCCGCTGTTCGCGTTGCTGGTGGGCTCGATGCCGCCGGCGCGGTCGTTCTGGACCGAATTCTCGGTCGCGATCGGCTACGCCGGCCTGGCGATGATGGGCCTGCAGTTCGGTCTGACCGCGCGGTTCCGGCACGTCACCGAGCCGTGGGGCGAGGATGTGATCTATCAGTTCCACCGCCAGCTCTCGCTCGTCGCGATCGCGCTGGTGATCGCGCACCCGATCATCCTGTTCGTCACGCGCCCGGAGCTGCTCCGGCTGCTCGACTCGTTCACCGCGCCGTGGCGGGCCCGGTTCGCGGCGCTGTCGACATACTCGCTGATCGCGATCGTGGTGATGGCGGTGTGGCGGACGAAGCTGAAGCTCCGCTACGAGGTGTGGCATGCATCCCACATCGTGCTCGCCGTCGTCGCGGTGGCCGCCGGGACCGCGCACATGGTCGGATGGAGCTTCTACCTCGAAGATCCGGTCAAGCGCGGGCTGTGGATCGGTCTCACGCTGTTCTGGATCGCGCTCCTCGCGTACGTGCGCATCGTCAAGCCGCTGTTCATCCTGCGCCGGCCGTTCACCATCACGGAGGTGCGCAAGGAGCGCGGCGATACCTGGACGCTGGGGATGCAGCCCGACGGTCACGCCGGGCTCCGGTTTCGCCCCGGACAGTTCGGCTGGCTGACCGTGTGGGGGAGCCCGTTCAAGATCACCGCGCACCCGTTCTCGTTCTCGTCGAGCGCGGCGGTATCGGACGGCCGGGTCGAGATGGCGATCCGCGAGCTGGGTGACTTCACCAGCGACATCGCGAAGGTGCCGGTGGGGCGCCGGGTCTACATCGACGGCCCGTACGGCGCGTTCACCACGGGCAACCCGGCGGACATGCACGTGCTGATCGCCGGCGGCGTCGGCATCACGCCGATGATGAGCATGATCCGCACGCTCGCCGACCAGGGCGATCGGCGACCGGTGATCTTGCTCTACGGGAGCAAGGACTGGGACGCGATCACCTTCCGCGAGGAGCTCGAGGCCCTGAAGCCGCGCCTGGACCTGACGGTCGTCCACGTGCTGGAGAATCCTCCGGCCGGCTGGACGGGCGAGCGCGGGTTCATCACCGCGGACGTGCTCCAGCGCCATCTACCGGCGCCCTACGCGGAACACGAGTACTTCATCTGCGGACCGAACGTGATGATGGATGCGATCGAGAGCGCGCTCGGCAAGCTGAACGTACCGATGACGAAGTACCACTCCGAGCGCTACAGCTTCGTCTAGCAGCCCTGATACAAGGAGAAGGAGTCATCGATGCGCCGCTTGCTGGCTGCCCGCCTGGTGATCGCGACCGGAGCGATCGTGGTCGCGATGTCCGCGTTGTTCGCGCTGATCCGCGTGGTCGAGTAGCGAGTCACAGCAGCGGCGAGAACAGGCGCGCGCCGGCCTGGCCGAGCCGGGGCCAGAACGGCTGGTGCCCGGCGCTGCGCTGGACCTCGCGGCAGTGCGCGAGGTCGGCCTGGAACACGGCGTCGAGCCGGGCGTTCATCGCCGCGCCGTAGATCACGGCGGCGACCTCGAAGTCGAGGCGGAAGCTGCGGTTGTCGAGGTTGGCGGTGCCGATGATCGCGACATCGTCGTCGACCACGAAGGTCTTGGCGTGGACGAAGCGCGGCAGGTACTCGAAGATGCGCGCCCCGGCGGCGAGCATGTCGGGGAAGTAGCTGCGCGCCGCGAGGTCCACCAGCCGGCTGTCGCTGCGCGCCGGAGCGATGACGCGCACGTCGACGCCGCGCATGGCGGCGGACACCAGCGCGCTGAGGATCGCGTCGTCGGGCACGAAGTACGGCGTGGTCAGCCACACGCGGGACTCGGCGCGGTTGATCGCGGCGAAGAACACCTTGTGGATCGCGAACATGTCGAAGTCCGGGCCGGACGCGACGATCTGCACGATCTCGCCGCCGGCGGTGGTCGAGATCGGAAAGTACGCCTCGCTCGACGGGATCTCGCGATCGGTCGCGTAGAACCAGTCCTCGGCAAACACGCGCTGCAGGACGCGGACCGCCGAGCCCTCGAACCGCAGGTGCGTGTCGCGCCATGCCTGGTCGCCGCTGAACTCGGTGGTCTCGGCATCGGCGACGTTGATCCCGCCGGTGAAGCCGACGCGGCCGTCGCACACCATGATCTTGCGGTGCGAGCGGAAATCGGCGCGCCGTCTCCAGATCCGGAACAGCGAGACCGGGTTGAACCACGCGACCGTCGCGCCGGCGTCGCGCAGCGGCCGGAAGAATCGGCCGGTCGCGTGGAGCGAGCCGGTGCCATCGACGATCACGCGGACCTCGACGCCGGCGCGCGCCCGCGCGGCGAGCTGATCGCGCAGCCGGCAGCCGATCCGATCGTTCTCCCAGATGTAGTACTCGAGGTGGATGTGGTGCTTCGCTGCCTCGATCGCCTCGGCGAGCGCGTGGTACTTGGCCTGGCCCTCGGTGTAGAGCTCGACGGACTCCGCGTGCAGCGGTGGCGCCTCGCCGGCCGCGATCGCGACCCGGGCGAGCTGGTCGCGGTGGTGGGTCGGCGCGCTGTGCTCGATCTCCCACAGCGCCGCGGTCGCCTCCTCGACCAGCTTGCGGGTGACTCGCCGCCGCGCCTTGCGCCGCTCGAGCCGCAGCGGGCCGATCAGGCGATAGACCAGCCAGCCACCGAGCGGCAGCAGCACGAGCAGCAGGAGCCAGGCGATCGTCGCCGCGGGTGACCGTCGCTGCAGGACGACCACGACGGCCATCGCGGCCGCCCACAGCGTGAACCCACCGGCCAGCAGCGACCACAGCGATACGGTCATGCCGCGCATCCTACAATGGGCGCGCTCGGCTTCGGCCCGATGCCCGGGCTCCAGATCAATCACCATCAACGCGGCCGCAGGCACGATCACCGCAGCGAACACCTCGCTCGCCTTCACCGGCAGGCCGTCGGGCAAGGTGATGGAGGTCAAGGGCGGGTCGACCGCGGATCACGCCACGGTCGACCCGTTCACCAGCAACGGCGGCAATCACCAGTGCTGGACGTTCCGGGGCATAATGGAACCAATATAATACCAATCTAATCCGGATCGACGATCCGGCGCGACGTTGCCTGATAAGACACGGAACTAATTAGAAGATTCAGATATCGAACCCCTGACAGGACGCAGTTCGCAGCACCGGTCTCGATCGAAATCCTCTCTGGTGGTATTGACTTGGTTCTAGATTGGTTGCATGGTGTCCGTGGTTCCCGGCGGAACAGGCACTCCCCTGCACGACAGACCGGGAACCGTCAGCGCGGTCGGCGGTCGCCTCAGCTCGGATCGCGGACCCGGTGCGCGAAACAAAACGCGCGGGACCTCAGCGCACCGGTGCCGGAATGCTGTCACGCCCAATCTCGATCTGCATCGAACGGCCACATCGAAATCTCACCGAAGCTGTCCCCGCGCCCTCACCTCAGGAGACTGCAATGTACGAGCGACAACGATGGCTGCTTCCAGCACTCACGATCTCCGTGGTCTTGACCGGGTATGCCGGTCGCGGGCATGCACAGGCCGCCTGTGCGCCTGCGTGGAGCTCCGGGCAGGTCTTCACGGCCGGGAACATGGCGAGCGAGAGCGGGATCAACTACCAGGCCAACTGGTGGACTCTCGGCGAGGACCCCGTCACCCACAACGGCGGTCCGGGCAGCGGCATGCCGTGGACCAGCCAGGGCGCATGCTCGAGCGGCGGCGGCGGCGGCGGTGGTGGCGGTAGCGGTAGCGGCGGTGGTGGCGGTGGCGGTGGCGGTGGCGGTGGCGGTGGTGGTGGTGGCACCACCCGGTTCGCCCCGTACGCCGACATCAGCCTGGGCGTCGGCTCGCAGGTCGCGGCCAACGCGCAGGCGGCCCGGCTCAAGGCGATCACCCTGGCGTTCCTGGTCGATGGCGGCTGCACCGCGGTCTGGGGCGGCGGGCTCGGCAACGTGTCCAGCGCGATGTTCCCCAACGGCACCTCGGTCAAGTCCGCGATCAACGCCCTGGTCGCGCAGGGCACCCAGGTGATCATCTCGTGGGGCGGTGCCGCCGGTTCGATCCAGAGCTCGTGCGGCAACGCCAGCCAGCTCCAGGCGATGTACCAGTCGGTGTTCAACGCCTATCCCAACATCGCGGGCCAGGACTTCGACATCGAGGGTGGGATCAACACCACGATCGTCGCCCAGGCGCTCGCCGGCCTCAAAGCCGCCAACCCCAGCAAGTCGGTGTCGCTGACCCTGCCGGTCCTGCCCACCGGCCTGGTGTCGGCGGGATTGAGCATCGTCAATGCGTGTCACGCCGTGGGCTTTCACCCCGACACGATCAACGTGATGGCGATGGACTACGGCTCGGCCAACGACAACGGCGGCAACATGCTGCTGTCGGCCCAGCAGGCTGCACAGGCGACCCGCAACCAGACCGGCGACATGATCGGCGTCACCCCGATGATCGGCGTCAACGACACCAACACCGAGATGTTCACGCTCGCGAACGCCACCGATCTGACGAACTGGGCCAAGGGCCAGAGCTTCATCAACCGCCTGGCGTTCTGGTCGATGGCGCGCGACAACGGCGGCTGCGCGGGCCAGGGCTTCGCGTCGGCGACGTGCAGCGGCGTGGCGCAGAGCACCTGGCAGTTCTCATCGGCGTTCTTGCCGTTCTGAGCGGCGGCGCCGGTCCGCAGTTGACGAGGCCGCCCGCCCGGGTCAAAGCCGCGAGAGCGGAACGATCGCGGCGATGGCCATGTTGCCCTGTGCATTCGGATGGACGTGATCCCCGCCGTCGAATGCCGGATTCAGCTGGGCCGGGTTCGCCGGGTCGCGGAGCGCGAGGTCGAGGTCGACGACGCCGTCGGCGTCGCGCGTCGTTCTGACGTACTGGTTCACCGCCTGGCGCGTTGCCTCCCGCACGGGCGTCCACGACGGGTCGCCGGTGGCCGGGACCAGCGTGCTGAGCAGGACCCGGAGGCCGTGCTGGTGCAGCTCGACGGCGATCTGTTGAAGTCCCGCAACGATCGCCTCCGGCGAATCGTCGTGCTGGAAGATGTCGTTCAGTCCGAGCTCCACGATGACCGTGCGCACGCCCGGCTGGTCGAAGACGTGCTCACCCAGCCGGTTCAGCCCGCTGGGCCCGAGCTCCGGAAGTCCCAGCTCGTCGCCGTCGTGCGCGGCCGCGTTGCCTGACAGGGCCACGTTCAGGATGCCGAGCTCGCGAGCGCCGTGTCGCGTGCGCGAGATCCGCTGGGCGAGGAAGTCCGGCCAGCGCTGGTTGGCGTTCAGGGTCAAGAACGGCCCGTCGCTGATGGAATCACCGAGCACGACGACGGCGCCATCGCGCCGTTCGTCGTCGCGCACCTCGACCCCGGCGAGGAAGTAGAAGCTCTCGAGGGTCATGGTGGAACCATCTCCAGCTGGGTCCGCGGCGTGATCCCCGTCGTAGACGAACGCCGTCTGGCGGGCGAACCAGTGCCACGACGCTGGCCCGGTGGCCTGGGGCAGGTAGATCGTCACGGCGAGCTGGCTCAGCGGCTGCACGAACATCGGCAGCGGATCGCTGACGACCTCCTCACCCGCAGGCACGGTCACGGTCAGCCTGCCGCGGAACGACAGCTGCTTCACGCTGTGCGGCTCGAGGTCGGGCGCGGACGGGCTCGCCGGCCGGGCAACCGTCGCATGGCCGATGGTCAGGGCCCGGTCGCCGTGCGCGTTGCTCAACCGGATCCGTACCAGGCCCCCGCCGACCGAGGTCTGGACGATCATGCGGATCGACTCGTCCTCGAACCCGGACAGGGAGCGGCCGGTGTCGAACGGACTGGCCGCGGTCAGCGCGGTCGCCCACGTCCCGACCCACTCGGGGCGGGCCGACGACTCGGATGGCTGCGCTGACGCGGGAGCCGCTGCGCCTGGTGCGCCCAGCGCCACCACCGTCATGGCTGCGGTGGCGGCGAGCGCCCGCCCGGAAATCCCGGCGAGCGCAGATACACTGAGGATCTTCGATCTCATGGATGACCTCGCTGTCGCGCAATACGCGACTGGCATATGTGGCGTTCCTTCATACCGATCGTCTCGTGCAGACTGACCTGACCTTCGGATGGCGACAGGTCCAGTTTGCGCTATTCTGCGAGTACCACTTCTGTGAGGGAACGATGTTGATCCGCTTCGACGGCGATGGCGCTCTCCACCAGCGTCTGGATCGCCGCCTGCGTGCCGCGATCCAGGACGGTCGCTTGCCACCACCGGCGTAGATCAGCTCTCCGGTGTGGCCGGTGGTGAAGCCGAGCGCATGGGCATCGAGCTGGAAGTCGGCGTAGTCTACGAAGCCGTAGCCGCAATAACCGCGCCAGCTTGCGCGTACCATCTGTCATGAGGTCGCCGTGGAACACGTTCTTGCGGGGGGCCTGGCGCCAGCTGCCGGTCGAGACGGTGATCGTGGCGGCGTCGGCCGCCGGCGCGATCGGCCTGGTGCACGGTGGCCCGGAGGTCTGGTGCCTGCGGCTCTTGCTCACGGGGCTGATCGCGACGCCGCTCGCGTTCGCGGCGCACCGGCTGGACCGGTTCGGGCGCCGCATCCCGCTGGCTGCCGGCGGTCTCGCCGCCGCCGGCGTGTTCGCGGTGATCTCGGCGACGCTGGACAGACACGGGCTGGACCATGCCGCGTTCCACTGGCCGTACCTGCTCGCGCTGGTCGCGGCCGTGCTGGTGCCGTTCGTCCTCCCGGGTCCGCCGTTCGCGCGGTTCGTGCGGCGGTTCTTCGAGCAGACCACCACGTGGACCATCCTGTGCGCGAGCGGGATCGCCGCGGTGTACGTGGTGCAACTCGCGCTCCGGGAGCTGTTCGATCTGCGTGTCGAGCGGCTCGGGATCGATGCGCTGATCCTCGTGGGCTGCGGCTTCGTCCTGATCTACCTCCACCGGCTGTGCGCTGACGATGCCGCGGGCGGCGGCCGGATGCCGGAGCTGTGGCGCCGGCTCGCGACCATGATCGGCGCGCCGTTCGTCGCCACCATGCTCGTCATCCTCGTGGCCTACGAGATCCTGGCCCGAGCGCGCGGGGAGTTGCCGCGCAACATGCTGTCGCCGCTGATCCTGGCGGCGGGCTTCGCCGGCTTCGTCAGCACGCTGATCGTGTCGTCGGTGCTCGGCGAGGGCAGCGGCACGGCCGTGCTGGCGCCGGCCGATCCGCACCGCTGGGCGCGGCGGTGGAGCGTGCGGCTGACCCGGGCGTTCCCGGTGATCCTGCTCGCGCTGCTGCCGATGGCCGGGTGGGCGCTGTGGAGCCGCGTCGCCCAGCACGGGATCACGCCGTTTCGCGCGGTGCGCGGGATGGGCTTGCTCTGCCTGACGGCCCTGAGCCTCGTCGGGACGGTGCGCTGGCGGCGCGGCCGGGCAGCGCTGTCCTGGGAGGTGCCCGCGGTGGTGATCGCGTTCGCGCTGATCGCAGCGTTCGGGCCGCTCGGCGCGGTGCCGCTGTCGATCCGCTCGCAGGCCGGTCGCGCGGCGGCCATCCTCGATGAGGCCGGCGCGGGCCGGGAGGTGGCCGAGGCGCCCGGACCAGCGCGGATCGAGCTCTTGCCGGAGCGCTATGCCGAGCTCGAGGACGCGCTCCGCCAGCTCGGGGACCTGGGCGGCGAGCCGGCGGTGCGGCGGGTCCTGACCGGCTCGACCGCCGCGTGCGTTCGATCCTGGCAGGTCACCGAGTGCCTCCGGAGGCTCGGCGTGGCTTCGCGCGGCGCGGAGCCGGCCAGGCCGGGCGGCACGACCACGGTGCTTCGCGCGCACGGCCGGTTTCCGGGCGCGGCGGGCCAGGTCGAGTGGATCGAGCTCGCCCGCCAGCTCGACGAACCGGATCCGGCGCTGGCGAGCACCGGCTCGAACGCCAGCACTTCCGGTCCGGGGCTGGTCCTCGCGGCCGACCGCGTGATCCTCCTGGCCGGCGGCGCCGTGGTCGCCCAGGCGCCGATCGCCCCGCTGATCGCCCCGCCGCGAAGCGACGATGCGCTGCCGCTGCGTACGCTCGCCCTGGTCCGGCCGGATGGAACGATCGCGGCCGACCTGGCGGTCGAGCAGCTCCAGCTGTGGGAGCCCGCGGGCAGCGCCGGGCGACAGCTCGTCGGGCTCACCGCGATCGTGATCTGGCGGCAGTGACCGCGGCGGCGCGGGAAGCGCGCCGGTTCGAGGTCGCGGCTAGCCCGGGCAGGATGGGGCATGGCCAAGATCGAGCTCCCCGGGTGCTGGGCCGGCGTGGCTGAGCCGCTGCGCGCCCTGTTGGCCGAGGTCGAACGCGCGGCGCACGCGGACAGAACAACCCCGCTGGATCTCGCGGCCGTGTCGGCGCGGTGGGCGCAGGTGAGCTACGACGGGGATCCAGTGACGTCAGCCTGAACGTCAGCCGCCGGCCGTGAGCATGTCCTCGAGCTTGTCGTAGCTCGCCGACACACCCTTCTCCATCGGCGATGCGAGCACACCGTCGCGTGCAGCCGTGGACTCGTACCGCATCGTCACGGTCAGCGTCGTCTTGCCGGCGGTCTCGACGAACGTCACGGTGACCAGCCCTTCACCCGGGTACCACGCGTCGTCGAAGT
>DATAPF010000281.1:0-32031 GCA_036265355.1 Kofleriaceae bacterium | reverse complement strand
ACGCTCACGATGGACGCCGATCTCGCGGGCGGGATCAAGGGCAACAAGGTCACCGCGAAGATCCAGCCCGGCGACGGCGAGAGCGGCGTGGTCGAGAACAAGCTGCCGCAGCTGACCACCTCGATCGACAAGATCCTGGGGCGGGTCACCACCGAGGCGAAGCTGGTCGACGACGGCGTCGAGGCCACGCTCAAGCTCAAGGGGGGCCCGAGCGGGATCCCCAAGGTCAACCTCGATGACTCGATCCTGGTCGCCCGGTACACCAGCGCGGGGCTCGCAGTCAGCGGCGTCCTGGTGCTCGGCACGCACGACAAGTCGATCACCGGCACCGTGGTGGTCGGCTGGGACGGCAGCAACTGGACGTTCAAGGGCACCGCGATGGTCGGCAAGGGCCTGGTCGACGGGCTCGAGAACTTCGCCGTGGTCGTCGAGTACGAGGCCGGCCACTGGAAGTTCGGGATCGACGCGGCGAGCTACTCGAAGAAGCTCGGCGCCGTCACGCTGTCGGGCGAGGCCTACGGGGTGCGCTACGACATGGAGCGCGGCGACTTCTCCGGCCTGATCAAGCTCGGCGCCGACCTGGGCAGCTTCGGCAAGGCGTACGCGTCGGCGGAGCTCCAGCACAACAAGCTCAAGCGCGCCGAGTTCAGCTACGACTCACCGGAGCTCCGGATCCCCAGGGACAAGGAGCCGGTGTTCACCGGAACGCTCGGCGGCACGATCCTGTACAGCGACGACAAGCTGTCGGGGCAGATCCGCGGCGACGTCGCGGTGGCGCTGCCCGGGCTGTCGGCGATCGCCGAGGGCGGCGCGGCCGGGCTCCACGCCGAGGTCCAGCTCGACCACGAGGGGCGCTACAGCGGCTCGATCCGGTCGACCACGGCGCTCAAGTTCGGCAAGTACTTCTCGGTGCCCAAGCTCGAGGCCAGGCTCGACGCGGAAGGCAACACGTCGGCGGCGTTCGAGCTCGAGCTGTCCGGCATCAAGCAGGTCAAGACCGCCAAGCTCGGCGCGCACATCGACAAGGACGGGTTCACCCTCGACGACGCGTCGGTCAACCTCCAGTTCGGCGATCCCGCGGAGGACAAGGTCTACGGCAGCGTGCTGGCGGCCTACCACCGATCCGACGGGCTCACGCTGCACGGCGACGTCTCGGCCAAGGTCGGCAAGGACATGATCCTCGAGGGCCACGTCGACTACAACTCGCGGACCGACAAGGCGTCGGTCGAGGTCACCACGCGGGATCCGATCAAGATCCTCGATGCGCCCGACAAGCGCAAGACGCTGTTCGAGTACGAGAAGAACATCCCGCTGTTCGGGCTCCCGCCGCTGATCAGCCTCGACCTGGCGATGGGCTTCAGCCTCGAGTTCCTCTACGGCCTGCACCTCGGGGTCAAGCCGACGGCGCGGATCGAGGACCTCGACCTCACCGATCTGAGCTTCAAGGCGATCACCGCGGAGATGGACGTGCATGCCGACCTCCACGCCGGCCTGGTCGGCACGCCGTCGATCGGCCTGGGGTTCTCGGTCGCGTCGGGATATCTCCTGTCGGGCAGCGCCGGCATCAAGGTGCCGGTCACCGCGCTCGCCTCGCTCAACGCCGACCTCAAGGTGCCGGTGACCTACCGGCCCGACGGCGGGCTCGACGCGGCGGCCAGCGTCGGCATGTCGCTCGACTTCGGGATCGACGCCGCGGTCACGCCGTACGCCAAGCTCAGCATCCTCGACGGTGTGTACGAGCCGACGTGGGACGGCGATCCGCTGGCCCAGTTCACGCTGATGCCCAGGCGCCAGCTGTTCGCGTTCAACCTCGACCTCGGCGGCGACATGAAGAAGCAGGAGCCGAACATCCCGGACCGGCCGCCGGTCGCCGCGAAGGTCCCCGCGACCGCATCGCTGCCCGCGAGCCAGGCCTCGGGCGCGCGATCCGTCGAGGGCACTGCGGGGCCCAAGTCCGGCAAGGAATCGGGCGGCGGCGTCGGGATCGATCAGCTGCTCGGCAACTTCAAGGGCTGGGGACCGTATCAGACGCTGACCGGCCTGATCGAGGACGCGGTCGAGATCTGGAACAAGTTCAAGGGGGTGATCAGCGACATCAAGAACGGCGTCAAGTACGTCGGGGGCAAGATCGTCGAGGCCGGCGAGTGGGTGGCGGACACCGCGTACGACGTCGGCAGCGCGATCGGCGGCGGCATCGAGGACGCCTGGGACTACGTGTTCTGATGACCGTGGTGCGCTATCGCGTCCCGGCGCCCGGCTCGGCATGGACCGAGCAGGACCGCGTGGAGACCGCGCTGCTGCTCGAGCTGGACGGCGCCGCGCGCCCCCACACGCGCGTGCGGACGATCCGGAAGCGCGTCGAGGTGTTCGGCGCCACGCCGCGGGTCGTCACCCGGGCGCGCGTTGCGTACCTCGAGCACCTTGTCGTCGAGCAACTCGACCTCACCGAGCGGCGCCGCGCGTCGCCGCTCCAGGGCAAGACATTCGTGCTCGATGCCACCGGCGGCGCGCTGACCGTGACCGGTCCCGACGGCGCGCCGGTGGCGCCTGACGACGACCAGGCGGTTCGCGTCGCCGAGAAGCGGTTCGGCCGCGGCGACTCGCTGCCGATGGTGCTCGCGCAGCTCGAGTTTCGCGCCGGCGAGGCGGTCGACGTGCCACCGGCGCTGGCAGCGCGCCTGTTCGGCGGTGAGCACGACGTCACCCAGCTGGCGCTCACGTTCGTCGAGCACCGCGCCAACCGCGCGCACTTCACGATGGTGCTGCGGATGACCAGCGCGCGGGCGGGCAGCACCACCGAGACCGCGGTGGCCGGCACGCTCGAGGTCGAGACCGATACCGCGCAGCTCTGCGAGATGCGGCTCGCCGGCACCGTCCACGTCACCGGCGCGACCTCCGCCGAGGGCACCGTCGCGATGCTGGGGACCCGGACGCCCGGCTGAGCCGGTGGGGCGCACCGTCGCCACCCGGGTGGGGGACGTCGTATATCGTGACGCATGCGCGAAGCGGTGGCCTCGGTCGTGGTGCGCGGCGATGCGGCGGGCAGCGCCGTGCATCGCGCGCGGCCGGCCGGTCCGCTGCGCTTGCTGTGTCCGCGGCGGCCGGGCGGCGCGGCATGGATCGTCGCCGGCAACCTCGGCGGCGGGCTGGTCGATGGCGACGACCTCGCGCTCGAGGTCTCGGTTGGCCGCGGCGCGACCTGCGTGGTGACCACCCAGGCGTCGACCAAGGTGTACCGCGGCCGGACCCGGCAGCGCACGATGGTCCGGGTCGACGAGGACGCGACGGCGATCGTTGCGCCCGATCCGGTCGTGCCGTTCCGCGGCGCCGAGCTCGTGCAGGCGACCTCGATCGAGCTTGCCGCGGGCGCGTCGCTGGTCCTGGTCGATACGCTCACCGCCGGGCGCGTGGCGTACGGCGAGCGCTGGTCGGCCGCGCGGATCGATAGCGCGCTCGAGGTCGCGATCGCCGGCGAGCCCCGGCTGATCGATCGGGTCGTGCTCGACGGTGACGCCGGCGCCCGCATGCAGCGGTTCGCGGCGCTGGCGACGTGTGTCGTGGTAGGCCCGCGCGCGGCGGTGGCCGCGGCTCGCGCGCTGGCGCAGCTCACGCGCCCCGCGCCGCGCGCGCCGGTCGTGGTCGCGGGCAGTCCGCTCGCCGGCGGCGCCGTGTTCCGGATCGCGGGCGAGCGCGTCGATCTGGTCACCGGCGCGGTGCGCGCGCTGGTCGGCGAGGCGTGCGCCGAGCTCGGGGCCATCCCGTGGCAGCGCCGGTGGTGATCGCCCGCGGCCGCGATCTTGTCCTCACCGCTACGCGCCGGGAGCTGGGTCACCGAGCCACGCGCGTGCCAGCGCGAGGGTCCTGGCATTTTCGGGGACATCCGCGAGGAAGCTCTGCTTGTACGTCGGGTCGGCGATCCGGTCGGCGGTGGTGAGCAGGCGCGTCCGCGCCTCGGTGATGGCGCGTCGAGCCGCGTCGTGCGCGCCGGTCGCGTGGAGCGCCTCGGCGTGGGCGAGCCGGACGAACGCACCGCGGAACATGCCGCACCCGCCCATCGTCGTGCAGCGGGACATGACATCCTCGGCGGCGGCGAGGGCATCCTCGGCGCGGCCCTGCGCGAGGCGAAGCGCCGAGAGCGTCGCCAGGACGCCCGGATACTCGATGGGGATCGCCAGTTCGAGCGCCGGCACGATCTCGCGCTCGGCGGCTTCGAGATCCCCGATGCGGCGCAGCACCTCGGCGAGCACCCAGCGACCTCGACCCTCGTCCAGCTGCAGGTGATGCGCGTGGCCGAACTCGCTCAGCTGGGCGGCGAGCGCGCGCGCCTCGTCGAGCGCGTTGCGGTCGGCGCGCAGCCAGGACAGGCAGAACCGCCGGATCGAGGCCACGATGCCCAGGGCGGCGTCGACGGCGGCGATCCCGCTCAGGACCTGCTCCGCGACGGGCAACGCCCCCAGGTACCAGAGGTTCATCCCGCGAAACAGCTGCGCGTTCAGGAACTACACGTCGCCGCCGATCTCCTCGAAGATCGTCTGCATCGCGTCGCTGTGGACCAGCCCGGTCCACGGGTCTTCGTCCGCGTAGGAAGCCCTCAGCCCGACGGCGAGGTGCCACCAGTAACGAGCGCTCGGCTTCTGGTCCCAGGTCGAGCGGGCGATGGCACGGAACTGTTTCTCGAGCGCGGAGGACTCCGGGACGCGTCCGATGGTGTCGTGGACGTGGATCCCGTTGAGGAGGGCGAGCGCCATCCACCGTGCGGCGTCGGGGGCAGGGTCGACCTCCCGGAGCAACGCGAGCGATGCCAGCAGATCTTCGATCCGGCCGGCGATGAACGTGCAGACGTTGTAGATGATCATCCCCTTCAGCCAGGGGAGGGAGCCGCGGGGCGCCGAGCGCTTCAGCTCCTCGGCGTCGCCCAGCGTTTCGTTGATCCGCGGCAAGTTCTGGAGCGCGGCTTCGCAGCGCATGCCGAGCAGATCGAGCCGGAGCTCGGGCGGAGGTGAGCACGCGAGGCCGAGGTCGGCGCGAGCCATGGTGGCGTCCAGGTCGAGGACCTGCATCGCCTGCTCCGAGGCGCGCAGGTAGTACCTCGCCGCCCGCTCGCTCTGGCCGCCCCGATTGAAGTGCCCGGCCAGGACCATGGGGTCGACCTCGCCATGCTGCTCGAGCCACTCGCCCGCGATGCGGTGGCCGAGCCGCTTGTCGTCGTCGGTCAACGTTGCGTACGCCCCCTCGCGGTGCAACGCGTGCCGAAACATGAGCTCCTGTTCTCCGGCAAACCGGTGGCTCGGGCGCGCCGCCAGCACCTCCTGCTCCACCAGCCTCGCGATCCACTGGGCCACGCTCGCTCCGCTGATGGCTCCACCCAGGAGGCCGGCCACGCCGCTCTCCCAGCACACCTCGCCAAACACGCTGGCGGCGCGCAGCACGCGGCGGGCCTCGATGGGGAGCCGGTCGAGCCGGGTCTCGACCATCGCCAGCACGGTCTCGGGGAGCGCGTCGTCCTTGCCCTCGGCCGCCGTGCGGATCAGCTCCTCGAGGTAGAGTGCGTTGCCCTCGGCGCGCTCGACCAGGCGATCGATCGTCTTGGGGCCGGCGCTGTCGCCGAGCACCTGGCGGACCAGCCGCTCACCGGCCTTGCGGCTCAGCTCCTTGAGCCGGATCTCCTGGACGTTCCTGCGGTCGGCCCATAGCCGGGGGAACGCCTCGAACACCTCGGGGCGGGCCAGCGCGAGGACCATCCACGGCCGGTTGCCGCGGTCGCGCAGCGCGGTGTCGATGAACCGCGCGGTGCCGAAATCGCCCCAGTGCAGATCTTCGAGCACGAGCAGGATCGGGTGGGCGGAGGTCTCGGCATCGAGGAAGTCGAGCCACGCCTTGCGCATCTGCTCGCTCATGAGCTGCGCATCCTGGCGCGCCGCCCGGAGGGCCGCGCCGGCCTCGTCGTCGTCGGGGAACGGCGCGCCGACCAGCTCGCCCAGGAATGCGGCGACGCGGACGTGCTCGGTTTCGCGGACGCACCCGGCGATTCGATCTCGGATCTGGTCGCGGCGCTCGGCGAGCGGCTCACCGCCGTGGAGGTCGAGGGCGCTGCGCAGCGCCTGGGCGAGCAGATCGAGGGTCGATCCGGCGCGGAGCGAGTCGCCGCGTCCGACCCAGATCGCCACCGGCTGGCCGCGCTGCTGGACGCGGCTGACGAACTCGGCGCCCAGGCGCGACTTGCCCATCCCGGGGGCGGCGGTGATGATCCGGTGTTCGACCTCGAACCGTTCGCCGAGCAGTTCCGCAAGTGCCATTGGGGGCTTACCCTTCCCCGGTTCGACGATGACAACAAGGGTCGACCCTCGGATTACCAAGGAGCAGATTGCGGCGCCCGGGAGTGCCCGTCGGAGGTTGCAGACGGTGGGACGGTGCGCGCTGTCGCTGGCGATGCCGCCGTATCGACAACGGGTCCTGCCTTGTCAGGGCTCGAGACCGCCAGCGGTGAAAGATTACGGCGGGGCAACCGCGAGGTCAGCCTCGCCTGTAGGCCTGGCGCGACTGACATGGGCCCCTGGTAGTCGCTCAACCTGGAGGCAGATGTCGCCGGAGCTCGCGAAGTCCATCGCGGATCAAGGCGCTTTTGCTGCTGTCTGGATCCGCCCTGTTGCCCGGCGCGTGCAACACGTACTCCGAGACAACACGCGCGGCGAGTTGCCTGGCCCCGCGCGCGCCGATCGTCGTCGCGGGCAGCCCGCTCGCCGGCATGCGCGTCGATCTGGTCACCGGCGCGGCGCGCGCGCTGATCGGCGAGGCGTGCGGCGAGCTCGGCGCCGGTGCCGTGGCAGCGGCGGTGGTGATCGGCGTGACGAAACGCGGCGGAAACCCGGGCGCGGCCGCGCGATGATAGCGTTCGGGCATGCGGCTTCTGCCCCGCGAGATCGACAAGCTGGTGCTCCACCAGGCCGGCGCGCTGGCGCAGAAGCGGCTGGCGCGCGGGGTGCGGCTCAACTACCCCGAGGCGGTCGCGCTGATCGCGACCCAGCTGCTCGAGCTGATCCGCGACGGCCGCCCGGTCGCCGAGCTGATGGACCTCGGCCGGACGCTGCTCGGCCGCCGCCAGGTGATGGACGGCGTGCCCGAGCTGGTGACCGAGGTCCAGGTCGAGGGTACGTTCCCCGACGGCACCAAGCTGGTGACGGTGCACCACCCGATCGTCGCCGAGCACGGCGACCTCGAGCTCGCGCTGTACGGCAGCTTCTTGCCGGTGCCCGACCGGGCGCGGTTCGCCGAGCCGCCGCGCGCGCTGCCGGTCGGCGACGTGATGCCGGCCGACGGCCCGGGCATCGGTCCGATCGAGCTCAACGCCGGCCGGCCGACCACCGAGCTGGTCGTCACCAACACCGGCGACCGGCCGATCCAGGTCGGCAGCCACTATCCGTTCGCCGAGACCAACCGCGCGCTGGCGTTCGATCGCGCGGCCGCCGCCGGCCAGCGGCTCGACATCCCGGCCGGCGCCGCGGTGCGGTTCGAGCCCGGCGAGCAGCGCACGGTGCGCCTGGTGCCCGGGGCGGGCGGCACCGGCGCGCAAGGTGGCGCGCCGTGAGCCACACGCTCGATCGCCGCGGCTACGCGGAGCTCTACGGCCCGACCACCGGCGACCGGGTCCGGCTCGGCGACACCGACCTCATCGCCGAGGTCGAGCGCGATCACACGGTGTACGGCGACGAGTGCAAGTTCGGCGGCGGCAAGGTGCTGCGCGATCGCATGGGCCAGTACGCCGGCGCCGAGGACGCCCAGGCGCTCGATCTGGTGATCACCAACGCGCTGATCGTCGACTGGACCGGCATCTACAAGGCCGACATCGGCATCAAGCACGGCCGGATCGCCGGCATCGGCAAGGCCGGCAACCCGGCGGTGATGGCCGGGGTCACGCCCGGCATGATCGTCGGGGTCACGACCGACGCGCTGGCTGGCGAGGGGCTGATCGTCACCGCCGGCGGGTTCGACAGCCACATCCACTTCATCTGCCCGCAGCAGGCCGACGAGGCGCTCGCCAGCGGCGTGACCACGTTCGTCGGCGGCGGCACCGGCCCGACGACCGGCAGCAACGCGACCACCTGCGCACCGGGCGCGCGCCACATCGAGCTGATGCTGCAGGCGACCGACGCGATCCCGCTCAACATCGGGCTGACCGGCAAGGGCAACAGCTCGAGGCCCGAGGGCCTGGTCGACCAGATCCGCGCCGGCGCGATCGGCCTCAAGCTGCACGAGGACTGGGGCACCACGCCGCCCGCGATCGACTGCTGCCTCGGCATCGCCGAGGGCGAGGACGTCCAGGTCACGATCCACACCGACACGCTCAACGAGTCGGGCTACGTCGACGACTCGATCGCCGCGTTCCGCGGCCGGACGATCCACACCTATCACACCGAGGGCGCCGGCGGCGGCCACGCCCCCGACATCCTGCGCGTGTGCGGCGAGCTCAACGTGCTGCCGAGCTCGACCAACCCGACCCGGCCGTACACCGTCAACACGCTCGACGAGCACCTCGACATGCTGATGGTGTGCCACCACCTCGACCGCGAGATCCCCGAGGACGTGGCGTTCGCCGACAGCCGGATCCGCGGCGAGACCATCGCCGCCGAGGACATCCTGCACGACCTCGGCGCCCTGTCGATGATCTCGAGCGACAGCCAGGCGATGGGCCGGGTCGGCGAGGTGATCACGCGGACCTGGCAGACCGCGCACAAGATGAAGCAGCAGCGCGGCCCGTTGCCCGGCGACCGCGCCGACAACCTGCGGATCCGCCGCTACATCGCCAAGTACACGATCAACCCGGCGATCGCCCACGGCGCCGCGCACGAGGTCGGCTCGGTCGAGGTCGGCAAGCTCGCCGACCTGGTGCTGTGGAAGCCGGCGTTCTTCGGCGCGCGGCCCGAGCTCGTGCTCAAGGGCGGCTTCATCGCCTGGGCCCAGATGGGCGACGCCAACGCCTCGATCCCGACGCCCGAGCCGCTGCGGATGCGGCCGATGTTCGGCGCGCTCGGCCGCGCGGTCGGCGCCACCTCACTCGCGTTCATCTCGCGGCGCGCCCAGCGCGAGGGCCGGGTCCACGCGCTCGGCCTGACCAAGCAGCTCGCGGTGGTCCGCGGCTGCCGCGGCCTGACCAAGCGCGACATGAAGCTCAACGACGCGCTGCCCCGGCTCGCGATCGATCCCGAGACCTACCAGGTCCGCGCCGACGGTGAGCTCCTGACCTGCGAGCCCGCGACCGTGCTGCCGCTCGCCCAGCGCTATCACCTGTTCTGAGCCGAGCCGCGCCCGGCACCGGTCGCGCAGTGCGTGCGCGTTCGTGCGCTATCGGGCTGCTGGATTCAAGGTAGCGAGCCGCGTCATCAAGGATTCGATGCCGGGGATCGGGAGCAGCGTTGGATTGTTGCCACGCACGATATCCTGCATGCGCTGCTCGATCGCCGGAATCCCCGACGGGTGAGTGAGGACGTAGAAGCGTTCATCGCGGATTGCCGCCAGCACCTGTTCGCCCACCGCGCGCGGGCTCAGCCCCTGCTTGAGCTGTTCGCCCAGCCACTCGCGAACGACCTGGCTCACGGCGGTCACGGGCGTCGGCGCATCGTTCGATAGCTCGGCGGGACGGTTCCTCTGCGAGTCGAGAATGTTGGTGTCGACCCACCCCGGACACAGCACCGAGATCTTGGGCTTCAGGTTGCTGCGGCTCAGCTCGAGGTTCACGCTCTCGGACAGCCCGACGACCGCAAACTTCGTCGTGCAATACAGCGTCATCATGCTGGGGACCAGACCCGCCACTGAAGCGGTATTCACGATGTGTGCCTCGGTATCCTGCTTGATCATGATGGGCAAAAACGTTCGAATGCCATGAACGACTCCCATCAGATTGACGCCGAGTATCCATTGCCAATCCTTCAAGCTGCTGGTCCAGCTCGGTCCGCCACCTGCCCCGCCCACGCCGGCGTTGTTGCACAGGACATGGACCGCGCCGTACGTGCGTAGCGTCTGTTCGGCAAGCTGCTCGACTTGCTCCGGTCGCGAGACGTCGGTCACGACCGCGTGAACGTCCGCGCCGCTCGCGCGCAGCGCCGAGCATGTCTGTTCGAGCGCCGGCTGCTCGATGTCGCTCAGCACGACCTTCATGCCGGCTTCGGCAAATACCTCCGCCATGCCGCGACCGATGCCGCTGGCCGCGCCGGTCACCACCACTACTTTGTCCTTGACGTCCTTCATGGCTTGCCCCTCGAATGTTTGTTGGCTCGTCGAATTCCACCGCCTCAACCGGGCGACACGTCGTGGCACTCGACACGAGTTCTTATCGCCGGTCCTTGCATAACATGCATCTACCAAATAGGATCTGAGGCGAGTCGAGTACGCCGCTCCTCGGCAAGCGCGACATGAAGCTAAACGCCGCGCTGCCCCGGCTCGCGATCACCTGTTCTGGCGCCGCGCCACGCTTCGAGGGTGTCGCACAACCTTCGCGTCTTGCCACTTCTTGCCGACAGGCGTTTGCAACGAGGCCGGCGCGGCCCGGACCGACTGTGGTAACTGCGGGCCACTCTCAGCGAGAGTCGAAGGAGGAGACCGTGATGCAGATCCCGAGGAAGCCGTTCACACGTCTCGCGCCGTTCACCGTTGCCGCTTGCCTGGTCGTGGCCGCGGGCTGCGACGCCCAGGCCGGGGAGGCTTCGCAGCCGGCGGAGCTCGACGGGGCCACGACGCTCTCCGGGCTCGTCACCGCGAAGGTCCGTGCCACTGACTTCACGGCGCTCGCCCGGTCGCTCAACCCGATCGTGGACACCGGCGGCGGTGGGTGCAGCAGCACGCGGGCGACGATCGACACGGTCGAGTACTCGGACGTCGCGGTGGCGGTCGCGCCGACCGCGAGCGGCTCCGACACGCGGATCACGGTCCTCGCGCCCGTCCTCCGGGGCCAGCTGCAGTACCGGCTGCTGTGCTTGACGTTCCGGACCACCTTCACGGTGCGCGCCGACGCCTACGAGGTCGACGGTCTCGTCGTCTCCCGGATCGAGTCAGGCAAGCTCGCGGTCGCGTTCGCGAGCCCGACGGCGCGTTCTCCGGTCTCCAGGTCGAGCTGGCAGGCATCCCGGGCATCAACAGCGTCGTCAACCAGCTCGTCGGCGCGGTGCAAGGACCGTTCGCTGGCACCCTCGCGCAGGCCGTCGCGACCCAGCTCGCGCCGATGATCGACGACTTTCTCGCTGGTCCGGGCATGACCGAGCTGGCCGGCTCGATCGCCTCGGCGATCACGGACGCCGACCTGACCACCGCCTTCGACCCCGCGACCCCGATCGTGGACGTCGGCTCGGGATGCACCCACGTGCAGGTGTTCGTGTCCTCGGCGACCCACGGGCCGGGCGAGGTGGCGCAGGTGCTACCCCCGCGCGTCGTCCAGTTCTACGCCGACTTCCTCTCCCACTGACGGCGGGCCGGCGTCAGCGCGGCTTGCTCGGCACCTCGTCGGCGGGCTATTCTGACATCGCGCGCTGGTAGCGAAGCCCGAGCAGCGCGGGGTGGAAGAATCCGCTCAGGCTCAGCCCTCGCATCCACGGCCGGTCGACGCGCTGCGCCAGCGTGCCCGGATCGACGAGATCGAACGTCGCGATCTCGCCGTCGGTGTCCAGGCTGAGCACGTCGCCGACGAGCTTGAACCTCCCCGCCTCGTCCTCAAGATAGCCCTCGATCGCATCGAACCAGCGAAGCTCGGACTGGCCCGCATCGGGATCGGCGGTGTGGAGCGTCAGCGTGGGCTCCATGCGATCGTCGAATGGATACGCACTGACGGTCGGATAGCAGATCAGGTAGTCGCTCCCCGACCACGTCGAATCGCGGTCAGAGATATCGGTCATGACGAACGGCGCGCGGATGAATTGTTGCTCGTCCGCGAAGTAGCGCGTCTCGTAGTGGAACGGCCAGCCCTCGCGGGTGGTCCCCACGAGGTACAGCATCCCATCGGTGGCGGTGTAGGTCCCGGAAACGTCCGAGAAGTCGCAGAAGAATTGCCCGCCGCCCTCGACCTTGGTCCAGATCGAGAACGTCCCGGCGGTCGTGAGCTCCCAGCGGTCCGTCAACTGACCCTGCGCGTCGAAACGCTGCCAGGTACCCGTCAGGAAGCTGGCGCTTGGATGCGGTGCCGGGAGCTCCGGCCCGGCGGGGGGAGGGGGCGCGGGCGCTGGTTCCGCGCTGCAAGCGGTGATCGCGAGGATCGCGGCGGCAGCGGCGAGCGTGTCGCTCATGGCGGATCCCGCGCTGCAGTCCGCATGCCCGACTCGGCCCATCGCCGGCTTGCACAGCCGGGGTGAGTCGACCGGGCAGCCTACCCGGGGCGTCGCTGTCGGAGCTGCTGTGCTGCGATCGGCCCGTGCCGGCAGGCTCAGCCCGACGTCAGGCCGCCGTCGACGACCAGCGTGGTGCCGGTGGTGAACGACGCCGCGTCGGACAAGAGGTAGATCGCCGCGCCGGCGAGCTCGGGCGGCTGGGCGTGGCGGCCGAGCGGCGTGCGGCTGACGACCTGCTTGAGGATCGCCGGGTTGTTGACCAGCGCCGAGGCGAATCGGGTCTCGACCAGGCCGGGGGCAATCGCGTTGACCCGGATGCCGCTGCCGCCGAGCTCGCTGGCGAGGGTCTGGGTCATGCTGATCACGGCGGCCTTGGAGGCGCCGTAGATGCCCTGCATGATCGCCGCGCGCACGCCGGCGATGCTGGCGATGTTGACGATCGCACCGCCGCCGCCGCGCTCGCGAGCGTGGCGGACCAGGGCGCGGGCGCAGTAGAGGTAGCCCTTGACGTTGACCTCGAAGGTCTTGTCGATCGCCGCGTCCGGCGTGTCGATCAGCGGGCCGAAGTACGGGTTGGTCGCCGCGTTGTTGACCAGGCCGTCGACACGGCCGAACCGCTCGATCGCCTTTGCGAACATCGCGTCGACGTCGCCGGGCTTGCCGGTGTGGCACGCCACCGCGATCGCGCGGTCGGCGGGCAGCGAACTCGCGACCTGGTCGAGGTCGGCCTGCTTGCGCGACGCGAGCGCGACCCGGGCTCCCGCGTCGACGGCGGCACGCGCGATCGCTTCTCCGATCCCGCGGCTCGCGCCGGTGATGACGATGACCTTGTCTTTCAGCACGCGCGGAACGTATCACCGCGCGGCGGCGGCTTCACCGCCCAGCCGCTTGCTCAGCGGGCCGAGCCGCTCGCGCAGCCGGGCGACCAGGGCCGGATCGGCGACGTCGGGGTGGCCGCTGGCGAACGGCGGGGCGGGGTCGTACTCGAGGCCGAGCTGGATCGACCGGGCGACGTCCTCGCCGGCGAGCTCGGCGGCGAGCCGCAGCGCGAAGTCGATCCCGGCGGTGACTCCGCCGCCGGTGATCCGGTTGCGGTCGACCACGACCCGGCCGGGCTCGTGGCGGGCGCCGAACGCGGGCAGGAGCTCGACGAACGCCCAGTGGGTCGTGGCGCGGTAGCCGTCGAGCAGGCCGGCGGCGCCGAGCACCAGCGCGCCGGTGCACACCGAGGTGACGTACCGCGCGGTCTTGCCGTGGTGGCGCAGGAAGTCGAGCACGACCGGGTCGGTCATCAGCGGGACCTGGCCGATGCCGCCGGGCACGAACACGATGTCGAGCGGCGGGCAGTCGGCGAACGACGCGGTCGGGACCAGGCCCAGGCCGGAGTCGGCGTACACCGGCTGGGTGTCCTTCCACACCAGGTGGACCTTGGTGTCGGGGACGCGGTGCAGCACCTCGAACGGCCCGGTGAGGTCGAGCTGGGTCAGCCGGGGGAACAGCAGCATGCCGATGTGGAGCGTCATGCCGGCATCGTGGCGCGCGAGGCCCGTGGCAGCCATGACAAAGATCCGCTATTTCTTGCCAGTGCCCGCGCCGCGCGTCGTGATCATCGGATTCGAGGGCGTCCAGACGCTCGACCTGACCGGCCCGGCCGAGGTGTTCGCGGCCGCGTCGCGCAGCGCCGGGCGCCCCGCGTACCGGGTCGTGATCGCCTCGGTCGGCGGCGGCGAGCGCACGACGTCGTGCGGGCTGACCGTGCGCACCGCGGACCTCCGGCGGATCCGGCCGGCCCGGCGCGACACCGTGGTGGTCGCCGGCGGCGATGCCGGCGCGATCCGGCGGGCCGCCACCGATCGCGCGCTGCTCGGCTGGCTGCGCCGCGCGGCGCCGATCGCGCTGCGCATGGCGTCGGTGTGCTCCGGCGCGTTCGTGCTCGCCGCCGCCGGGCTGCTCACCGGCAAGCGCGCGGCGACCCACTGGATGGCATGCGACGAGCTCGCGCGGCGGTTCCCCGCGGTCACCGTCGACCCCAACGCGATCTTCGTGCGCGACGGCGCGGTGTGGACCTCCGCGGGCGTCACCACCGGGATCGACATGGCGCTCGCGATCGTCGAGGATGACCTCGGCCGCGCGCTCGCCGACGAGGTCGCGGCGCGCCTGGTGCTCTACATCCGCCGGCCCGGCTTCCAGTCGCAGTTCAGCGCCGCGCTGGTCGCCCAGACCGCCGGCGACGCACTCGGGCCGGCGATCGCGTGGACCCGCGCTAACCTCGCGACCGCCGACCCCGAGGCGCTCGCCCGCCGCGCCGGGCTGTCGATGCGCACACTGCATCGCCGCTGCCTCGCGCAGCTCGCGACCACGCCGGCCCGGCTGATCGACAAGCTGCGCGTCGAGCACGCCCGCGCGCTGCTCGTGACCGGCGACCTGCCGGCCAAGGCGCTGGCCGCGCAGTGCGGGTTCGGCAACCCGACGCGGATGAAGCGCGCGTTCGAGCGCGAGCTCGGGATCGGCCCGCGCGAGTACCGCGTGCTGCACGGCGGGCGCTGAGCGTCACGGCATCGGTCACGGCATCGGGCCGAGCTTCCAGGGCGGCGGTGTCATCCGCTGCTGGAGGTACTCGACGAAGCTCTTGACCTTCGCCGACAGGTGCCGCGCCGTCGGGTACACCACGTGGACCGGGATCGACGGCGGGGCCCAGTCGCGCAGCACGCGCTCGAGCCGCTGCGCGCGCAGATCGTCGATGCACTGGAACGCGGGCAGCAGCGCGATCCCGAGCCCCGCGAGCGCGGCGGCGCCGAGGATCTCGAAATCGCTCACCCGCAGGCGCGCGGCGATCGGAACCTGCACGGACTGGTCGCCGCTGTCGAGCCGGACGGTGACCGACGTCGATCCGGCGCCGAACAGCAGACAGTCGTGGTCCTTCAGATCGTCGGGTGTGCCGGGGCGGCGGTGCTTCTTCAGATAGCCGGGCGTCGCGACCAGGAACCACGTCACGCTGCCGAGCTTGCGGGCGACCAGGCTCGAGTCGGCGAGCGCGCCGGCGCGGATCCCGAGGTCGAACCGCTCCTCGACCAGATCGACGGTGCGGCCGGTGACCAGCAGCTCGATCTGCACCTCGGGGTTGCGCTTCATGTAGCCGGTGATGGTGTCGCCGATCCAGGCGGTGTTGGGGCCGACGGTGATGCGGAGCAGGCCGCGCGGCGTCGTTTGCAAGCTGCCCACCGCGCTCTCGGCGGCCTCGAGCTCCTGGACGATGCGAACGCCGTGGTCGAAGTACATCCGGCCGGCGTCGGTCAGGCTGAGCTTGCGCGTCGTGCGCTGCAGCAGCCGCGCGTCGAGCCGCTCCTCGAGATCGGCGACCTTGCGGCTGACCGTCGACTTCGGCATCCCGAGCAGCTTCGCCGCCGCGGTGAAGCTCCCGGCCTGCACCACGCGGGTGAACACCGCGATTTCGTTCAGATCCATGGCCGATTATCCCATGGTTTGGACAGTTCTGCCAAGGAACGCAGACTAGTTCGATGAGTGGAACGATTCTATAGATAGGTCATCTCGCAACGACACCCATCGACGACAAGGAGCATTGCCATGACGACCACCTGGAACATCGACGCCGCCCACTCGACCATCGGCTTCGCGATCCGCCACATGGTGTTCTCGAAGGTCCGCGGCCGGTTCCTGAAGTACACTGGCGCGATCCAGCTCGACGACGATCTGGCCACGTCGTGGGTCGAGGTCGCGATCGAGGCGGCGAGCGTCGACACCGGCACGGCCCAGCGCGACAACCACCTGCGCTCGGCCGACTTCTTCGACGTCGAGAAGTTCCCCGCACTGCAGTTCCGCAGCACGCGCGTCGAGGACGCCGGCGGCGGCCGGCTGCGCGTGATCGGTGAGCTCACGATCCGCGACACGACGCGCGAGGTCGCGCTCGACGCCGAGCCGGCCGGCCGCGGCATCGATCCGTGGGGCAACGAGCGGATCGGCTTCGTCGCGAAGACGTCGATCGATCGCAAGGACTTCGGCCTGGCGTGGAACCAGCTGCTCGAGGCGGGCGGCGTGCTGGTCGGCGATCGCGTCGACATCGAGCTCGACGTCCAGGCCGTCAACACCGCGGCGCGCGACGCCGCCGCATGAACCACACCAACCACCAGGAGGCAGCCATGCTCGCAGCCAGAACCCAGCCCACCGCCCGCGACATCCTCTACACCACGCGCGGGACCACGCGCGGACCGATCACGCGCCTGGTCAGCCCGTCGGATCTCGGCGAGGTGATGAAGCCGTTCGTGTTCCTCGACCTCGCGTACTTCGACGGCCGGTCCGAGCCGATGCGGATGGAGCAGTTCTGGCATCCGCACTCGGGGATCGCGACCGTCACGGTGCCGCTCGACGGCGCGCTCCGCATCGCCGACACCACCGGCGCCGATGTCGTGCTCCCCGCGGGAGGGATCGAGTGGATGCGCGCCGGCAACGGCGTGTGGCACACCGGTCAGGTGCAGCCCGGCGAGGCCCGCGCGTTCCAGCTCTGGGTCGCGCTGCCGCCGGAGCTCGAGAACGGCCCGAACGATACCCTCTACGTGCAACCCGAGGATGTTCCCGCCGTCGGACCGGTGCGCGTGATCCTCGGCTCGTACGGGGGCGCGACCAGTCCGATCGACGCGCCGCCGATGACGTACCTCCAGGTCAGCCTCGCGCCCGGCGAGCACTGGCGCTACCAGCCGCCGCGCGGCCACCAGGTCGCGTGGGTCGCCGTGGCCGACGGCGCGCTGCGCACCCCGGCGCACGTGGCCGGCGGCGCGGTCGCGGTGTTCGAGCCGTCCGAGGCCGCGATCGACTTCGTCGCCGAGGGCCGCACGCGCTTCGTGCTCGGCTCGGCGGCGCCCCATCCGCACCCGCTGGTGCTCGGCAACTACTCGGTGCACACCAGCGCCGAGGCGCTGCGCCGGGGCGAGGACGAGATCCGCCGGATCGGCCGCCAGCTGCGCGCGGACGGGACGCTGCGCCACGCGCGGCCGGCGGTCGCGCTGTAGGGGGCGATGTCGCTCGGCCTCCGGCGGCGTCGTCGGGCAGCGCGACCTGGTGGAGCGCGACCGCGCGAGCACTGCGCGCTGTCCGGCGGGGCGGTGAGCGAGTCCGGACGGCGCTTCCTCGACAAGCGAACCTCGTTCCGCTGACTCATGGCGGTGGGATGACTCCGAAGAAGATCCTGCGCGAGCCGTCCCGCTTCACGTGCACGCCGACGACGTGCGGATTGCGATCGCTGGTTGGCCGTTCCCAGTAGATGACGTCTGCTGTGTTTGCATCGATCGTCAACGCATCGTCGGGGTGTTGCGGATCTTCGACGATTGTGCGCCGGATGATCGCGAGTGGCACGGTCGGCGTGCGCGCCACTGCCTTGTGGCCGACGTTCGCCTCCAGTGAATCGAATGCAACCTGTCCGGCGACCGCTGCGCGGATCTTCGTGACGATCGCGTCTTCGTGAGTCATGGGTGTTTCGATCTTTGGGGCTGGCGTTGGCGGTGAGGATGAAGTGGGGCTTGCGCACGAGGCGAACAGCACTGCGGCGAGCACGTGCTTCACAGGTTGGCCTTCGTGTTGCCGGCGGTGCCGTCCCAGCGGGTCGCGGCGTCGAGCAGCTCTTGCACTGCCCCGGTGGTCGCCGTCGGCTTCGCGGGGTAGAACGAGGCCACACCCTTGTCGTCGATAAAGTACCCCCAATCGACACATGCGAGCACCGTCCCCTTCCCGTCCTTGTACGAGACGGCACAGGTGCGGAACTCTTTTCCCATGTTCGTGCCCGTCGTCCAGTCGCCGGGTGTGTCGCGCAGCTTGGCGGCCTTCTGGTCGGAGCCGTGATTGCCGTAGACCTCATCGGAGACGTAGAACGGCGAGGTATCCGAGTCGAGACCGTCGACGCGCCGCCGGGTCGATGTGCTTTGATCACACGCAGCGAGTCTATCCCGACGCGGGGCATGGCGAGGACTTGACCTATCGTAGGCCCCACGGGTCGATGCCGTCCCGCATGGAAATTTCCGGCAAGCCCGCCCCGGGAACCGATCGACGGATCGCTCGTTGACCGCGCAGGAGGCAACGATGAGCGAGACAAGTCGTCGAGATCTGTTCCGTCTGGCCGGCGGCGCGCTGTGGGTCGGCGCGGCGAGCGCCTGTGCCGGAGCGGCCGCAAAGGGCGCCGCGACTCCCGCATCCGGAGCGGCCGGCGCGGGCACCACGGGAGCGGAGGACACCGCCGGATTCCTGATGTTCCAGATCACCGATACGCACTGGGGCTACAAGGGCGCCGCCAACCCCAACCCGGGCGCGGCGTTCGAGCGCGCGGTCGCCGAGATCGCGCGGTGGCCGTCCCGGCCCGCGCTCGTCGTCCACACCGGCGACGTCACCCACATGACCACCGATGCCGGCGAGCGCAAGGCGCGGCTCGAGACCGCCAAGGCGATGCTCGCCCGGCTCGGCAGCGAGCTCCTGGTCATCCCCGGCGAGCACGACGCGGGCGCCGACCACGGCGCGGCATTCCAGTCCGTGTTCGGTCCGACTCACCATGCGCGCGAGCTGCGCGGCGTGACCCTGATCGCGATCGACAACGTGTCCGACCCGAAGGGAGGGATCGGTGATGAACAGCTCGCGTGGCTGGAGAAGGAAGTCGCCAGGGTCCCCGCCGGCAAGCCGCTCCTGGTTTTCGCGCACAGGCCGCTGTTCTCGCTGGCCCAGCCGTGGGACTGGTACACCCAGGACGGCGACAAGGCGCTCTCGATCCTCGACCGCCACCCGAACACGACGGTATTCTACGGCCACATCCACCAGGCCCTGATCCACAAGACGAACAGCACGTTGCATGTCTCGACCCGCTCGCTGGTATTCCCCCTGCCGGCTCCGATGTCGCAGCCGGCGAAGGCCCCACTGCCGTGGGACGCCGATGCGCTCGATCACGGCCTGGGCTATCGCGGCATCGCCGTCGCCGGCGCGCAGCCGACCTGGCTCGAGCGTGCCCTCGTCGGCTAGCGGCGGCCTCGCCGCTCTCGTCGCCCTCGTCGCCCTCGTCGTCCTCCCCGCCGCGGCTTGCCACGGCCCACCACCGGCCAGCGCCGGCTCGCCCGAGCGCTCCGGCGCCGCGGACTGCAAGGTGTCCACGCCGGTGTGCGATTCACGGGTCACCGACGACACCGCGCTGGCGCTGGTCCGCCGGCGCTGCGCGGGCTGCCACGCCGAGGGCGGCAAGGCCGATCACCCCTTCCTCGACGCCGATGCGCTGTCCGCAACCCGCGGCGACGTCGCGCTCCGCCTCGCCGGCTGCGAGATGCCTCCCGACGACACGTTCCTGCCTCCCGCCGAGCGCGGCCGGCTGATCGGCTGGGGCGCCTGCGTGCTGCCCGACATCCCCCCCGGCAAGTAGCGCCCCTGCGCGCGGGATCGCGGCGCGCGGCGCGCGGGTGTTGTACGGATCGGGCGATGATGCCCGTCCGTCCCGCCAGCGTGTTCCGCGCCCTGCTGTCCGGCCCCGATCTGATCGTCGCGCCCGGCGCGTACGACGCCCTGACCGCGCGCCTGATCGAGCAGGCCGGCTTCCGGCTGGTCTACATGACCGGCGCCGGCATCGCCGCGGCGCGCGGGTTTCCCGACTACGGCCTCGTCACCCTCACCGAGATGGCCGAGACCGCCGGCGTGCTGGCGCGCTCGGTCGCCATCCCGGTGCTCGCCGATGCCGACACCGGCTACGGCAACGAGCTCAACGTCACCCGCACCGTCCGCGAGTTCGAGTCGCGCGGCGTCGCCGGCATCCACCTCGAGGACCAGGTCGCGCCCAAGCGCTGCGGCCACCTCGACGGCAAGGCCGTCATCGATCGCGACGCGTTCGTCTCCAAGATCCGCGCCGCCGTCGCCGCCCGCAGCGATCCGGACTTCGTGATGATCGCGCGCACCGACGCGGTCGCCGTGCACGGCCTCGACGACGCGATCGAGCGCGCCAACGCCGCCCTCGCCGCCGGCGCCGATCTCGCGTTCGTCGAGGCGCCGCCCTCGGTCGACGACGTCGCCGCGATCCCGCGCCGCGTCGACGGCCCCTGCCTGCTCAACCTCGTCCCGGGCGGCAAGACCCCGATCACCGACCTCCAGCAGGTCGCCGCGATGGGCTATCGCGTCGTCATCCTGCCCAGCCTGTTGATCGGCGCGGCGGTCGTCGCCTGCGATGCCGCGCTGTCCAGCCTGGCCGGCACGCGCGCGGTACCCGGCGGCAGCACCGCCGTGCGCGAGCTGTTCCGCCGCGTCGGGTCCGAGGACTGGGACGCGATCTCACGCCGGTTCGCCGGCCGCTAACCCCTTTCCGCTCGCAGCCTTACAGCGCGGCCCGCCCACCGCACGCGCCGCGGGAACCGCCGCGCCGCCCGCTCGTTGTACCCATGTGTCGATGCTGTCTCGCAAGCCGCGCCCGCTCGCCGTGGTCGGCCGCTCGGATCCCGCCGGACCGACCGCGCCGGCCGACCCGGGCGGCTCGCTCCCCGAGCAGGCGCTCGCCCACGTCGACGAGCTCTATGGCCTCGCCCGCCACCTGTGCGCGACCCCGAGCGACGCCGAGGACCTCGTCCAGGAGACCTACGCCCGCGCGCTCGGCGGCGTCGCCCGGCTCGCCGCGGGCTCCAACCTGCGCGCCTGGCTGTTTCGCATCCTGCGCAACTGCTTCATCGACCAGGCGCGCCGCAAGAAGATCGTCCTCGAGATCGCCGACGACACGGTCGCCGACCGGCCGGCCCACGAGGTGTGGGATACCGCCGCCCTCGATCAGCTGCGCTACCTCGCCGCCGCCGACCTCGAGCGCGCCCTCGCGACCCTGTCGGTCGAGCTACGCTTCATCGTGTTGCTCGACGCCCAGGGCTTTCACGAGGCCGAGATCGCCGAGATCGCCCGGTGCGCCCCGGGCACCGTCAAGTCGCGCCTGTTCCGCGCGCGCGCCCGCCTGCGCGCCGCACTCCAGGAGGGCCAGCGATGAGTGAGCCCAAGAACGATGCCGACCTGCCCGGGCGTTCGATCGCGGCCGGCCCGGCCGGCCCGGCTGGCCCGTCCGGCCCGTCCGCCCCGTCCACCATGACCGCCGCCGCTGACCCGTTGCCGGGCATCGCCGAGGCCGACCGCCTGATCGCCGCCGCCCTCGCCGACCACGTCCGCATGCCGGCCCCCGCGCGGCTGCGCGACCAGCTCGCCCACCGCCACCTCGCCCCGCGCCGGCCGTGGCGGGCCTGGATCCCCGCGTTCGCGCTCGGCGCCGCCACCGCTGCCGCCGTCGCCCTGCTCGTCGTCCGCCCCGCGGCCCCCGCCGACGTCGCCCTGCTCGACGAGATCGTCGGCGACCACCTGCGGATCGTCAGCGCTCCGCGCCCGCTCGACGTCGAGACCAACGACATGCACAACGTCAAGCCGTGGTTCACCGGCAAGCTGGACTTCGTCCCGCCGGTCAACTTCCGCGGCGACGACGACTTCACCCTGCGCGGCGGCTCGCTCGCCGTGTTCCAGGGCCACAAGGCGGCGGCGTTCGTCTACCAGCGCCGGCTTCACACCATCACGCTGCTGGTCCACGCCGACGCCGCGGCCCGCCCGCGCAGCGAGATCACCCGTCGCGGCTTCCACGTGATCACCCGGGCGAGCGGCGGCTTCGGCATGGACCTGGTCTCCGACCTCGGCTGGGACGACCTCCGCCAGCTCGAGGCTCGCCTGGGCAGCGCGTCGGGCGAGAAGGAGTGATCCGCGGCATCCTTCGTAATCTCCAGGCAGCCGGGATCGTCACCTCGGGCAGCACCGTCGGCGAGCGACGCGTCATGCGCGGCGTGGAACCGCACCACCTCGTCGCACCGAGGTCTTGCATCGCGGACTCAGGGCTTCATCGGCGTCTGGCCTGGATTGTCGACGTGCTGCTTGAGCTTGAAGATACCTTCGCCGCCGGTGACGCGTTCGAGATCGAGGTCGTTCAGCGGACGCGCGGTGGGCTCGAGCCGGATCGGCCTGGGACGCTTCATCCATCCATTCTACACCCGTGGAGGCCGAATCGTGCTGCCGCGCACGCGCTGGAGCTGGGCTCGGTGGGTGTCGAGCAGCGCCCTCGCGCGTTGCGGGTCGGCGCGGCGTGGCGCGATGCCCGGCGGAGTGGGCGCGGGCATGTCCTCGAGGACCCCGGAGAACAGCTGGTCATCGGGCGATGTGCCGCGGAACGCGTCGAGCGCGAATTGCTGTTCGAGCGTCGGGTCGTGACGCCACTCGGGCAAGAAGCCAGGCACATCCGTGAAGTCCAGCGTGGCCGCCGTGACCCCGGCGCTGGAGATGAAGGCACGGCTGAGCAGGAAGTCGTGGAACGCGAAGCGCGAGAAGTCGCTCGAGAAGCTCGCGCGCTCGAGGTCGAGCTCGTCGTACACGGGGAGCGATGTCCAGGTCGCCACGAGCCGGTCGGCGGTGGATTCGAACGTGGTCGGCCCCAGGGGATCCAGCAAGGTGACCGACGTCGAGCCGCGGTCGCGAATCCGGCGGGTGATGTCACGCGCGCGCTGCTGCATCGAGTCGTCGGACGGCGAGCCGGCGGACAGCTGCAGGTCCTGGGTGTCCGTCGCCCGGAGCGCAGACATGGGCACCAGGCTCACCTGCCATGCCAGCTCGGGATGGACGAACCCGCTGATGACCGCCCCCGTGTTGCCCGACTGCAGGAACAGGTCGGACGTCAACGACTCGTCGGCAGCGAGGTTCGACGCGGTGAACCGGGTCGGGACGAGTGCCTGCGCTGGCTCCTGCGCGACGTCGATCGTTCCGAGGTCCAGATCTGCCGCGATGGCGAGGTCGCGGCGGATCTCGAAGTGGTCGAACCCGGTGGAGAGATCTCCGAAGAACGCGAGGAAATCGAAGGTTCCGGCGGCCGCCGGCAGATCGAAGCTCCACGGCGCTTTGCTCTGGCCGCGTCCGAAGCCGCCGAACGAGACCTCCCCTGACTGCAGCATCTGTCCGCGCACGTGGAGCGGGAACTGGCGCGGGCTGCCGCACGGTTGCTCGATCGTGCGCGCATCGTCCAGCGTCTGCGCGATCTGCGTGACCTGGACTCTCGGGCCGGAGCCCGCGCACACGACGATCACGCGATACGGGCCGGTGACGTCGATCTCGAACGTGCCGGCGCTCGGGCTGGCCGGCGTCTTCCACTCGGCGGCGGCCTCCTCGCGGTACACGATCAGCGCAGGCGGCACGCCGGTCACGATCGTGACGCGAGGGGGCGGCTGCATCCCTGCATCGGGAGCACCGCTGCCGCCGTCGGGGCCATCGGAGCCGCCCGGCCCGCCCGGGGCACCTCGACCATCTCCGCACGCGCCGCCGAGCGACGCGAGCAACCCCACAAGCACGAATACCTTCATCTCTACATCCCCTTTCGAGACGTGCGGCCAGGCCGGTACGCGGTCGAGCCGATCGTCCGTCTCGAATGACCAAGACGAACATCGGCAGGCGAAGTCGCAGCCGCGTGCGCCTGTGACCGTACAATTCCGGATCGGCGACAACCTCCCGCGGGGCGCGCCGAGCCGGTGTGCAAGCCATCGGAATCGCTCCACATCGCGCCGAGTTCGACGGCTCGGCTGTTCGGCCAGGTCGCAGCCCGCAACGCCCGGGGCTCACCTGCTACCGAGCACGATCTCGATATCGCTGCCCGGAATCTGGGAGACGCGCGTCACGCAGACCCGTATGGTCGCGACGTCGCGACCGGATCGCGAAGCGTCGACTCCCGATGGCGCCTCCGGTCCGTACGAGCACCTTTCACTGCAAGCTTGACAGAGGAGGTTCCATGCTGGACTTGCGTGTCCCGTCCGTTGCACCCTGGCTGATCGGGCTGAGCTGGTTCGCCATCCCGGCGGCGCTTCTCGGATGTTCCAGCAAGTCGCCGGGGACGTTCCCCGATGCGGCGCCACCGCCGGCGGATGCGGCCGCGCTGCGCTGCGACGACTCCCTGAAGACGGCGTTCAAGCCCGACAGCGACACCACCGTCTTGCTCGTGCATGCCTTCCGGCAAGGCGATCCGATCGCGCTCGGGGCCACGACCGGACCGACGCCGCCCGCCGCAGCCGCAGACCTCTGCTTCGTCAAGCTCGACGTCGGGCCCGGCCATCCCGGACCGGCGGACGCGGCCTCGACCTCTCCCGGGATCGGGATCGAGATCTGGCTACCGACCTCGACCCGCTGGAACAAGCGTATCCACAACCTGGGCGGCGGAGGCTGGGCGGGTGGTACCCAGGGCACCACCACGCAGATCGGGAATCCAGCCGGCGCGGTCGTGGCCGGCGCCGAGGGATCGGTGGTCGGAACCACCGACACCGGACATTCGGTGGGCAATGGCTCGTTCGCGATGAATCCAGACGGTAGTATCAATACGGCCCTGTGGGAGGACTTTGCAGAGCGCAGTCTGCACGAGCTCGCGGTGAAGACGAAGGCGCTCGCCAGTGCATATTACATGTTGGCACCGACACGCGCGTACTGGGACGGATGCTCGACCGGCGGCAGACAGGGTTACAAGGAGGCCCAGCGCAATCCGACCGATTACGACGGGTATCTCAATGGCGCGCCGGCCTTCAACTGGACGAAGTTCATCACCAGCGAGCTGTACCCGCAGCTGGTCGATCAGCGCGATCTGGCCGGCATCGCCGTCACCGCCGCGCAGCACAACCTGGTATCCGGCTCCGCGGTGAGCGCCTGCGACCAGGTCGGCGGACAGCACATGGGATTCGTCCTGGATCCGCAGAGCTGTCACTACGATCCGACCCGGGATGCGAGCGTGCTGTGCGCCGGGGTCGCGGGGAACGGAGTGACCGGCGCCAGCACGGATCCCGGCTGTGTCAACCTGGCCCAGGCGCAAGCCTTCAACAAGATCTGGTACGGGCAGACCGCCGATGGCTCGGTGCCGGATCCGGGTTCGGACAATGCGTCGAGCGCGACCCTGGCCGGCGGCCAGCTCTGGTGGGGACTGATGCGCGGGTCGAACCTGCAGGCGCTCGCCGGAGCGCGTCCGTTCACGATCGCCTCGGACATGGTCGCGCTGGAGATGCAGAGTCCGATGCTCGCGACATCGACGTTCCAGAACGCCAGCGGCAACGGCGCCGATGGCTGGAAGGCGCTGGGGTACGCAGACCTGGCGACCGCGTATGCGCATGGCGTGGCGCTGCAGTCCTCGTTTGGCAATATCAACACCGACGATCCCGATCTCTCCAGGCTGCGCGACAGCGGCGCCAAGGTGATCAGCTATCATGGGCTCGCCGATCAACTCATCGCGCCGCAGGGATCGATCAATTACTTCACGCGCGTCGCCGATGCGATGGGCGGCGTTGCGGCGACCCAGGCATTCGATCGCCTGTTCCTGATCCCGGGCATGGGTCACTGCAGCGGGATCGGGTCAGCCACGGGAATCCTCGGCCCGGCGAACACCGCGAGCTCGGTGCCGCTGCCCGCGGACGGCCAGCTGTTCACCGCGCTGGTGAACTGGGTCGAGAACGCCACGGCGCCGTCGAGCATCGTGGTTTCGTCGGCGGATGGCAGTGTCACCCGGCCGATCTGCCTGTTTCCGCAGAAGGCGGTCTACGCCGGCAGCGGGTCGATCGCGGCGGCAGCGAGCTATCGCTGTCAGTAGCCCGCGCGGCGCGCGGCGCCAGCCGGCACGGCCCGGCATCTCCGGGCATCGCGGCGGTGCGAATCGGCGGGCCGCCGCTCCCGCCGGCGATCTGCCGCGTGATGCGGCACCTGCGCTGCAGCATCGGCGGATCACACCGCGAGCTGGCGTACAGCTTGACCCGGTAGCGAACGCCAGACGAGTGTGTGTTGGCACTGGTGATCTCGTGATCGCGATGCCGGTGATAGATTGCCAGTCGATGCAACGAGTCCTTGCCATCGAGCTCGCGGCCCTGGGAATGATGCTCGGACCGCTCCCTGCTGCGCTCGGGGACAACGCGAAGCCAGCCACGCCCCCTGCCGCGCCTCCGAGCGCCTCGGCGACCCCGCTGGTCTGGGACGATCTACCCGGTCCGCAGCTCGAGGTGGTCCAGCATGGGCCCCGGAGCAGCATGCCGGCGATCCCGTCGTTCGCGCTTCCTGCGACCGAGCCGGGCTTTCGCTCGTCGCGCGAGCTGCGGGTTCGCGGCAGACCGTTGCTCGGCACCGAGGTCAAGGTCAAGGGCTTCGTGACCTGGGCCTACGACTGCATCGGGGTGCTCGCGATCGCGAACCCCCGGGCGAGCCGCGCGCAGATCGAGACCGCGATCCATGGCGACCCGGCGCTGTGCGAGCGCCCGACGTTCTCGCTGGGCGATACTCCCGACACCTCGCGCGATGCGTCGATCACGGTGGTCAGCTCGGACCCGCTGGCCCGGAGCGTCCCGGCGCTCGCAGCCGGTGACTACGTGGTGGTCACCGGCCGGTGGAGCGTCCCGGCGCCGCCGGCCGGCAGATCCAGCGATGGCGTCCTCGTGTGGTCGGCGGTCGAACGCGCGGCGCCCAGCGCGATGGTCGAGGCCGAGCCGGTCGCGGAGCTCCAGGAGATGGAGATGGATCTGGATGGCCCGCCGGCGCACCCGGTGCGCCGGTTCGTGGATGACCAGACGATCAACGCGTCGATCGACCGCATGAACGCGTGCAACCAGGCGATCGTCGCGCGGCGCTTCGACACCGCGATCGCGGAGTGCCAGGCCGCCACGGACATCTGGGACGGCAATCACCTCGCCTGGTACGCGCGGGCCGGGGCACACATGGCGCGGCGCGAGTGGCGCCAGGCCAGGGCGGCGGCCGAGCACGCGGTGACGCTGCGGCCCGATCAGGCGATGTACCAGCTGTACTACGGCATCTCGCTGTACGAAGCCGCGAACGACGCGGCGCGCAGCGCGCCGGCGCGCCCGGCCGGTCCTCCGGCGCCGCCGAGGCTCGGGGCCGCGCGCGATGCGCTGCTCGCGGCCGACAAGCGCGCCCCCGAGCTGTGGCGCGCGCACTTCTACCTCGGCCGGGTCTACCGCGAGCTCGATGAGCCCCGACGAGCGGCCGTGCAGTTCAACGCGACGATCCGGACCAATCCGGGCTATCGCCCGGCGTACATCGCGCTGATCGAGCTCTACCGGCGATGGGACTACATCGATCAGGCGCTCGCCGTGGCCATGCTCGGCGCCGCCAGCGTGCCGGCCGGCGAGGCCGCCGACCTGTGGTTCGAGGTCGGCATCATCCACGACACCCGGCATGCCGACGATCCGGCGATCGAAGCGTTCAGCAAGGCGATCGCCGCCAGCCCCGGCGACGCCGGTGCGAGGTTCGAGCGCGCCCAGCTCTACCTGCGCAAGGGCGATCTGCCGAGCGCGCGGCGCGACCTCGAGGAGGTGGCGCGATCGCCGGATCCGCGCGCGGGCGTCACCAAGCCGCTCGCTGCCCAGCTGCTCGCGGCGCTCGCCGCGCGCCGCACCACCGACCCGCCGCCCCGGCTTCCGTCCTGGGAGTGCAGCCACGAGGGCGTCAGCAAGCTGGTCGAGTGCCGGCGGCGGTGACCGTCGCTCGCTGCCTCGGCAGGCGCTGCATCTCGCTGCAGCTGCGGCGGCCCGCGCCGTCGAAGGGATCTGCTCCTGAGGGTGCAGTCTGCAGGCCTCGCGGTGATGTGGGGGCGAGCTGTCAGTAGGAAGCGTCTGGGAGCTTCACTGCTCGATGCTCTACTCCCCCGATCCGCGACCACTGCCAGTAGAAGTTGCGCAGATGATCGGAGCTTTCGGTAGGTTAACGCCATCCCGACGCACGCCTAGGCTTGCCCGCGATGGTCAAGGGCGCGTCGCGCGCGGCTCAGCTTCGGCGTCATCTCGGTGCACGGATCCGAGCGCTCCGGGATGCGCGCAAGCTCACGCAGGAAGTGATCGCCGGGCGCATCGGCGTCTCGCCAAAGTACGTCAGCCAGCTCGAGTGCGGCCAGCGATCGCCGAGCTGGGAGACGGTGGTGGCGATCGCGCACCACGGCTTCGACATCAAGGTCGCCTCGCTGATGTTCGGGATCGACGAGGAGATCGAGGTCGATGTGCAGGATCTCAGCGAGGTGCTGGCCGGCCGGCCGAAGGAAGCACGCCGCGATTTGCTGCAGGCCATGCGGCTGATGCTACGCGCGGGCGCGGGATCGAAGTAGCGGCGGCGCCGATCAGATCGAGGTTTCCGCGCTGCGGGGGCCCGGGGCGGCGGCCCACGAGTACCCCCCCACGGGGTCGCCGCCCCGCCCCGCCGCCAGGCCCGTCGGAGACGGCTCTCGCTTGCATCGACCTTGACGCGTCGTGTTAGCGGCGTCATAAACTGAATGACGGTTCATTCACCGCGAGGCCCGACGATGCCGCACCCCAACCAGTACAAGGCCAACCTCCGCGACCTGACGTTCCTGCTGTTCGAGCAGTTCAAGCTCGGCGACCTGCTCGGCAAGGCGCCGTACGCGAACTGGGGCAAGGACGAGGTGCTCGCGGTGCTCGAGGAGGCCTACGGCTGGGTCCAGAAGCATCTGGGGCCGTACAACCGGTCCGGCGACGACGAGGGCTGCCGGCTGGTCGACGGCCAGGTCCACGTCCCGGCCGGCTTCAAGGAGGCGTGGAAGGCGCTGTACGAGGCCGGCTGGCGGACGCTCGCCGTCGACGAGGCCCGCGGCGGCCAGGCCGGGCCGTACACGCTCGCGCTGATGGTCGAGGAGTTCATGTGCGGAGCGAACACGTCGTTCAATATGTACCCGGCGCTGACCCACGGCGCGGCCGAGGTGATCCTCGCGTTCGGCACGCCGGAGCAGCAGGCGACCTACGTGCCGAACATGTTCAACGGCAAGTGCGCCGGCACGATGTGCCTGACCGAGCCGCACGCGGGCAGCGACGTCGGCTCGGCGAGCACGACCGCGACCCGCCGCCCCGACGGCAAGTACGACCTTCGCGGGGTCAAGATCTTCATCTCCGGCGGCGACCACGACATGGCCGACAACATCGTCCACATGGTGCTCGCCCGCACGCCGGACGCGCCGCCCGGCACCAAGGGCCTGTCGCTGTTCATCGTGCCCAAGCGCCGCGCCGACGGCGCGTCCAACGACGTCACGGTCGGCGGCATCGAGCACAAGATGGGGATCCGCGGGTCGGCCACCGCGGTGCTCAACTTCGGCGACGCCGGCGGCTGCATCGGCGAGCTGGTCGGCACCGCCGAGCAGAAGGGCATGTCGCAGATGTTCCATCTGATGAACAGCGCGCGGATCGGCGTCGGCATCCAGAGCCTGGCGCTGGCGTCGTCGGCGTTCCTCAACGCGCTCGACTACGCGCGCGAGCGCAAGCAGGGCAGCTCGATCAAGCAGTGGAAGGACGCGACCGCGCCGCGCGTGCCGATCATCGACCACCCGGACGTCCGCCGCATGCTGCTCGACATGAAGGCGCGGGTCGAGGGCCTGCGCGCGCTCGCCGTCAAGCTGACCATGCACATCGACCACGCGCACGCGCTCGAGACCGCCGGCGGCGACAAGGCACTCGCCGAGTACCACGCGGGCCAGGTCGATCTGCTGGTCCCGCTGATCAAGGCCTACGGCAGCGATCAGGCGTTCCAGATCTGCGCGACCGCGATCCAGGTCTACGGCGGCGCCGGCTACCTCAAGGACTGGCCGGTCGAGCAGTACTGCCGCGACTCCAAGATCTTCTCGATCTACGAGGGCACCAACCACATCCAGGCGATGGACCTGGTCGGCCGCAAGCTGATGCAGCGCGGCGGCGCCAACGTCCAGGCGTTCGGCAAGGATGTCGGCGGGTTCATCGCCGCCCACAAGCAGCACCCGGCGTTCAAGGACGCGATCGCGGTGCTCGGCCAGGCGATGGAGGCGCTGACCGGGACCGGCGGCAAGTTCATGCAGTGGTTCGGCGGCGGCCGGATGGAGATGGTCCCGGCGGTCGCCAATCGCTTCCTCGAGATGATGGCCGAGACCACGGTCGGCTGGCTGCTGCTCGACGCCGCGGTGATCGCCGAGGCCGCGGCGGCCGGGCTGCCCGCCGATCACCCGGATCGCGTATTCTACGACGGCAAGAAGTTCGCGGCGCTGTACTTCGCGCACAACGTGCTGCCCGGCGTCGCCGCCAAGGCCCAGCTGATCGCGCGCGAGGACCGCACCGCGCTCGACGTCCCGGTCGCCGCGCTCGCGCCGGTGTGAGCCGGCGCGATCCCGCCGGATCTGCGAAGAACACACAGCCGGAACGCGCATTCGCAACTCCGCGGCCAGTCGGTGTTATGCGAGGTAGGGCCTCCCTACGCTGGTCGCCGTGGTGCAAGGGATCTGCGGCTGCCCGCGCGACAAGCTCTGTGACAGTTGCCTCGCGCGATCGGTGGAATGGCTCGGCGGCGTCGCAGCCTCGCGCGGCGACGGCTGGGCGAGCTCCGTCGCGCGGCGAAATCCCGGGCTGCTGGCCCGGCCGTGGCCGGCGCTGGAGGGCCGAGCCGCCGAGATCGCCGCGGCCAAGGTCATCGATCTCACCGACGACCGCCGGCTGTTCGCGCGATTGCTCGAGACGCTGAACGCGGCCGCGAGCCGGCGGTGGGATCAGCTGCGAGCGGGGAGGCCGCAACCGGCAGGAGGTTGACGCGAACCACGGGCTCCGCGCTGCCGCGGCGCAGACGCGCTCGAACCAGCGTCCGGAGCCGCGCGGAGCAGATCTCCCAAACGGAATGGATCCACGGCGTTCTGCGATCGATCCGGCCGATCGCTTCCGAGCCCGGGCCGCAGCATTGTCATAGCTCGGATGTACTGTGCTAATGTTCAGGTGTTCAGATGCCGGTGAGAGAGCAGGAAATGCTAAATATTACGGTATCTTACATTCGAGAGCGTGGCTGCCGGCCTCGCGCTGCGAGCTCGAGGGGCCGCACGTGAAGTTGCATCGCAAGTTCGGACTGAAGCGCGCCGAACGCGCGGCGCGCGGGCACGCGGGTGCGATCGCGGTCGGTGCGTCCGGCACGAGGTCGATCGGCGCGTCACAGGGCGACGATCGCGCGGCGCAGCTCCGGCACCGCCTCGGGGCGCGGATCCGGGCGCTCCGCGACGCGCGCGGGCTCACCCAGGAGATCGTCGCGGACCGCATCGAGGTCACGCCGAAGTACGTCAGCCAGCTCGAGTGCGGTCAGCGGTCGCCGAGCTGGGAGACCCTGGTGGCGATCGCGCACCACGGCTTCGAGATCCGGATCGCCGCGCTGGTGTTCGGGATCGACGAGGACATCGGGTCCGAGCTGCAGGACCTCAATGACATGCTCGCCGGCCGGCCCAAGGAGACGCGCCGCGACCTGCTGCAGGCGATGGAGCTGATGCTGCGCGCCGGGGGAGGACCCAAGTAGCGGCGATCGCACCGGCGATCCGGCCCGGCGGTCAGGCGCCGTGCGCCCCGGGCTCGGGGGTCCGCTCGAGCTCCGCCCGGTTCCAGCCGGCCAGCTGCGCGCCGGCCTCGTAGGTGGTCTGGCAGAACTCGAGGATCGTGGCGTGCGGATCGCGCGCGCGGCAGGCCTCGTACGGCAGCACGAACGAGCGGCTCGCCGCTTCCCAGCGCGCTTCCGCGGGTCGCACGGCGGCGCGCGTGAAGCCGTCGGGGGCCGGGTAGTGCAGCGCGTAGAACGCCGGGGCGGTGTAGTTCTGATCGCCGGGCCAGAACCCGGCCTCGCTGACCTCGTGGGAGAACGCCTCGCGATCGATCATGCCGGATGGCGGGCCGGATGG
>DATAPF010000280.1:0-14784 GCA_036265355.1 Kofleriaceae bacterium | reverse complement strand
GTGGAAAGACCTCACGGACAATGTCAACTCAATGGCGTCCAATCTCACCGGCCAAGTGCGCAATATTGCCGACGTGGCCACGGCGATAGCGCGCGGCGATTTGTCTCGCAAGATCACCGTCGACGTGAAAGGCGAAATCCTGGAGTTGAAAAACACCGTCAACACCATGGTTGATCAACTGAATGCGTTCGCTTCCGAAGTGACGCGCGTCGCCCGTGAGGTCGGCACTGACGGCAAGCTTGGCGGCCAGGCCATCGTGCCCGGCGTCGCCGGCACCTGGAAGGATCTCACCGACTCGGTCAACGCGATGGGCACCAACCTCACCGCCCAGGTGCGCAACATCGCCGAAGTCACCACGGCCGTCGCGCGCGGCGACCTGTCGCGCAAGATCACCGTCGACGTCAAGGGCGAGATCCTCGAGCTCAAGAACACGATCAACACCATGGTCGACCAGCTGCGGTCGTTCGCGTCCGAGGTCACCCGGGTCGCCCGCGAGGTCGGCACCGAGGGCAAGCTCGGCGGCCAGGCCGAGGTCCAGGGCGTCGCCGGCACCTGGAAGGACCTCACCGACTCGGTCAACTTCATGGCCGCCAACCTGACCAACCAGGTCCGCGGCATCGTCCGCGTGGTCACCGCGGTCGCCAACGGCAACCTGCGCCAGAAGCTGACCGTCGAGGCCAAGGGCGAGGTCGCCGCGCTCGCCGAGACCATCAACAACATGACCGACACGCTCGCGACGTTCGCCGAGCAGGTGTCCAACGTCGCCCGCGAGGTCGGCGTCGACGGCCGGCTCGGCGGCCAGGCCAACGTGCCCGGCGCCGCCGGCACCTGGAAGGACCTGACCGGCAACGTCAACCTGCTCGCCGCCAACCTGACCAACCAGGTCCGCGCGATCGCCGACGTCGCCACCGCGGTCACCAAGGGCGACCTGACCCGGTCGATCCAGGTCGAGGCGCGCGGCGAGGTCGCCGAGCTCAAGGACAACATCAACACGATGATCGACAACCTGCGCGCGACCACCGATCGCAACCAGGAGCAGGACTGGCTCAAGACCAACCTCGCGAAGTTCACCCGCATGCTGCAGGGCCAGCGCGACCTGATCACCGTCGGCCGGATGCTGCTGTCCGAGCTCGCCCCGCTGGTCGGCGCGCAGCACGGCACGGTCTACCAGCTCGAGCGCCCCGATCCGGGCGAGGTCAGCGACCCGGCGCCCGGCCCCAAGCTGCTGCGCCTGCTCGCCGCGTACGCGCGCGACGAGCAGCAGCCCGAGCGGATCGCGCTCGGGGTCGGCCTGGTCGGCCAGGCCGCGGCCGAGAAGCAGCGCATCCTGCTCGCCGACATCCCGCCCGACTACACCCGGATCCAGTCCAGCCTCGGCGGCGCGGCGCCGACCAGCGTGGTGGTGCTGCCGGTGCTGTTCGAGGGCGACACCATGGCGGTGATCGAGCTCGCCGCGCTGCGCCCGTTCACCAACACCCACCTCGCGTTCCTCGACCAGCTGACCCAGTCGATCGGCGTCGTGCTCAACACGATCGAGGCGACGATGCGGACCGAGAACCTGCTGCAGCAGAGCCAGCAGCTGACCGCCGAGCTCCAGACCCGGCAGATCGAGCTCCAGCAGACCAACGAGGAGCTCGCGTCCAAGGCCAAGCAGCTCGCCGATCAGAACGCCGAGGTCGAGCGCAAGAACAAGGAGGTCGAGCAGGCGCGGCGCGCGCTGGAGGAGAAGGCCGCCGAGCTCGCGCTGACCTCGAAGTACAAGTCCGAGTTCCTCGCCAACATGTCGCACGAGCTGCGCACCCCGCTCAACTCGATCCTGATCCTCGGCCAGCAGCTCGCCGAGAACGTCGGCGGCAACCTGACGACCAAGCAGATCGACTTCGCCCGCAACATCCACTCGGCCGGCACCGACCTGTTGACCCTGATCAACGACATCCTCGACCTGTCGAAGATCGAGTCGGGCACGGTCACGGTCGAGCCCGAGGACATCACGTTCGCCTCGCTGCGCGACACCGTGCACCGCACGTTCCACCACATCGCCGAGACCCGCGCGCTGGCGTTCAACGTCGAGATCGACCCGACGCTGCCGCGCACGATGACCAGCGATCCCAAGCGGCTGCAGCAGATCCTCAAGAATCTACTGTCCAACGCGTTCAAGTTCACAACGCAGGGCTTCGTGTCGATGTCGGTCCGCCACGTGACCTCGGGCTGGACGCCGGACCACCCGGTGCTCGGCAGCGCCGGGACCGCGGTCGCGTTCATGGTGACCGACACCGGGATCGGCATCGCGCCCGAGAAGCAGAAGCTGATCTTCGAGGCGTTCCAGCAGGCCGACGCCGGGACCAGCCGCAAGTACGGCGGCACCGGCCTGGGCCTGGCGATCAGCCGCGAGCTCGCCAACCTGCTCGGCGGCGAGATCAAGCTGACCAGCAAGCCCGGCAGCGGCAGCACGTTCACGCTGTACCTGCCGGTCGCGTACACCGGCCCGGCCCAGCGCCTGATCGCGCTGGGCGGCGCCCAGCCGCAGGCGCGGATGGTGGCGATGCCGGTGCTGAGCGTCGCCAAGACCGAGGAGACCGTCCCGGACGACCGCGAGACCATCCAGCCGGGCGACTCCGTGCTGCTGATCTGCGAGGACGATCCGCACTACGCCCGGATCTTGCTCGGGATCGCGCGCGGCCGCGGGTTCAAGGGCCTGGTCGCCAACCGCGGCCAGCAGGCGCTCGCGCTCGCCCGCGAGTTCATGCCGACCGCGATCACGCTCGACGTGTTCCTGCCCGACATGCTGGGCTGGACCGTGCTCAACAACCTCAAGCTCGATCCGCGGACCCGCCACATCCCGGTCCAGATGCTGTCGGTCGAGGAGGAGCGCCAGCACGGGCTGTCGCACGGCGCGTTCTCGTACCTGGTCAAGCCGGCGACCACCGGGGAGCTCGAGACCGCGCTCGACCGGCTCAAGACCTACGTCGCGCCTCACACCAAGCGGCTGCTCGTGGTCGAGGACAACGACGTCGAGCGCGACACCATCGTCGAGCTGCTCGGCGCCGGTGACATCGAGATCGTCCCGGCCGCGACCGGCGGCGAGGCGCTGGCCGCGCTCCGCCGCGAGCCGATCGACTGCTGCGTGGTCGATCTGCGGCTGCCCGACATGTCCGGGTTCGAGCTGCTCGAGCGGCTGCAGGCCGACGAGGCGCTGCGCAACATCCCGGTCGTGGTGTTCACCGGCAAGCAGCTCAGCGCCGATGAGGAAGCGCGGTTGCGCACGGTCGCCAAGAGCGTCGTGCTCAAGGACGTCCAGTCGCCCGAGCGGCTGCTCGACGAGACCTCGCTGTTCCTGCACCGCGTCATCGAGGACCTGCCGGACCACAAGCGCAAGATGATCGAGCGCCTGCACGGCTCGACCGAGGCGCTGCGCGGCCGCAAGGTGCTGGTGGTCGACGACGACGCCCGCAACATCTTCGCGCTCGCGACCGTGCTGGAGAACCAGGAGATGGAGGTGATCAGCGCGATGAACGGCCGCCAGGCGATCGAGCTGATCGAGACCACCCCGGAGCTCAGCGTGGTACTGATGGACATCATGATGCCCGGGATGGACGGCTACGAGACCATGCGCGAGATCCGCAAGGATCCCCGGTTCCGGACCCTGCCGATCCTGGCGCTGACCGCCAAGGCGATGAAGGGCGACCGCGAGAAGTGCCTGCAGGCCGGTGCCTCTGACTACATCGCCAAGCCCGTCAACACGGATCAGTTGTTGTCGCTGCTCCGGGTGTGGTTGTATCGCTGAGCTGGGCAAGATCGGTACATTGGATGGAAGACCCCGTCAATCTGTTGCTTGTCGACGACGAGGCCCGCAACCTCGACGCGCTGGAAGCGGTCCTCGACGACCCGAGCTACCGCCTGCTGCGCGCGGACAGCGCCGACGCCGCGCTGCGCCAGCTGCTGCAGAACCAGGTCGCGGCGATCGTGCTCGACATCAAGATGCCCGGGATCAGCGGCTTCGAGCTGGCGAACCTGATCAAGGGCATGAAGCGGTACCGCCAGATCCCGATCCTGTTCCTCACCGCGTACCACGTCGAGGACGAGGACGTCCTGGCCGGCTACAGCGCGGGCGCGGTCGACTACCTGACCAAGCCGATCAAGCCGCAGATCCTGCGCCACAAGATCGCGGTGTTCGCCGATCTGTTCCGCAAGACCCGCGCGCTCGCCGAGCTCAACGACACGCTGGAGCTGCGGGTCAAGCAGCGCACCGAGGAGCTGGCGAGCTCGGAGGCCGCGCTGCGCGATGCCAACCGCCAGAAGGACCAGTTCCTGGCCACCCTGGCCCACGAGCTGCGTAACCCGCTCGCGCCGCTGCGCACCGGGCTCGATCTGCTGATCCAGCGGCCCGACGATCCGGTCTCGGCGTCGAGCCGCGTGCTCGACGCGATGAACCGCCAGCTCGATCACATGGTCCGGCTGATCGACGACCTGCTCGACGTGTCCCGGATCAGTCGCGGCGTGCTGGAGCTGCGGCGCGAGTCCTGTGACCTCGCCGTGGTGATCGGCAACGCGATCGAGTCGGCCCGACCGTTCATCGAGAAGAAGCGGCAGGTCGTGGTGTTCGACCACCGCGCGGCGGTGCACGCCGACGTCGACCCGACCCGGATCGCACAGGTCATCGGTAACCTGATCCACAACGCGTCCAAGTTCTCGCCGGTCGGCGCCGAGATCCGCGTCGAGCTGGCCGCCGACCCCGGCGGCGCGACGATCCGGGTGATCGACCCGGGGATCGGCATCCCGCCGGCCGAGATCGAGCGCGCGTTCGACATGTTCTCGCAGGTCCGCGACACGCGCTCGGCCGGCGCCGGCAGCGGGCTAGGCATCGGGCTGGCGCTCGCCCGCCGGCTCGCCGAGCTGCACGGCGGCACGCTGGTCGGCGCGAGCCAGGGCGATGGCCGCGGCAGCGTGTTCACGCTGACCCTGCGCGGCCCCGCCGGGGCGCCCACCGCCGAGACCACCGCCGAGCCCACCGCCCAGGTCAGCCGCAGCGCGCGCCCGGCGAGCCACGGCAAGCTCGCGATCGTCGTGATCGAGGACAACGACGATGCGGCCGACACGCTCGCCGAGTGGCTGGAGACCATGGGCCACTCGGTCCGGGTCGCGCGCACCGGCCCCGAAGGCGTCGACCTCGTGCGCGAGTACCAGCCGCGGCTCGTGCTGTGCGACATCGGACTGCCCGGGATGGACGGCGTCGAGGTCTGCCGCCACGTCAAGGCGCTGCCGATCGGGACCCAGCCGGTGATGGTCGCGCTGACCGGGTGGGGCATGGAGGCGGACCGCAAGCGGACCCGCGAGGTCGGCTTCGATCACCACCTGGTCAAGCCGGTCGCACCCGACAAGCTGTTCGCCATCCTCAACGCGATGCCGCGCGAGTAGCCGGCGCCGGTCGCGCTCGCCGGCGCACGGCGGCAGGTGAGGGCACCGCGCACAGCTTCGCGGGAAATGTGGTTTCACGTACGGCGCCGATCGGCCGCGAAGCCCCAGAACGCCACGAGTTCGAATGAAATGTCGTTTCACGTACAGGGATAATGATTGTATTCGTCATTCAAAATCACGCGTGACCGCACATGCGATCGCGCGCGCCGGCGGCGGGCGTAGCGACAGGCTGCGGCATCTCGTGAAAATGCCTGATCTGCGTTCGATGCGTGTTGACGACTAACGCTGTGCCGACTACCTTCCGGCCGGTCGAGATCTGACTCAGCGTCTCGATTGCCCATACTGGTGAACCCCAGACGCCGGGGTTCCCGGAAAGGATCCCTAGATCATGCGCACGGCTGCATCCTCCTCTCGCGATCACACAGGATCGCGACCATCGGACCGTTTCCCCCGCTCGACCCCACGGCCGCGCCGCCGCGTCGTGCTCGGTGTGTCGCTCGCCGCCGCAACCGCGGCGACGCTCGGGCTGCTCGGCGACGTGGTCACGGCGGCCAACCCCACGCTGCCCCAGCTGGCGGAGGCCCAGGGCCGCTACAGCGGCGGCGAGATCACCGGGAACTTGCTGTCGAACACCACGGTGACCAACCTCGCGGGCACCACGTTCGACATGATCACGCCGGGCAACGAGATGAAGTGGGACACCACGGAGCCGTCGCGCGGCAGCTTCAACTTCGGGCCGGGCGATCAGATCGTCACGTTTGCCCAGAGCAAGAGCATGCGGATCCGCGGCCACAACCTGGTCTGGCACAGCCAGCTGCCGTCCTGGGTCTCGAGCCTGCCGCTCAACCAGGTCCAGGCCGCGATGGAGAACCACGTCACCACCGAGGCGACCCACTACAAGGGCAAGCTGTACGCCTGGGACGTCGTCAACGAGCCGTTCAACGAGGACGGCAGCCTGCGCAGCGACGTGTTCTTCCAGGCCATGGGCGCCGGCTACATCGCCGATGCGCTGCGCACGGCGCACGCCGCCGACCCGAACGCCAAGCTCTACCTCAACGACTTCAACATCGAGGGCTCGGGCGTCAAGGCCGACGCGATGTTCAACCTCGTGCAGTCGCTGCTGTCCCAGGGCGTACCGATCAACGGGGTCGGGTTCGAGAGCCACTTCATCCTCGGTCAGGTCCCGTCGACGCTGCAGGCCAACATGCAGCGGTTCTCGGCGCTCGGGGTCGACGTGGCGATCACCGAGCTCGACGATCGGATCCAGCTGCCCGCGTCGGCCACCAACCTGAACCAGCAGGCCACCGAGTTCGGCAACGTCGAGAAGGCCTGCCTGGCCGTGTCGCGCTGTGTCGGTGTGACGCAGTGGGCCGTCGGTGATGCAGACTCCTGGATCCCCGGGTTCTTCTCGGGCTTCGGCGCCGCGACCATGTTCGACAGCAACTACCAGCCCAAGCCGGCGTTCAACGCGCTGGTCACGGTGCTCGGGGGTACGACGCCCCCGCCCCCGCCCCCGCCCCCGCCCGGCACGTGCGATGTCGCCGACGCGATCCAGTCATGGAACACCGGCCTGGTCGCGAACATGACGATCACCAACACCAGCTCGACCCCGATCACGGGCTGGACCTTGAGCTTCACGCTCCCCGCCGGGCAGGTCATCACCAACGGGTGGAATGCGACGTACAGCCCGACGAGCGGCGCCGTCAACGGGGTGAACATGAGCTACAACGCCACGCTGGCACCCGGCGCGTCGACCACGCTCGGGTTCCAGGCCAACCACACCGGCAACGCGGCCCCGCCGGCGAGCTTCAAGCTCAACGGTCAGACCTGCACGGCGCACTGAGCACCGGGTCGCGCCGCCGCCTGCGCGGCCGACTACACCGGTTTGATTCCGAGCGTCAGGTTGCTCGGGTTGAGGAGCGTGAAGGTCTGGATCTTCTGATCGGCGTGAATGGCGCCCATGACCGCGTACGCCTCGGGGCCGACGCCGTCGGGGACGAAGCTCAGCACGTGCCAGGCCGTGAACGGTGGGTCGGCGATCTCGTGGTGGTTGGTGGCCTGGACGACGGCGAGGTGAACTGCGTAGCCGCGCTTCGGATCGGGGACGCGGCCCAGCACCGGCGGCTCCATGTCTTGACCAGGGTCCGGGTGTGTCGTTTTTCGATACATCTGCTCGACGCTGTTCTGGTAGCCGCTCAGCTTGTTTTCGACATAGTTCTTGATGGTCTCCTTCGAGGCGGCGTCGGATCGCAGAAAGTGGAGGAGCTGGTGCAACTCGTGGATCGATGCCTTGTGATCCGGGATGTGTTGCGCCTGGCTGTGAATGATGTGGCGTAGTTTATGCTCGGCCCGGCCGAGATAGTTGGCCGCGGTCTTGTCGCCCTCGACCTCCGGGAACTTCTCCCCCAGGGACTCACTGACCTTCTCGCCGATCTTGCCGATGACGAAGCCGAGGCCTTTGCCGATCCCCTCGCCTACCTTGTCGGCGAGCAGGCTGCCGGCGGCCCCGAGCGCGGTCGACGCCGCCTGCTGCAGGTTCTTCGACTTGCCCACCTTCTCCTTGACGTCGTCGAACGCATCCTTCACGCGCTGGGAGTATTCGCCGAGCTCGAACACCGCCTCGTTCTCGGTCTTCTTCCGGACGTGGCGATGGTGGTGGCTCTCCTTGGACTCCGTGGCCTCGACGCCGCCTCCGCCGGCACCATCGACCTCCGCCTCGCGCGCCTCGACCAGGGTCCGCTTGCCAGGCCCGAGCTGGCTCGCGTCGGTCGACGCGTGGGCCGGCGTCTTGTCGTGACTCTGCTTGCTCTGCTTTGCAATCGACATGAGGCTCTCCTGTGGCGACCTACAACTTGATGCCGAAGATCGAGACCAGCTTCTTCTGATCCGACTTCGTGTAGCCGAACGTCGGGCCGCCGACGGCGGGGCTGCTGCGGGCGTCCGCGGCGAAGCTCACGAACTGACCGGCCTTGAGCTCGTGCGCGTGGTTCTTCGAGATCAGGACCGGCTTCTCGGTCGAGCTCATCCCCTTGGTCTTTCCGGTCGGATGGCAGTCCTGGTAGTACACCGCGTGGCCATTCTCGAAGTGATCGATGCGGTTGGTGGTCACGCAGTTCCACACCGCCTCGGTCCAGCGCGAGGTCTTGAACGTGACGAGCACGCCGTCCTTCTTGGCCGACAGGCCCGCGATGATGCCGGTGCGCTCGGCCCAGGTCACATCGCCGAGGTGCGGGATGTAGAGCAGCTCGCGGAGCGCCTTGTCGTCGAGGTAGCCCATGTACTCCGGATCGAAGCCGGGAACCGTGTCACCGAGGCCGAGCAGCGCGTAGTACATGTGGACGCGCGGTCCGCGCCGCAGCTTCGCCGCCTCGAGCATGTGCTGGATCGCGAACTGCGTCATGTCGTTCGACGCCGAGTCGCACAGCATGGCCGCGAGCGACAACCGATAGCCGATCGGATCGGTCAGCACGTCGATCGCCGCCTTCTTGCTGGCGGGCTTCTTCGCGTCCACGTACGCCGCGAGGTGGCCGCGCATCTTGTCGCTGCACGCGCCGAGCTTGCCCTGGCGCGCCTCGGTCTCGACCGCGCGCTCGTCGTCGAGTGCGGCCTTCCACGCCGCCGCGTCCTTGACCCACTCGTCCCACGCCGCGTCGGGGACGTCGAACATCGCCTTCTTGAGGCTCGGGTTGCTCCGGGCCTTCTCCTCGTAGATCGCGAGCCGGCGCGGCGTCTCGGTCTGCACCGAGCCCAGGAACATCAGCGCCTTGAGCCGCGCCGGGCCGCTCGCGCCGAGCTTCTCGAGCTCGGCGAGCACCTGGTTGCGATCGATCCGGCCGACGCTCGCGGCGTCGCGGTGCCCCAGCGCGATCCCGACGATCGCGGCGGGGGCGTCGGGGTTGTTCGGGTCAGCGTTGACCGGCCACAGCTCGCGGTCGATCCACACCGTCCGGACGATCGGATCGTCGATCTCGGCGCCGTCGTCGACCCACCACGCGATCGATTCGTCGAGCGCGGCGTTGCAGCCGAGCATCTTGCGCGCCGCGGTCAGCAGCGTGCGCAGGGCCGAGCTGTTGTTCGCGCGGCCGGTCGTGTCGTACAGGTTGTTGCAGACCTTCGACGCCGCCGGCTCGAGGGTCCCGGCGAGCGAGACCTCGAGCAGCTCGCGGCTCTCCGCCTCGGTGAGGCGGTAGTACGCGTCGAACTTCTCGCGCCAGGCCGCGACCGCCTTCTGGCGGCCCGCGTCGCCCGGCTTGTCACACGCCGTCCTGGCGAGCGTGCCGATGAACCGGTCCGTGAAGCCGTTCTTCGAGTACTCGTCGAGGTACTTGAACATCGTGTCGTACGGGTCGGCCTTGTAGCTGCCGCACCAGGTGGGCGCCGTCGGCTGGATCGAATCGGCGCGCGCGGTCGAGGCGACTGCGGCGACCGCGGCGACCGCGATGCCGGTCAGGAACGAGTTGCGCATCATCATCGGGCAGGCCGATCAGCACGCTGCGTGCCGGCCTCGATCTCGCGAACCCCGCGAACTGCCGCCGCGATCGTCCCCCCGGTGTGACAACTGTTCGTGTTGTCACACCAGGTGTCACGTACGATCACCTCCCGCGGAACGGCCGCGGATCGAGGTCGAACCGCTTGAGCCAGCGGTGGATCTGCACGCGATTCCAGCCGGTTACCCGTGCGATCGCGGTGACGTTGCCCTGGTGCTCGCGCAGCAGCGCGACCAGCTCGGCCTTGCGCCGCCGGTCGTCTGCCTCGCCCGGCTGCTCGGCGGACTCGGTGGGGCCCTCGCCGCGCGGCGCCTCGCGCAGCGCCTCCGGCAGGTGGCGGCTGTGGATCGCACCCCCGTTCGCGAGCGTGGCCGCGACGTTCAAGCAGGTCTCGAGCTCGCGCACGTTCAGCGGCCAGTCGTAGCGGAGCAGCGCGCGTGCCGAGTTCGGCGTCAGCCGCGCAGCCGTCCCGAACGGTGCGCGCGCGAGCAGCTTCGCGATCAGCAGGCCGAAATCCTCGCGCCGCTCGCGCAGCGGCGACAGCCGCACGCTGAAGCCGGCGAGCCGCGCGTACAGGTCGTGGCGAAACAGCTCCTGGCGGACGAGCGCCTTGAGGTCGCGGTGAGACGCCGCCACGACCTGGATGTCCACGGCCACCGGGTGGATCGCACCGATCGCCATCACCTCGCGCTCCTGGAGCACGCGCAGGAGCAAGGTCTGGCTGGCCAGCGGGAGGTCGGCGATCTCGTCGAGGAACAGCGTGCCCTGATCGGCGCCGCGGACCAGGCCCACGCGATCGTCGGTGGCACCGGAGAACGCGCCCTTGCGGTGACCGAACAGCTCGCTGGCGGCGAGGGTCTCGGGCAGGGCGCCGCAGTTGACGGCGACGAACGCGCCCGGGCGCTGGGATCGCGCGTGCAGCGCGCGCGCGCACAGCTCCTTGCCGGTCCCGCTCTCGGCCTGGAGCAGCACCGGCACGCGGGCATGCACGATGCGCGCGAGCGCCTCGAGCGCGTCGCGCAGCGCCGGGGCGAACGTCGCGAGCCCGGGCAGCGGCTCGGGGAGCTCGCGATCGATGAGGTCGGGCTCGGGGTCGGCGGCGGCCGGCCCCGCCTGGCGAAACAGCCAGAACGTCTCGCCGAGCTCGATCAGGTCGCCATCGACGAGGACCGCGCGGTCCTGGCGCGCGCCGTTGAGGATCACGCCGTTGCGCGAGCCCGCGTCCTCGACGATCCACCGCCGGCCCTCGCGCACGAGGCGTGCGTGCGCGGTCGACATGGCGGCGTCGGGCACGCCGAGCGTCAGCCCGCCGGCGTGGCGCTGGACCTGCGCCGCGGCGGCTCGGCCGATCGCGACGCGGTCGATGCCGTCGAGGGCGTGACGCGAGCTTCCCGCGAGCGGCTGATCGCAGCACAGCAGGCGGAACAGCCGGGGCGCCCCCGACGTCGACACGTCGTCGACGGACCCGTGCAGCGACCGGGTAGCAGGCACCGGCCCGATTCTAGCCCGAGAGCGGTCGCGGAAGCCGGCGGAGCGTGCGCGCGCGATGCTATGCTGGCGCTGCGCGTGACGGCCAGCGTCCCTCCCACCGTCTCGGCGATCTCGGCGATCGGCGCCGCGCCCGCGCGGTCGCTCGAGCTACCGCGCGGCACCGCGGTCGGCCGCTACATCGTCCTCGAGCCGATCGGACAGGGTGGCATGGGCGTGGTCTACAAGGCGTACGATCCCGACCTCGCGCGCAACGTCGCCCTCAAGCTGGTGCGCGCCGATCCGCGCAACCCCGATCATCGCCAGCGCCTGCGCGCGCGGCTGTGGCGCGAGGCCCAGGCGCTCGCGCGGCTGGCGCATCCCAACGTGATCGCGGTTCACGACGTCGGCACGCACGAGGACAGCGTGTTCGTCGCGATGGAGCTGGTCGACGGCACCACGCTGACCCGCGTGCTCGCCGACGAAGCCCCGCCGCTGCCGCGGATCGTCGAGCTGTTCATCGCGGCAGCGCGCGGGCTCGCCGCCGCTCACGCCGTATCGATCATCCACCGCGACTTCAAACCCGACAACGTCATCGTCGGCCGCGACGGCCGCGTACGCGTGCTCGACTTCGGCCTGGCGCGCGCGGTCCGCGGCGAGCTCGACGATGCCAGTGAGCTGGCGGCCGGTTCCGCCGGCTCGCCGAGCTCGCCAGGCTCGCCGGGCTCAGGGGACCGCCACGCGACCGAGAGCCAGCTCGCCGTCGGCACCCCGGCGTACATGGCGCCCGAGCAACGCGACGGCAGCGACCTCGACGAGCGCGCCGATCAGTTCAGCTTCTGCGTCGCGGTGTACGAGGCGGTGTTCGGCCGGCGCCCCGACCCGGAGCTGATCGCCGTGCCGGGCCGCACGCCGGCGGGCGTCCGCGTGCCGGGCCGGCTGCGCGCCGCGCTGCTGCGCGGGCTGGCCCACGATCCCGCTGCGCGCCACCGATCGATGCACGCCCTGATCGGCGAGCTCGCGGCGCACTCCGGCCGGCGGAGGATCGCTGCCGGGGCCGCCGCCGCCGGGGCGATCGTGATCGCCGCGCTTGCGATCGGCGCGACCCGCGCGGCCGATCCGGCGGCGCCGTGCGACGGCCTCGCGGCGCGGCTCGCCGGCGTGTGGGACGCGGCGCGGCGGACCGCGGTCGGCGACGCGCTCCGCCGCCAGGGCGACCCCACCGCGGCCGCCACCGCCGTGCGCCTGCTCGACGGCTACACCTCGTCGTGGCTCGCGATGCACACCGCGTCGTGCCGCGCGACCCACGTGCTCGGCGAGCAGTCCGCCGAGCTGCTCGACCTGCGCACCCAGTGCCTCGACCGCCGGCTCGCCGAGGTCCGCTACCTCACCGATCTCCTGCTCGACGCCGACCGCGACACCGCGACCCGCGCCGTCGCCGGCGTCCACGCGCTCGCGCCGCTCGAAGACTGCGCCAACACCGTCGCGCTCCGCGATCCGATCGCGCCGCGCGATCCCGCGCTCGCCCGCACCCTGCGCGATCGCCTCCCCCGCATGCGCGCGCAGTTCCACATCGGCAAGTACGCGGACGTGACCCGCGACGCACCGCCGCTCGCCGCCGCTGCCGCCGCTGCCGGCGACCGCTGGCTCGAGGCCAGCGCGACCTACCTCGCGGCCAAGGCCTCCCGCCAGCTCGGCCAGATCCCGCACGCCGAGGACGAGCTCTACCGCGCGATCGCGATCGCCGAGGCCGGCCGGGCATCGGACGTCGTGGTCGACGCGTGGATGACCCTGGCATGGATCACCGCCGAGGATCGCGATCGCTACGCGGACGCGCTGCGGCTCGCGGGCGTCGCCGGCGGCGTGCTCCAGCGGCTCGGCGGCGAGCCCCGGCTCGAGGCCACCCTCGAGGATCATGTCGGCGTCCTCCACCTCGACCGCAACGAGCTGGTCGACGCGCGGCGCCACCTCGAGCGCGGGCTCGCGCTGCGCGAGAAGCTGCTCGGCCCCGCCAGTGACGACTACGCCCGGTCGCTGCAGCACCTCGCGATCCTCGAGGAGGCAGACGGCAATCTCCCCCGGGCGCTCGAGCTGCACCACCGGGCGCGCACGATCGCCGAGGCCGAGCTCGGCCCGCGGCACCCCGACGTCCTCGCCATGCTCTCGGCCGAGGGCGCGGCGCTGTACAAGCTCCGGCGCTACACCGAGGCGGTCGACCTGCTCGGCCGCGGCCTCGCGACCGCCGAGCAAGTCACCGGTCCGAGCTCGGACCTCGCCGCCAGCTTCCTCACCAACCTCGGCCTCGCCCAGCAGGAGCTCAAGCACCACGCCGAGGCGCGCGCGGCCTTCGAGCGCTCGTACGCGATCCACGCCCAGCACGGCAGTGACAGCCTCGGCGCCGGCACCCTCGACATCAACCTCGCGCTCCTGCTGCTCGAGACCGGCGAGATCGGCCCGGCCCGATCCCACGCCGAGCACGCCGTCGCGATCTTCGACAAGGTCCTGGGCCCCACCCACCCCGATCTGGCGATGGCCCTGGAGGCGCTGGCGACCGCGGAGCTGCGATCGAAGCGGCCGGAACGCGCGGTCCCCGCCCTCGAGCGCGCCGTCGCGATCCGGGCCGCGTCCGCTGCCACGGCGCCCAACGATCTCGCCGCCACGCGATTCGATCTCGCCAAGGCGATCATCGCCGCTCACGGCTCGACCGCCCGGGCGCGCCAGCTCGCCGAGGACGCACGCCACGCCCTCGAGGGCATCGGCGACGCCGACGGCGTTCGCGAGGTCTCCGCCTGGCTCCAGGCGCACCCGTGATCCGCCCGCGCGCGTAGCAGACCCGGCGCGCAACCTCGCGAACCGCTGTCAGCAGACCTCCGAGGTGCGCGGCGGAACACCTCGACGGTCGCAGCCCGTCGCACGGCCGACGCGGTGAAACACTCGGGATCGACCCGGGCGTCACCCACAGGGTGACAGTGGCATGTCCCTCCGTGCGCCCGCTGGATCACTGAACACTCCAGATCCGGACCTGGATTCGAGATCCGGGCCTGCGCCACGTCCGCCGCTAATCGCGCTTGTGGCTTGCGGTTCGGTCCAGCACTCGCGGCGCATTCCGTGATCGCGTCGCGACGGAAATGTTCGCACCGCCGTGCGATCCGGTGCCTGGATCGGATCGTGCACCGCCGACGCGGCGAGCGGATGAAGACCGCTTCGGTGCTCGCCTCGAGACGCTGAACGCACATCGCGAGCTGATCGAGCACACCGTTCTCGCAATCCGGCAATCGTCTTGTCGGCAAGGTAAGTGACATGAATCAAATCAGGCTGTTTCGGGATGTAATGTTTGCGTTTGCCATGCTGGCCGGCTGTAGCAGCACCGGCGGCGATGGCGGCGGCGACGGTGGCGGCGGCGGCGGCGGCGGTG
>DATAPF010000279.1:0-26329 GCA_036265355.1 Kofleriaceae bacterium | reverse complement strand
GCCGACGAGGCAGGTCTCGGTTCGACGACCCTCGCCGCGGGCGCCGCGCGCGGCCAGACCAGATCTCCGGCGGGCGATCGCCGCAGGTATCACTACAGGTGCGTACCGGCCTTCGGAGGATGAGCGCACGCGCGCATCGATCCGCGCGGCGGGTCGCGCGGTTGCGCCGGCACGATGGCCGCGCGGGGCGGCTCAGTGCCGGGCGACCAGCTGGCGAACGTACTTCATCGGCGGCGAGCCCCAGGACAGCAGGCGGTCGTGGTACGCGCGCTCGGAGAACCCGGGCTGCGACTCGACGGCCTTGCGCAGCTTGAGCAGCTCGGTGAACCCGTAGAAGTACGTGGTGAGCTGCGCGCTGGACAGCCGGGCGCGCTTCCACTTGCCGACCGCCTCGCCGTCCTCCTGGAACGCCTCGTTCTTCATCAGTGCCAGGGCGGCCTGCTCGTCCATCGTGCCGGCGTGGATGTCGTGATCGAGGATCGCGTTGGCGCAGGTCCGGAGCATCATCTTCTGGCGCTGCAGCTTGACCCGGGGGCCGCCGAAGCCGTGCTCGGCCATCATCCACTCGGCGTAGACCGCCCAGCCCTCGACGAACGGGCCGCTGGAGAACACCGCGCGCAGCTTGGACGCGAACTGGTTGTTGTGCATCAGCTGCAGGTAGTGGCCGGGCATCGCCTCGTGGATCGTCAGCTCGGCGAGCATCGCCTGGTTGTACTCGCGGTAGAACGACTCGGCGCGCGCCCTGGGCCAGTCCGACGGCGTCGGCGAGATCGCAAAGAACGTCTGCGGCGTGGCCTCGAGTGCGCCGGACGAGTCACAGTAGGCGACCGCGATGCCGCGCTTGTACTCGGGCATCTCGATCACCGCGACCGGCTCGGCGGGGACGCGCACGAGGTTCTGGTCGCGGACGAACGCGGTCGCCCGGTCGAGCCAGCGCCGCGCGTCGGCGAGGATCGTCTGGTTGGTCGGGCGGTCGGCCGCGACGTGGTCGAGCACGCGCTTGACGAACGCCTTGTTCTGCTCGGCGGTGTCGAGCGGCGGCAGCTTGCCGAGCTTGTCGTCGGCCCAGATCTGCTTCGCGGTGTCCACCATCTCGGCCTGGGTCCGGGTCAGCAGCGCGCGGGCGTCGGCGGCCACCGCGTCGATGTCGATGTCCTCGCCGAGCGCGAACGCGAGCTTCTTGGCGAACCGCTCGCGGCCGAGCCGGAACGAGCCGTCGGACCGCGGCAACAGGTCGGTCTCGAGGAAGCTCTGCAGGTCGTGGAGCGCGGCGGCGGCGCGGGCGGCGGCGGCGGCGAGCCGGTCCTTCTGGGCGGGGACCTCGGCGAACCGCGCCGGCAGCTGGGTCTCGACCAGCGCGATCAGGCCCTTGTTCTGCTGGATCGCGGTCTCGGTGAACACCTTCGCGGCGTGGCCGAGCCGCTGCCTGGCGACCGCGACGATCGCGGGGATGCCCTCGAGCCGGCCCGCCAGCGCGGCCATCCGCGACTCCCTGGTGCCGAACTCGCGGGTGACCAGCGGGTCGATCCCGTTGCTGATCAGGCCGACGTAGGCCATCGGATCGGTGTCGTACGGCTTGAGCTCGTCGAGCGAGAACAGCATGGAGCGCAGCCGCTCGTCGAGGATCGCGGCGTCGATCTGGTTCTGCTCGGACAGCCGGTCGCGCGGCAGGGCGGCGAGCGCAGCCCGCGTGCTCTCGATGAACGTGCGCTGGGCGGCCTCGCCCTGGACCGAGACGTCGGGCCAGCGCGCGTCGTGGCGGTGGTCGCCGGCGTGGGTCGCGAAGGTCGGCACGCGCCGCAGCATCTCGTCGAGGAAGTGCCGGGCGAACGCCGCGAACGCCGGGTCGGGCGACGCCGCCGGATCGACCGCCTGGGGCGCCGGCGCGGTGGCGCGCGGGGGCGGGCCGGCCGATGCGGACGGATCACCACCGGCCGGGGCCGCCGGGGGGTGCACCGGGGGCCCCGGGGGCGACGAGCAGGCGAGCGTGGCAAGGACCAGCGAGCCGAGGACAGAACAGCGCAAGCCGAGGGGTGCCATGGCGGGGCAACATACACCCTCGCCACTCCACGCCCGAGCGCGCGAGGCCCGACCAGCAAGCCCATCACGAGCGCCAGGATGGCGAGCACGATCATGATCATGATCGAGGTCGTGGTTCGGTTGCGCAGGTCGAACCACCGCGCCACCCGGCAAATCGCAATTGACCGCAGGTCAATACTGACGTGCTCGCCGCACTGCAGTACGCTTGGCGCATGGCTCCGGAGCGTGCTTCTGACCAGAGCGACGATCTCGACGTGATCATCGTGGGCGCCGGGCTGTCCGGCGTCGGCGCCGGGTACCGCCTGCAGACCGAGTGTCCGACCCGGCGGTTCGCGATCCTGGAGGCGCGCGACGCGATCGGCGGGACCTGGGATCTGTTTCGCTATCCCGGGATCCGGTCCGACTCCGACATGTTCACGCTGGGCTATCCGTTCCATCCCTGGAAGGCGGCCAAGTCGATCGCCGACGGCCCGTCGATCCTGGCCTACATCCGCGACACCGCCGCGAAGTTCGGCATCGATCGCCACATCCGGTTCCGCCACCGGATCGTGGCGGCGCGGTGGTCGTCGGCGGACGCGCGGTGGACGCTCGACGTCGAGGTCGGCGACCCGCGCAGCCCGAACCCGGGCAGCCCAGCCCAGGGCAGCCTCCGGACAATGCGCTGCTCGCTGCTCTACCTGTGCGCCGGCTACTATCGCTACGACGCCGCGCACGTCCCCGAGGTCCCGGGTTCCGAGCGGTTCGGCGGCAAGGTCATCTATCCCCAGTGGTGGCCCGAGGATCTCGATTACACCGGCAAGCGCGTCGTGGTGATCGGCAGCGGGGCGACGGCGGTGACCCTGGTGCCGGCGATGGCGGAGCGCGCCGCCCACGTCACGATGCTGCAGCGCTCGCCGACGTACTACGTGTCGCGCCCCGACCGCGACGCGATCGCCGACGCGATCCGCAAGGTGTTGCCCGCGCGGATCGCGCACCGGCTGGTCCGCGGCAAGAACGTCCTGCTCGGCACGGCGTTCTACCAGTTCTGCCGGCGCTATCCCGAGGCGGCGAGCCGGCGGCTGCGCGGCGAGGTCGCCAAGCTGCTGCCGCCGGGCTATCCGGTCGAGCGCCACTTCACGCCGCGCTACAACCCGTGGGATCAGCGGCTGTGCCTGGTCCCCGACGCCGACCTGTTCAAGGCGATCTCGGACGGCAAGGTCGCGGTCGTCACCGACACGATCGATGGGTTCACCGAGACCGGCGTCCGGGTCAGCTCGGGCGAGACGCTGCCGGCCGACCTGATCGTGATGGCGACCGGGCTGCAGCTCGTGCCGTGGGGCGGGATCGGGCTGACCGTCGACGATCGGGCGATCGAGCCGCGCGACACGCTGGTGTACAAGGGGATGATGGGCAGCGGCCTGCCCAACCTGGCGTGGTGCGTCGGCTACACCAACGCGTCGTGGACGCTGCGCGCCGACCTGACGTCGCGCAACGTCTGCCAGCTGCTCAATTACATGGATCGCCACGGCTACGATCAGTTCGTGCCCCGGGCCGACCCGGCCGAGGTCGAGCGCCGGCCGCTGCTCGGCCTGACCTCCGGGTACATCCAGCGCGCGGCCGAGCAGATGCCGATGCAGGGTTCGAAGACCCCGTGGTACCTGCGGCAGAACTACATCTTCGACTTCCTGTCCACGAAGCTGGGCCGGATCGAGAACCCGGCGCTGGTGTTCTCGCGCCGGGGCGAGGTCGCGGCGCGGTCCGAGCCCGCCGTGCTGCAGCACGGCGCTGCAGGGTGAGCGGCCGGAGCCGGCAGGACCGCGTGCCGTGACCGGAGCCGTGACCGGAGAAAGATCGCGTGGGCGTCCGCGCGGATAGCGATTTGCTGTCATGTCCGGACCCGCTCGGAGCACGGGTGGACGACATGGGACGGAGCGATGCAGAGCTGCTGGAGGCCTCGCGGCGCGGCGAGCGCGATGCGTTCGCCGCGCTGATCGAGCGCTACCAGGGCGTGGTCTCGGCGGTGTCGTACAGCCGCACCGGCGACCGCGCGCTCAGCGAGGACGTCGCGCAGGACACGTTCATCGCCGCGTGGCGGCAGCTCGGCCAGCTGCGCGAGCCGAGCCGGCTGCGATCGTGGCTGTGCGGCATCGCTCGCAACCTCGCCCGCAAGGCGAAGCGGCGGAGCGCGCGCGAGGCGCCGCTCGATCACCCGCTGGTGTTCGAGGGCGCCAACCCGTTCGACGCGGCCGCCGCGGCCGAGTCCGAGCGCGTGGTGCGCGACGCCCTGATGCGCGTGCCCGACACCTACCGCGACGTGCTGGTCCTGTACTACCGCGATCAGCGCTCGGTGCGCGACGTCGCGGTGGCGCTGGGCATCACCGAGGCCGCGGCGCTGCAGCGCCTCGCCCGCGGCCGCCAGTACCTCGCCGATGGTGTGACCGATCTGGTCGAGTGCTCGCTGCGCGGCGCGCGTGCATCGCGCAACCTCGCCGCGGTCGTGCTCGCCGCACTGCCTGCGATCGCTCCGTCCCGTGCCGACGCTGCTGCTCACCCGCACGGAGGAACCATGATCAAGCTCGCTGTCATCGCCGCGGCGGTCACCGCCGCCGGCACCACTGCCTACATCGTGCACCGTCCCGCCGCCACGACCTCGGCCGCACCCGCGGCCATCGCGCATCCCGCCGCGCCTGCCACGGCCGCGCCGGCCCCTGCCGCCGTCGCCGCCCGGTCCGCCGGTCCGGGCGCCGCGCCCGCCGCGCCGGCGCTGCCGCCGGATCATCCGGCCGCGGCCCACGACGAGCTCCCGGCGCTCGATCGCGCGACGATCGAGCGGCTCGGGCTCGCGCGCGGCCCGTCGCGCGGGCCGGCCGACGCGCCGGTCACGATCACCGTGTTCACCGACCTGCTGTGCCCCCACTGTGGCAACGCGCTGGGCGCGCTCGACCAGCTGTGGGACGACTACCCCGGCAAGCTGCGGGTGGTGGTCAAGCAGCTCCCGGTGCACGGCGCCGCGGCCGAGCTGCCGGCCGAGGCCGCGCTCGCCGCCGACGCCCAGGGCAAGTTCTGGGAGCTGCACGATCTGATGCTCGCCCACCAGGACGACCTGTCGCGCCCGGCGCTGCTGGCGCTGGCCGGGCGGATCGGGCTGGATGCCGCGGCGTTCACCGCCGCGCTCGACCGCCACAGCTTCGCCGCCCAGGTCGCGGCCGACAAGGCCACCGCGGCCGAGCTCCGCATCGAGGCGGTGCCGGCGTTCCTGATCAACGGCAAGCGCATGATCGGGAATCTGGGAGTCAAGGCGATGCGCGATCTGGTGGATCAGGCGCTCGCCGAACGCTGAGCGTCCTGGCGGTCGCGGCGCGGCGCGGCGCTCCCGGATCGCGCGCGGCAAGCGGCTCGCCTGACACGCTATGATGCGGCGGTGCCGCCCAGTGTCGAGGTCGCTGCGCGCGCGGTCCGGGCCGCGCTCGGTGCCGCGTCGCGCGGCCTGGTCGATCGCGATGTGCTGGTCGATCTGGTCGCGCTCGCCGCGGTCGCCGGCGAGCACCTGCTCGTGCTCGGACCGCCGGGCACCGCCAAGAGCCAGGCGGTGCGGCGGGTGTCGCGCGCGCTCGGCGGCCGCTACTTCGAGTACCTGCTCGGCCGGTTCACCGAGCCGAGCGAGATCGTCGGGCCGATCGATCTGCGCCGGTTGCGCGACGGCGTGATCGAGACCCAGACCGCCGGGATGCTGCCCGACGCCGAGATCGCGTTCCTCGACGAGGTGTTCCTGGGCTCGACCGCGATCCTCAACACGCTGCTCAGCCTGCTCAACGAGCGCACGTTCCGGCGCGGCGCGACCGCGCTGGCGGTGCCGCTGCGGGTCTGCGTCGGTGCCGCCAACCAGCTGCCCGACGACGAGATGCTGGCCGCGTTCGCCGATCGCTTCCTGCTGCGCTGCTTCGTCGCGCCGGTCGGGGACGCCCAGCTCGCCGAGGTCCGCGCGGCGATCGTCGCGGCGATCGCGGCATCGCGCGGCGAGCGGCCGTGACGCCGGACCGGATCCGGGTCGCCTGGACCCCGCGCGATGCGCCGCTGGCCGCGCGGGCGGTCGCCGCGTTCGGTGCGCCGGCGCGCGCGCTCGCCGGCCGGCTGGCCGCGCTCGACGACGCGGCGCTCGGGGCGCTCGCCGCCGTGGCAGGCGGCGCTGCGCGCGACGTCCTGGTCGTGCTCGGTGAGGCGGCGGCGCTGCCGTGGGTCGACGGCGTGGTCTACCTCGGCCGCGACGATGCGGCGCCCGAGCTGCTGCTCCCCACCGCGCTCGCGCCGAGCGTGCCGCCCGGCGTGCTGGCGGTGGCGATCCGCGCGATCCGTGCGGCGGTGTCCGTCCCGGGGCCGATCGCGGTGCTCGCCGCGCCGCCGCGACTGGTGCCGTGCGGCGTCGCGCGGGCGATCGACCGCGGCCGGCTCGCGGCGTGGCGGGAGGCGCGATGACCGCGCCGTCCGCGCCCGGGCCCGAGTTGCCCGCCGCGCTGGCGCCGTGGGCCGCGCAGCTCGGGGCGCTGCCGCTCGACCTCGCGCTCGGGCTCGCGCCGTGGCTCGGCCGGCTCGCGCTCGCGATCGGCCCGCTGTCGGCGGCGGTGCCGCGGCGGACCGGCGAGCCCGACGGATATCACGGCGTGTCGCGCCGCGGCTCGTACGAGCGGATGATCGCCACCGAGTGGGGCCTGGCGGACGAGTTCCCCGAGGAGTTCCTGCGCCGCGCCGCGATGGGCGAGCACCTGTTCTTCGAGCTGGCGCACCGCGAGCCGAGAGCCGCGCTGCGCTGTGCCGCGATCCTGTCGGCCGGCCCGGCCCAGCTCGGCTCGCCGCGCCTGGTCCACCTCGCGGCGCTGATCGTGCTGGCGCGCCGCGCGGCCGCGGCGGGCGCCGGGTTCTCGTGGGGCATCCTCGAGGACAGCGCGCGCCGGATCCACGGCGCGGTCGACGCCGCCGCGATCCAGCACCTGCTCGACGCGCGCACCGCGTTCGCCGCGGCGCCCGACGCATTCGCCGGCTGGCTCGATGCGCTGGGCGGCGCTCCGGCGCGCGAGCTGTGGTTCATCGGCGGCGCCGGCGACGCCGCGATCGCCCGCGCTGCCGGCGCGGCCTGCCTGGTGGTCGACGATCCGGTCGAGCCGCGCCGCCGCGTGGTCGACGTCGAGATCCAGCGGCGCGGTGCGCCGGTCCGGCTCCGGCTCGAGCTGCCGGAGTCCGCGCAGTGCGCCCGCCTGCTGCGCGACCCGTTCGCGCGGGCGAGCGGCGCGACGACCAGCTTCCGCGGCGGCCGGCCGCTCGGCGTGCGGTTCTCCGCCGACGGACGCCAGCTGCTGGTCGAGCTGGCCGACGGCAGCGCGCTGCGCTGGCCGATCCCGAACTCGCCGCGCGACCGGCCGGGCACGCCGCGGCGCTGGCAGCCTCCGGCGGGCCGCACCGTGGTCGCGATCGGGTTCGCGCAGCGCGCGGTGCTCGCCGCGACCGCGACCGCCGGCGATCCCGGCGTGATCGAGCTCCACCACCCGTCGCACGCGTCGCTGCGCGTCAAGCTGTGGCGCAACAGCGCCGCGGCGCTCGCCGACATGCTGGGCAGGCGCGGCGCGCTGCGGGTCGGGAGCTGCGGGATCATCCGGCTCGGCCGCCACATCGGCGCCGACCTCGTCCTCGAGATCGCCGGCCACCTCGTCGTCGTGCCCGGGTTCTCGCTGTGGCCGCCGGCGGGCGAGCCGCTGACCGCGCTGCCGTTCGATCCGGTCGCCCAGGGCAGCACCGTGCGGCTGCTGGCGACCGCGTTCGGCACCGCCAGCGTGGTGTGGGCCGAGCGCGGCGACGATGGGGTGACCCGCATCGTGCGCGCGACCGGGCGCGGCAACCGGCGGGTCGGCCAAGTCGGGCGGCCCCACCTCGACCGCGCGATGTTCGGGTTCGCGACGCCCGACCGCGAGGGCGGTTGGGGCACGATCGCGGTGCAGATCGACGACGAGGGCTGGCTGGTGTCCTCCGAGGGGGTGCCGCCGGCCGTGATCGCCTGCGTCGCTCCGGTGCTCGGGGTGTGCTCGCTCGACGGCGCGCCCGCGCTGCTGATCCGCCCCCAGCCCGATCGCCTGGTCTGGCAGTGGCGCGACCGCCGCGAGGTGCTGCCGACCGCGGCGACGCCGATCGCCGCCGCCGCGGTCTGCACCCAGCGGCCCCAGCTCGCGTGGGTGACCGAGGCCGGCAGGGTGAACGTCTACTCCATGCAGCACCGCGCGATCCTCGCCCGGCTGTACAGCGAGGCGGCGGAGTGATCCGGACCCGCCGCCATGCCCATCGCGGCAGCGTGCTGGCGATCGGGTTCGTGATCGACGCGGAGCTGGTCGGCCGCGCCGAGGCGCGGCGCCGCGTGCTCGCGGTGTGGCGGCCCGGCGCGGTGGTCCACGATCAGCTCGGCGCGCTCGTGGTCACCGGGCTGCCCGTGGTGCGGGTGCGCGCGGAGCGCGGGCCGGGCGCGCCGATCGTCGATCAGCACGGCGTGCCGGCGGCGCTGCCGCTCGACGCCGACGAGGCCGCGCAGCTCGCCGGACCGGACGCGATCGCCGTGGCCCGGGGCGGCGCCGCGCGGCGCTGGCCCTTGCCGCCGGAGCGCGCGGTCGACGTCGCCGGCTGGATCGACCTCGACGAGTTCGCCGTCGCCGAGGTCGCCGCGCTCGCCGCGCCGCCGATCGCGGTCGCCGTGCCGGCGGCGGGCCCGAGCGACCTGCGCGCGCTGACCGGGGTCGCGGCGGCCGACGCCGGCGCGGCGGATGTGGCGGCGATGCTCGCCCGCGTCCGCTCGGGATCGGCGGCGCCGCGGGCGCCGTCGCGGTGGCGGCGGCTGCTGCGCTGGCTGCTCGAGCGGCTGGTCCGCGCGGCCGAGCGCGGCGGGGCGGCGGCGGGTGCAGCATTGCCGGAGGCAGCCTCGGCGGGTGCAGCATCGGAGGCAGCGCCGGCGGGCGCAGCATTGCCGGGCGCAGCGGCGGCGGGCGCCACGCCGGCGGACGTGGCGGGGGCGCGCAAGCCGTCCTGGCTCGACCGGCTGCGCGTGCGGCTGGTGAAGGCGCTGTGGCACAGCCGGCTCGGTGCGCTGCTCGGCCGCCGTCACGCCGACTACCTGCGGCGCCTGCTCGAGCTGTTCGACCGCGGCGAGCTCGACGAGGCGCTGCGCCGCGCGATCCCGATCGGCGGCGGCGGCGACCCCGAGAAGCCGCTGCCCCTCGGCACGCCGCGTCCGCGCGACGACCTGCGGCTCCGCCTCGAGCCGCCCGTCGGGCCCGCCGCGTCGCTCCCGCTCGGCGACGACGCGCTCTCCGTGATCCGCGCGCGCTACCGCACGGCGGCCGAGCGGCTGGAGCGCGCCGGCCGGATCGACGAGGCCGCGTTCGTGCTCGCCGATCTGCTGTCGGACGTCGCGGCGGCGATCGCGCTGCTCGAGCGCCACCAGCGGTTCGCGCTCGCCGCGCGGCTCGCCGCGGCGCGCGGCCTGGCGCCCGGGCTCGTGGTCCGGCTGTGGTTCCTCGCCCGCGATCGCCAGCGCGCGATCGACTGCGCCCGGCGCCACCGGGCGTGGGGTGACGCGATCGCGCGGCTCGAGCGCGATGGCCCCGGCGGTGGCGACGCGCTCCGCCTGGTGTGGGCCGATCACCTCGCCGACGCCGGTGACTTCGCGCAGGCGGTGGACGTGGCGTGGCCGGTCGCCGCGGCGCGCCGGCTGATCGAGGGGTGGATCGATCGCGGGCTCGCCGCCGGCGCCCCGGCCGCCCGCCTGCTGATCAAGAAGCTGGTCGTCGCGCCCGCCAGCTTGCCCGCGGTCGCGCCGGCGATCCGCGCCGTGATCGACGATCGCGACCCGGACGCGGCGCGCTGGCGCCACGCCCTGATCGAGGAGCTGATCGCCGCGCCGCCCGGCCCCGAGCTGCGTGCGCTCGCCCGCCCCGCGCTGCGCGCGCTGGTCCGCGACAGCGCCGAGCGCCACGTCGTCGACGGCGACCTGCTGCGCCGGCGCCTGCTCGAGCTCGCCGACGACGCGGCGCTGCGCGCCGATCAGCCGGTGATCGCGGCGCCCACCGAACCGGCGCGCCCGGCCCCGGCCATCACCCCCGGGTTCGAGATCGGCTGGGCCGCGGCCGACGCCGGGGCGCTGCCGGTGCACGACGCCGCCGAGCTCCCCGACGGCAGGCTCGTGCTCGCGCTCGGCGAGCTCGGCGTTCGCATCGTCGGCCGCGACGGCCGCACCACGGCGCACATCGATCAGCCGGCGTTCCAGCTCGTGATGTCGGACCTCGGCACCCGCGCGCTCGCGCTCGCGCCCCGCGGCCACGTCCAGCGCGTCGCGCGGCTCGACCTGCTCCAGCGCCGGGGCGCGCACTGGTGCGACGTCATGCTCGACAGCGCGGCGCACAGCTTCGACGGCGACGTCTGGATCGCCGCGCACGGCCGCAGCGTGGTCGCGGTCGACACCACCGCCCCGCGCTGGCACGCCAGCTGGGGCGTCGAGATCGATCCGCCGGCCCGGCGCTGCCGGGTGCGGCGCGACGGCGAGTGGTTCGCGGTCGAGGCCCTCGCCGACGGGCGCGGCGAGCTCTGGTACTACCAGGGCCTGACGCTGCGCCGCCGGATCGACGAGCCGCGGCTCGACGCCCAGCTGATCGCCACCCGGCCGAGCGAGCAGGACTGGCTCGCGGTGTTCCCCGACGGCGCGCTGCGCGGCCCGGGCTGGGAGATCCCGATCGACCACGCCCCGGCGTTCGGGCTCGAGATCCGCGGCGACCTCGTCGTGGTCGCCCAGCTCGCCCGGTCGGGCGTCGCGCTGACCGTCGCGTTTCCCCACGCGCGCCGGCGGATCGCCCGGCTGCAGCTGGACGGCGCGTTCGCGGTCCGCATGCGGCTGGGCGAGGCCTGGACCCTGACCGTCGCCGACGACCGCGGCCGGGTGATCGTCGTCGACCTGCTGCGCGCCGCGCTCCGCCGCGACCTGCGGATCAGCTGAATCAGCCGCTGCCGCCGATCACGACCTCACCTTCCCCGAGCACCGGCAGATCGCTCAGCGTGCTCGTGCAGTAGTCGATCGTCAGGTGTGGATCCGCGCAGACGTTGCCCGTGCACTTGCCGAGGTTGCACTTGTTGGGGAACACGCAGACGCTTGCCGGCATGGTGCACTGGGCTTGACTCATGCACGGCGTCCCGCCGACGCTGCACGTGCCCTGCCCGCAGTTGACGTCCGTCGTGCAGAACAGGGTCATGTCGTTCGAGCAGCGGCCTTCGCACGACGTATCGGTCAAGCAGCTGAACCCCGTGACCGAGCAGGTGCCGGTCAGGCACAGCGTCGACGTGCAGGCGGAGCTGCCATCGCAGGTCTCGCCGTTGGCGTGCAGCGCCGTGCAGGTGCGCATCCCGACCGGCGCGCTGGTGTCGCAGAACAGGCTCTTCTGGCACTGGGTGGTCGACGTGCACGCGACGCCGGAGCCGAGCAACCCGCGACACACCGGGCCGCCGACCGCGGCGGTGTCGCAGAACAGCCCGCTGGCGCAGCCCTGGGCGGAGCACGGCATGCTCTCGGTCGGCAGCGCGGTGCAGGTCCGGTTTGCGGCGCAGAAGCTGTCCGTCGCGCACTCGTAGCTGAAGTCGCATGTGTTGCCGGCGGCGACCGTGCCGGTCCACGCGCTGGTCATGCACGCCATCGCCCATGGCTTGGTGGCCTCGACGGTCACGCACGTGTTGTCGGGCGCCACGAACTGCTTGAGGCAGTCATTCATGACCTTCGCGTCGAACTTCGCGTGCTTGTTCTTGATCGAGAAATCGAGATCCGCAATTTCGCGCTTGCACCGGGTGGTGAGATCGCTCTGGCACTCGGCCTGCGTGCGCGGGTCACTGACCCCCAGCGTTCGCTCGATCTCGCCCTCCGCGCAGCATTGATACATGTCGAAGCAGGCGACCTCGGCGATCTGGTCGCACACGTTGTCCTGCGTCGTGTCGACGTCCGGGCTGCTGTTGCCGCAGCCGATCAGCACGACGAACGCAGCACAGGCGATCGCGGTTCGCATGGCACCCTCCGGCGCGCATCCTATCCCGGCGATCCGCGGGCTTGCCACCTGGGTTGTGAGATCCGGGTGAGCAGCTGGCAAATTCCGGAAGGGACGCAATCCAAGGCAATCCCGGCTGCCGGGTCACGACAGCGCGGTCAGCCCGCCGTCGATGATGAAGGTCTGGCCGGTGATGTACGCCGCCTCGTTCGAGATCAGGAACAGCGCGAGGTACGCGGTCTCCCAGCCGGTGCCCTGGCGGCCGAGCGGGACCCGGGTCTGCCCGCGCGACGGCCGCCCGCGCGACGCCGCGCGTCCGATCGATGTGTCCATCAGCCCGGGCGCGACGATGTTGGCGCGGATCGATCGCGCGGCGCCCTCGAGCGCGACGTGGCGCATCAGCCCGCCGAGCGCGGCCTTCGACGCGTCGTACGACGGGATCCGGCTGCCCGGCCGCAGGCCGGCGACCGACGACGTGAACACGATCGCCGAGCCGTCGCCGAGGATCGGCAGCGCCGCGCGCGCGGTCAGCATCGCGCCGCGCAGGTTGACCGCCAGCACGTGGTCCCAGCTGTCCGCGGTCGTGCCATCGAGGCCGTGGCGGTCGGCGATCCCGACGTTGTAGACCAGCCCGTCGAGCCCGCCGAGCGCCGCGCTCGCCTCGCTCACCATGGTCTGCGGATCCCCGGGCCGGGCCATGTCGGCGATCACCGTCACCGCCGTCCCACCGTCGCTCGCGATCCGCGCCGCGGTCGCCTCCGCGCTCGGCCGGTCGCGATCGGCCACCGCGACCCGCGCGCCCTCGCGGGCGAACAGCACCGCCATCGCCCGGCCGTTGCCGATCGGCGGATCGGGCTCGCCATAGTCGTTCTGGCCGGCGCCGACCACCAGGATGCGGCGGCCGGTCAGCCGACCGCGCCCGGGAGCGGCTCCCTGCGACTCCGGCGGCAGCGCGGGCGCGCGCTCGGTCGTCATCGTCGGGCTCCTGATGCAGATCTCTCGCAATGGGCCATGGCTGCCTCCAGCAGGTGGCGCGCATGGTACCGCGCTGCATGGCAGCACCGCGCACGTATGCGCCGTGGTGACGAAGGCAGCTCGCTGTGACCGCACAGGAGCCGATGGTAAGGTGGCTGCCGTGAAGCTGATCCGGCTCGAGTTGCACCGGTTCACGGCGTTCGAGAACGCCGTGTTCGACTTCGCATCCGGCGTCAACGTGGTCATCGGGGAGAACGGCACAGGAAAGTCACACGTCCTGAAGCTTGTCTACTGCCTCAACGAGTCGGTGAGGCGGTACACGTCCAACGAAGGTCTCGACGCCAGCCCCCGCGCGCTGGACGAGATCCTGATCGAGATGCTGCTCTCGGTGTTCCAGCCGGACGAGCTCCACCGGCTGGTGCGCCGTGGCATCGGTCGGCGAAAGGCCAGGATCGCGGTCACCTGGTCCGACGGCAAGCGACAGCGGCAGCTGGGTATCACGCTGACCAGCCTCGGCCGGCTCACGGTCGATGGCGATGACGACCTCCCCACGCTGGAGCGGTCGGTGTTCCTCCCGACCCGGGAGGTCCTGTCGATCTTTCCGGGGTTCATTGCATCCTATCAGCGGCGTGAGTCGTCGTTTGACCGGACCTTCTACGATCTCTGCGTCGCGCTGGACGCCAAGCCACTGCGCGGGGCGAGGGACGTCAAGCGCGCCGGACTCCTCGCGCCGATCGAGGAAGTCCTCGGTGGCCGCGTGGTCAACGAGAATGGGCGGTTCTACCTGAAGCTATCCGACGGTGACATGGAGGCTCCGCTCGTCGCCGAAGGCCTCCGCAAGCTCGGGATGCTGGCCTATCTCATCATCAACGGTTCGCTCTCGGAGAACGGGTTCCTGCTCTGGGACGAGCCTGAGGCGAGCCTGAACCCGAGGCTGACGAAGCTGACCGGCGACGTGGTGCTGGGCCTGGCGCGGTCCGGCGTCCAGACACTGCTCGCAACACATGACTATCTCCTGACCTCGGAGCTGACGCTCGCCGTGGAGCAGCAGCACTCGCGCGACGCTGCATTTTTCGCACTCGGGCGGTCTCCGAAGCGAAACGGGACGTTCGTCGAGCGGGGCGAGCGGCTATCACAGCTGCAGGAGAATGCGATCCTCGCCGCAATGGCCGCGCTGCACGATCGCGAGACCCAGGCGTTCGCCGCCGGGGCGGCCGGTGACTGAGCTCGACGTCGATGGCATCCGGTTCACGTTCGATGGCGACTGGTCGGCCGTGAAATGGGACGATACGGACGCGTATAGCCTCCATATCGGGAGGTTCCCGGGGGCCAAGGCCGTCGACATCATCGGGCTGCGCGATGGGCTCCCGTTTCTGTTCGAGGTCAAGGACTTCCGCGGCCCCGGGATCGCCATCGAGAATCTTCATCGCGATCTGCCGCTCGAGATCGGCTTCAAGGCGCGCGATACCGCTGCCGGCCTGGTCGGCGCCGTTTCACGAGGTGTGACGGGCCTTCCCGCCGAGTGGCTCGCCGCGGTCGCCGCCAGCCACCATCTCGTCCAGGTCGTCGCATGGATCGCCGAGGACGCCGCTCGGCCCGGAGAGCCGGCGCACAAGCGGAAGGCACGGCTCAGTCAGCGAGAGGCGAGCATTGCGCAGCGGCTCGCCTGGCTCACCGAGCGCAGGCGCGTCCGGGTGGAGGACCCGCTTCGCGAGATGTCGGTGCGCGGCGTGATCGCGCGGAGTCTCGCGGGTGCCGGTCCGGTGCGATCGCGTTCCTGAACCATCCATCGCGGCAAACCTGGCCGCAATCACCGCCGAGTCGCGCTGATGTGGCACGCATTGCCCGCCGCGGCGGCCGAAATTCGATGTGGGGCGAAAAACCTCGCTCAGGCTGTCACGGATCACCGCGGCCCGCGTCTACCGCGTCCGAGCATGGGCACTCGGTCCGAGCATTTGCGGAATACCTCGCTGCAGCGGGACCGCGGATCGGGGACGGGCGCCCGAACCAGAAAGGGATTGGCGAAAAACATGCGATCCGCGAGACATGGTGTGCGTGAAACGAACGAGTTGTTCCAGCCCCGGCGGCGGCGGGCCCGGTGGGCCGGCGCCGCGGCGGCGGTCGGCGCGCTGGCGCTGGCCGGCTGCACCGGCGACGACGAGGCCGTGCCCGAGGCGCCGCCCGCGACGGCGGAGGCCGGGCAGGCCGCGACCGCGTCGGGCGGGCTGATGATCCAGCTGCTCGCCAAGCCGGACATCGCGGGCAACGCGCGGGTCACGCTGCGCAACGAGCCGGCGCCCGGCGTCGACCCGCCGCCGTACCTGGTGGTCGGCCAGACCGAGAACCCGATCATCCTGCGCGACGACGGGATCGGCGCCGACGTCAAGGCCGGCGACCATGTGTACTCGGGGTTCGCCAATGCCGATCAGAGCGCGCTCGCGACCCGCAGCCGCAACGAGTCCGCGCTGATCAGCGAGTTCAAGATCCAGAGCGTGCCGACGTTCAGCGGCCGCACGGTGTCGGGCAACGTGGCGCCGGTGGCGTTCGACTTCGCCAGCTTCTCCAAGGGCGCCGTGGTGCGGTTCGATCCGTCGATCATCTTCGCGCCGGCGTCCCCGGCGGCGAACAAGTCGCTCCTGATCAACGATTTGAACGTGGTCGGCGCGACCGGCGATCCGAGCCGGGTCTGGGATCCGTGCACCGGGGCCGGGACGAGGATGGGGGCGTTCACGTTCGGCAAGCTGATGACCGAGATGGCCAACCAGCCGCTGACCGGGATCAACCCATCGACGTTCGTGATGCAGTGGCTGCAGACCTGGCAGGCCAACCAGACGATCAACACGTTCACCGTGACGGCGCGGCCGAACATCGCGACCCAGATCATCAATCCGTGGCTGGCGGCGAGCGGCGGGGCCAGCCTCGACCTCGGGATCGCACCGTTGCGGCTGCTGGCGATCGTCAACCGGCTCGACCTGCGCACCGGATCGAGCCACTACGGCGGATCGACCGGCAACGCCGGCGAGCTGCGGTTCGTGTTCGGCGTGGTCAAGCCGGGCCGGACCTGCCAGCTGCTGCCGATGACCGTGATCCTGGAGTACGGCGTGCCGATCCAGGGCTGCCCGCCGGTCAAGAGCTGGGCGCAGCAGTGGGTGAACCTGAACTCGCTCGCGCTGGGGTCGGCGGCGTACAACACGGCGCTGCAGGCGATCACCGATCAGGTCGTGCTGCGCAACAAGGCGCCGGGCAAGCCCAACGGCAGCGCGCTCGACCAGCTGCGCACCAACGAGATCGCGCTCGCCTCGCCGTGGGAGCTGCGCCAGTTCAACCTGCTGTCGCCGATCGACTTCCTGCACGAGGCGCCGGTCGCCCAGACCCCGGACATCCGGTTCAACGCCCACGACCCGTTCTGGAGCGGCTCGACGCTGCTCGACACGTTCATCACGACCACTCCGATCGGAGCGACGGTCCCGCTGTCGTTCCTCGGGGTCCCGTTCCTCGGCGGTGCGGCGCCGGTGACCGGCAACGACCTCGGCTACTTCTGGACCACGAGCACGCTCGATCTGGATCCGACGCACTCGCCCAACTGGAACGACAACCGCCAGCAGTTCAGCCTCAACACGTGCAACGGGTGTCACGCGGGGGAGACCCGCACGGTGTTCACGCACATCAGCCCGACGACGCCGCTGGGCTCGCCGGCAGCGCTGTCCGGGTTCTTGACCGGCATCACGGTGACCGATCCGGCGTTCGGGGCGCCGACCCGGACGTTCCATGACCTGGCGCGGCGCCAGGCGGACCTGGTCGGGGTGGCGAACGGGGCGTGCCTGGCGTTCCCGCGGCTCGACGCCGAGGTCGTGAAGCGCGCGTTCGAGGGCGACCCGCTGCCGGAGGTGCTGGTGGCACAGCCGGTGGCGCCGGTCTCGGAGCAGGGGACGTTCCTCGTGGAGGACTTCTTCAAGACCCAGATCCAGACCCACTGAGCCCCACCGGGACCGGTGAGCGCCGGGGACCACAGCGTGCCATACTGGCGGCTGGCCAAACGGTGTCGACCGCTGGTACCGCTCGTGGATCGGGATCGCACATGCGATCCAGCCGGCTCGTGCTCGTCCTCGTCGTTCTCGGCCTCGGCCTGGGCGCCCTCGCCTCGCCGGCCGCCGCCGCGCAGCGGGTCGAGCTCGCCGGCAAGGTGACGGCGTCGCGCACGGTGCTGGCGCAGCGCCGGGTTGGCGAGGCGCGTTACATCGCGCTCTCGGACCTGTTCTACCGCGACCGCGCCGCGGTGGTCGAGGTGCTCGATCTCGCGACCCGGAGCGTCATCCAGGTCGCGGCCAAGCGCGCGGCGTTCGAGCGCCGGTTCGGTGTGTCGCGCGGCGGCACCATCGCGGTCCCGCAGGGCGACGTCGTGGTGTACCGCGACGGCGTGGTCGGGCTGGCGCTGGCGTCCGCCCCGGTGATCTCGCCGCGGCGCTACTGGTACGCGGAGCTCGACGCGCGCACCGGCAAGCTGCTGCGGGTCGCGGACCTCGCGGCGCTGCGCGACGGCGAGCAGCTCGAGGTGATCGGCGCCGATGCGGATGGCGGTGCGGCGTGGTTCGCGGTCACCCGGATCGGGTCGCGCGGCCGCACGCTGGTGCTGCGCCGGCTCGACCTCGGCTCGCTCGAGCAGCAGGACGAGCAGCGGGTCGAGCTCGCGGCGCGCGCCGAGAGCTCGGGCCACGAGCACGCCGTGCGCGTCCACGCCGCGGCGGACTTCACGCGGTTCGCGATCGTCGAGTATGCCGAGGACGGAGTCGGGATGGCGCCGGCGCACATCTACGTGGCCGATCCGGTGGCCGGGACGTCGTTCGCGGTGGCCGCGCCGCCGGCCGCCTACGGCGTGGCGTTCTCGCCCGACGGCCGCTACATCTATGTCGGCAGCGCGCAGCGCGGGACGATCGCGCGGATCGACGTCGCCGCCGGGCGGATCGACAAGCAGGTCGCCGGCCCGCGGTTCCTGCATCACCTGGTGATCTCGCCGAGCGGCAAGAAGCTGTTCGCGCTCGCGTCGTCGAGCAGCTACGCGGTGTACGACCTGCCGGACCTCCAGGCGCGCAGCGACGCGACCCACCCGGCCGGGCTGGCGGCGGCGATGGCGGAGCTGCACGGCAACGGCATCGCCTCGCTCGACGGCGCTTATTTCGTGGCTCCCGAGGCCGAGGATCCGCGCAAGCCGCACACCGACGATCGCGGTTACCTGATCGCCCGGCTGATCGAGTGACCGCTACTTCGTCGGGCGCGCGGCGGCCGGGCGCGCCGGGCGCGGCACGATCCGGCCGACCGTGCCGGGCTGGAGGTCGGGCGGCGGATCGACCAGGTCGGCATCGGCGATGATCATCTGGGCGACCGCGTCGAGCTCCGGCGCGACGTGGCCGACCCGGGCGGTGAGCGGCTCGGGCCGGCGATCGAGGCGGAGGTCGACCAGATCGCCGGGGTGGATGCTGCCGGCCTTGTCGGCGGGGATCGCGAACTGGACGAGCACGCCGCCCGAGATCACCCGCAGCACCGGGCGGCCCTCCTCGACGCGCGCGCCGTCCTGGGCGTAGAGCAGCGCGACGCTGCCGGCGATCGGTGAGGCCAGGGTCATCTCGGACAGGTGGGCCTGGAGCTGGGCGAGCCGCGTGGCGCGCTCCTCGGCGGTGGCGCGCGCGACGGTGACCGCGGCGGCGGCCTTGGCGACCGCCTGGGTCGCGGTCGCGAGGTCGGCGCGCGAGCCGACGCCGGCGGCCTCGGCCGACTTCTCGCGGGTCAGCACGATCTCGGCGCCGCGCCGGTCGACCTGGGCCTGGACCACGGCAGCCTGGGCGGTGTGGAGCTGGGCGCGGCCGGCGTCGAGCTCCTGGCGCAGCTGGCGATCGTCGAGCCGCGCGACGATCTGGCCGGCGGTGACGGCGTCGCCGAGCTTGACCGCGAGGTGGGCGCCGGCGCTGGTGTACGGCGCCGGGACGTCGGCGACCTGCTTGGGGGTGAGCGCGGCGAGGAAGCCGGGCCGGTCGTCGGTGCGATCGTCGACCCGGCCGGCCGGTGCGGCGATGTCGATCGGCTCGGCGGGGTCGTCGCTGTCGGCGGCGCCGCCGCGGCAGCCGGCCGCGAGCTCGAGGGCGAATCCGGCGGCGAGCACGCCGAGCGCGGCGCGGCCGGTCATGCGACTCCTCGCTGGGCGGGCTCGGCCTGGAGCTGGGCGGCGACCAGCCGGGCGTAGTGCTGGCCGTGCGCCAGCAGCTCGTGGTGGGTGCCGGTCTCGACGATCTCGCCGGCGTCCATCACGAGGATCAGGTCGGCGTTGACGATCGTGCTGAGCCGGTGGGCGAGCACGATCCGGGTGCAGCGCAGCTCCTCGAGGTTGCGGATCACGCGGCGCTCGGTCTCGCTGTCGAGCGCGCTGGTCGCCTCGTCGAGGATCAGCAGCGCGGGGCTGTGGACCAGGGCGCGGGCGAGCGCGACGCGCTGGCGCTGGCCGCCGGACATCGACGCGCCGCCGTCGGCGAGGATGGTGTCGTAGCCCATCGGCATGGCGCGGATGTCGTCGTCGACCACGGCGCGGCGGGCGGCGTCGGTGATCCGCTCGAGGTTGGCGGTCGGATCGCTGAGCGCGATCGCCGCGCGGATCGAGCCGGCGAACAGCGATGGCGACTGGAACACCGCGCCGATCTGGCGGCGCAGCGACTTGAGGTCGAGCCGCGCGAGGTCGTGGCTGTCGAACAGCACGCGGCCCTCGGTCGGCCGGTACAGCCCGGCGATCATGCGGGCGAGCGTCGACTTGCCGCAGCCCGAGCGGCCGACGATCGCGACCGTCATGCCGGCGCGGATGTCGACCGAGACGTTGTGCACGACGAACGGCAGGTTGTCGCCGTAGCGGAACGACACGTTCTGCAGCGCGACCCGGCCGGTCAGCCGCGGCGCGCGCGCGACGTCGGTGCCGGTCTGCTCGGGCGCGGTGCGCAGCACGTCGTCGATCCGGTCCATGTAGCCGCCGAGCAGCTGGAGCTGGAGCGCGCTGCTGATCATGGTCGACAGCGGGCTGAGCAGGCCGATCGCGATCGCGTTGATCGCGAGCATCTCGCCGAGCGTGAGCGCGCCGGACACGACCTGGAGCGCGCCGATCACCAGCACGGTGAGCGGCGAGCCGGTGGTCAGCAGGCTGCCGACCGCGTCGACCACCGCGCTGAGCCGGCCGCGGTCGAGCGCGACGTTGAGCTCGTCGACGTAGAGGTTGGACCAGCGCTCGACGGCGCGCGGCTCGGCGGCGGCGGCCTTGAGGGTCTCCATGCCGCGCAGCATCTCGACCAGGTACGACTGCGAGCGGGCCTGGGCCTCGAGCGAGCGCGCCATCAGGTCGCGATATCCGCGCCGCGCGATGTAGAACACCGAGACCTGGACGATGCCGAGCCCGACGACGATCACCCCCATCAGCGGGGCGATCACCAGGATCAGCACGGCGTAGCCGACGACCAGCAAGCCGTCGAGCAGGGCCGACAGCGTGTTGCTGGTCAGCAGCTCGCGCACCGTGGCGTTGTTGTTGACCCGCATCATCAGGTCGCCCGCCGACCGGCGCTGGAAGAAGTCGAACGGCAGCCGCGACAGGTAGTCGACGAAGCCGAGCGTGAGCCGGGTGTCGAGGTTGGTGCGCAGCTGGAGCAGCAGGTGCGAGCGCACCAGGGTGGTGACCAGCTGGAACACCAGCAGGCCAGCGAGCCCGCTCGACACCACGAGCAGCAGGTGCTTGTCGCCGCGCGGCACCACGCGGTCGACGATCACCGCGGTGACCAGCGGCAGGGCGAGCGCGAACACCCGGAGCAGGACCGACGTCACGACCACGCGCGACAGCACGTGGCGCTGGCCGGCGAGCTGGGTGAAGTACCAGCCGAGCCGGCCGCCGCCGCGGCGCTTGGGCTCGAACGTATCGGTCGGCTCGAACACCAGCGCGACGCCGGTGAACGACTCGCCGAACCTGGCGAGCGAGACCACGCGCGGCCCCATCCCGGGGTCGACGATCTCGACGCCCTTCTTGGTGACCCGCTCGAACACGACGAAGTGGTTGAACTCCCAGTGCAGGATCGTGCCGGGCGGCAGGTAGTGCAGGTGGTCGAGGTCGAGCGCGAGGCCGCGGCTGCGCAGGCCGTACCACTCGGCGGCGCGCACGATCGAGTTGGCGTCGACCCCGTCGCGCCCGCTGACCCCGGCGGCCTCGCGGACCTCGTCCAGCGGCACGTCGCGGCCGAGGTGGCCGAGCACCATGGTCAGGCAGGCGGCGCCGCAGTCGGTGGCCTCGAGCTGCTGGACGAACGGCACCTTGTGGCCGCGGCGCGCGCGCGCCAGCTTCTCGAGCGACGGGAACAGCTCGGCGGCGGTCGGCGGGGCGTCGGCCGCGGGGGCCGCGGGGGCCGGCTCCGCGACGGGAGGCGCAGCGACCTCGGTGGTCTCCTCGGGGTGCGCCATGGCTAATTCAACCCCGGGATGACGCTCTCGAGCACCGAGCGCGACTGCAGCTGGACCTCGGCCTGGCCGATGATCCCGTCGTGGAGCTGGAAGGTCTCGCCGTCGGCCTCGAACGTCGTCGAGCTCAGCCGGCCCTCGACCACGACCACGGTGCCGGTCAGCGGCACGCTGTCGCCCAGCCGGTCGCTGAGGAACCGCGCGCGGGCCTCGGCGGCGCCGATCACCTCGGAGATCGCGCGGACCTCGCTCTCGAGGTAGACGCCGCGGTAGCCGGGCAGCGAGACCCGCAGCGACTGGTGGGCGCGCAGCCGCGGCCGGTCGCCACCGGGCAGGAACGCGATCACCTTGATGCCCTCGGCGCCGGGGTCGGCGACGATCGACAACACGACGCTGCCGACCTCGACGCGCTGGCCGTTGCGCACCAGGACCTCCTTGACGATGCCGGCGTGCGGCGCGCGGATCGCGCGCGACTCGACCGACAGCCGGGCGCTGTCGCGCTGCGAGCGGATCTGGCCGAGCGCCTGCTTGACCGCCGGATCGGAGGGCGACTGCAGGTAGGCGACCAGCTTGCTCTCGAACTCGGTCTCCAGCGCGCGGAGCTGGCCGACCTGCTCGGCGTCGTGCAGCCGCGCCAGGACCTGGCCGCGCTCGACCTGCTGGCCGCGCCCCACGTCGAGCGACGCGATCGTCCCCGCCTCGTGCGCGATCAGCTCGTTGCGGCCGGTGAACTGCACGACCGCGGCACCCTCGGCGTACTCGTGGACGTGGGCGAGCGCGGCGAACGTGATCAGCGCGATCAGCGATGCGAGCACCAGCCAGTACGCGGCGCGGACCCAGCCGGGATGGACCCGGACGACGTCGCCGCGCTGGCCGCGGCGCACCAGGTGGACGATCGCCTCCTGGCGGAACATGTCCGACGGGCCGCGGTCGAGCCGGTCGCCCAGGATCTGGTCGGCCTCGACCCGCATCGACAGCTGGAGCACGTAGGGCGCCCACGCGGCGGCGAGCGCCTCGAGCCGGTCGAGGTCGACGTGGTGGAACGGCGGGCGGGCCGCGTCGCGCAGCGCGATCAGCACGGCGTGGACGTGGCCGTCGGGCCCGACCACCGGCTGGGCGGCGAGCCGCTCGCGGCCGGTCCCTCCGGGGTCGTCGATCTCGGGCCGGTACAGCGCGTCCTCGGCGGCGTGTGGCACGACCACCCCGGCGACCGCGCGCGCCGCGAACCCGGCGATCCCCGACCACCCCGGTGACCGCTCGCCGCTGTCGCCGCCGTCGCCGCCGTCGCCACCGTCGCCGGACTCCGCTGCGCCCGACCACAGCTGGCCGGACTCGTCGTCGCAGTACAGGCAGTGCGCCCGGTCGGCGCCGACCAGCTGGACGACCGCGGCGATCGCGGCCCGCGCGGCGGCGTCGGGCTCGGTCTCGGCCCCGATCGCCCGGGCGTACTCGACGACCACGGCGGCCAGTGCGGGGTCGGGCTCGCGCGGCGGCAGCGGCGGCAGCTTCGCGGCCGCCTGGGCGACCAGCTCGCCGACCCGGCGCGGATCCATGCCGCGGACCAGCCGGTAGAACACCGGGATCTGCGTGTCGTCGACGTCGGGCGTCTCGCCCGCGGGGTCGGCGAGCAGGAACGTCACCGGGGTCTTGCGTTCTGCGCCGAGGTACGGCGCGGCGCGGGCGAGCAGCTCCTCTCCGTCCATGTCGGCGAGCCGCCGGCCGACGATCACGATCCGGGTCGCGCCGGCCGCGATCCGCTCCAGCGCCGCGGCCCCGGTGTCGACCTCGTCGAGCCCGTAGCGCCCGGCGACCACCCCGCGCAGCCACTGCCGGGCGTCGGGATCGCCGTCCGCGAGCAACAGCTGATCACCGCCCACGCCGGGCGTCCGCACCTGCGTGATTTCGTCCCGCGCACGTGGCAAAGCACGACGAGTCTAGCAAATGCCGTCGGCACCTGGCGACGCGCCTGCGGCCCCGGCGACAATTACGGCATGGGTCATGCGTTCCGTGGGGCGCTCGTTCGCGCCATCGCTGCCATCGTCTTGTTCCGGGTCGTCTCACCGGCGGGGCGCGCCGCGCAGGCCGCGCCCGGCGATCCCGCCGAGCTGGCCGACCTCCGCGAGCTCGCGCTGTCCGACGTCGTCACCGTCGCGGTCCGCCAGAGCCCCGACCTGGCGCGCGCGCGGATCGACGTCACCGCCGCCCGCGCCCAGCTGACCCGCGCCGAGGGCAGCGAGGACACCCACCTCGGCGCGCAGGCCCAGGTCCAGCTGTATCGCGCCGGGGCGACGGATCCGAACACGAACTTCGAGATCGATACGGCCAACGTGTCAGTGACCCGCGCGCTGCCGACCGGCGGCACGCTCGGGGTCAGCCTGAACGGGGAGCGCTTGTCTCAGCCCGGGTTCACGACCAAGCCGGACAGCACGATGCCGGTCCCGACGCTGTTCAACCTGTACTCGACCGGTCTGGGCCTGAAGCTGACCCAGCCGCTGCTGCGCGGCGCCGGCTCGGAGGCGTTCGAGGCGCCGATCCACCAGGCCGAGCGGCTGCGCGACGCCGCGGCGCTGACCAGCGAGGCGCGCGCGCGCGACCTGCTGGTCTCGCTGTCGCAGGCCTACTGGCAGGTCGCGTTCGCGTGGCGCCAGCTCGAGGTCCGCCGGATCTCCCTCGACCTCGCCCGCCAGCAGCTCGCGTACACCGAGGGCGCGATCCGCGCCGAGAAGGTGCCGCGCAGCGAGCTGCTCGCGGTCCAGCAGGCGATCGCGACCCGCCAGCAGGACGTGATCGCGGGCCAGCAGGACCTCTACGAGCGCTCGCTCGCGCTGCGCCAGCTCGCCGGTCTCGAGATCGGCCCGGACGCGATCGCGCTCAAGACCGAGGCGCTGCCCGCCCGGATCACGCCGATCGATCCCCAGATCGGCCCGGTCGTGCGCGAGGCGTTCGAGCACAGCGCAGAGCTCGCCGCCGCGGTGGCGACCCGTCGCGCGGCCGAGATCGCCGCCGCCGCCGCCGACAACGCCGCGCGATCGCGGCTCGATCTCGAGATCACCGGCGGGCCGACCGGCGTCGACGACACGGCGAGCCATGCGCTGTCGAGCGCGTTCCACCACCCGAGCTTCTCCGTGATCGCCGGGTTGACCGGCGACCACGCGATCGAGCAGCGCACCGAGCGCGGCGGTCAGGCCGCGGCGCGCGCGGCGGTGATGTCCGCCCGGATCGCCGAGCGCGACGCCCAGGCCCGGCTCGCGGTGCGCGTCACCCGCGCCGTCCAGCGCACCCGGGCCGCGATCGCCAGCGTGGCGCTCGGCGACCAGGCGATCGACCTCGCCGAGCAGAACGTCGTGGCCGAGCAGAAGCGGTTCGAGCTCGGCAGGTCGACCAACTTCGACGTGCTGCGCCGCCAGGACGAGCTCGAGCAGGCCCGGCTGCGCAAGGCGTCCGCGGTCGCCGACTACCTCGCGGCGCGCGCGGACCTCGACGGCCTGAGCGGCGCGATCCTCGCGCGCTACCACATCGTCATGCCGTGAGCTTCCAGGGGATCCGCCTGCCTGCTATACAAGGCCGCGGTCGCCAGGGAGCGCTCGATGGACAAGCGATCTCATCTCGGTATGGCAGGTCATCACGCTGCGATGTCCGAGTTCTTGTATCGAGGCTACAACGTGGCGGTCCCCGCGGTCGATATCGGAGACGATGTGTATGTCGTCGAAGATCGAATGGGAACGATGTGGCGCTTGCAGGTCAAGACGAGCGACCAGCCGGAGGACAATCCGGGCATCTACCAGCTGTCTCGACGGCAACTGCGAGAGGTCAAGAGGAACGAGCTGTTCTTCATGTTCATGCGTCGTTGGTGCGGTCGATGGCGATTCATCTTGATCCATAGAAAGGAGCTCGCCGATATCCGAGATCGCTTCGAACAGGTAGACCAGGCCGCAGACCTACCGCCGACAGTGACGCAAAGACCGATACGCTGATGTTGAAGGTCGAGTGGACGGAAACCGATGCAGATGGCTGGGACGTGTCGTTCGCTCCCTATCTTGATCGCTGGCCTGCCGAGTTTCCGGAGAATCCGGATGGACCCGGAGCGATCACAGGCGCTGGTCCGTCACCGGATCCCTGAACTCGATATCGCCGATCTGAGCCAGGGACTGGTCGTCGAGCCCGGTCAACAGCATGACCAGCTGCTTCGCGAGCCGGCCATGCAGGCGCTCCAGATCGCCCTGGACGTCGTGAGCCCGGATGTCGTGAGCGATGAAGATCCGGGGTGAACCGTGAAACTTCGGCCCAAACTGCTTCTGAAGCATCCGGCGTGCCTCCGGGCTGAGCGCAAACGTCGAGCCTTCCCGGTCCGTGCTCTGGTAGACGACGATTCGCGTCCCGTCGTTCACCTCCGCCACTTCCGCAGGGTTGGCGCTGCCGTACATGCCCACAGTATGCGCCGATGGCCGCGGTCGAGCAATCGAGGGTTGCGGCCGGGTATCGCCGGTCAGGAACCACCGCGCGGGCCCTTGGCGCGCGCGACCTGCGACTCGTAGAGCCGGACCAGCAGGTCGTACAGCACGAGCTCGTGGGCGCGCTGCGCCGAGCGGACCATCCGGTTGACGTGCATGTGGATGTAGCTCGGGACCAGCTCGACGAGCGGCGCGGTCAGCTGGCCGCGCTGCTCGGCGGCGCGCAGCTCGGCGACGATCGGCGCGTTGGCCGCCGAGCGGGCGGCGATCCGGTCCAGGCCGGGCGCGAGGTCGCTGTCGGCGTCCTGCGCGCGGTCGAGCAGGGTGGCGAGCGGGACGCGCTCCTTGCGGTACTTGTCGCCC
>DATAPF010000278.1:0-12913 GCA_036265355.1 Kofleriaceae bacterium | reverse complement strand
CGACCGCTACATGGGGTGGTTCAACGGCAATCCCGCCACGCTGCATGCCCTGCCTCCGACCGAGAGCTCGCCCCGGTACGTCGAGGCGATGGGTGGTGCCGAGGCGGTGCTCGCCAAGGCGGCGGCGGCGTTCGAGCGCGGCGAGTACCGCTGGGTCGCCGAGCTCGTCGGGCACGTGGTGTTCACCAACCCCAAGAACGACGCGGCCAAGCGGCTCCAGGCCGACGCGCTGGAGCAGCTCGGCTACCAGGCCGAGCCGGCGACCTGGCGCAACTTCTACCTCATGGGCGCCCAGGAGCTGCGCGGGGAGATCCAGAAGGAGGAGCCGGTCTTCAGCCGGGACATGATCGTCGAGCTCAGCAACGAGATGATCTTCGACATGCTCGGCGCGCAGCTCAACGGGATGGCGGCGGCCGAGCGGCAGCTGGTCATGGCCTGGGTGTTCACCGACATCGCGGACGCGAAGGATAGCCTCTGGCACGTCGAGGTCAGCAACGGCGCGCTGAGCTCCAGCGCCGGAACGAAACCCGGGACGCCCGACGTCCATGTCGTGCTCGAGCGGAGCGCGCTGGATGAGGTCCTGCTCGGAGAGACGTCGATGGAACAGGTCATCCGAGAAGGTCGGGTGAAGTTTCAGGATGGTGAAGAGGACTTCCTGTGGTTCTTCAGCCTGATCGAGCAGGGGGATCCGAGCTTCCCGATCGTCACGCCGAAGGAGCCTGCGCTGCCCAGGATGCCGTCCGCCGAGCGCCTGCCCGCCGAGGTGGTGAACGCCATCAAGAAGCGGCGGCTCGGACTCGCACGTCCGGTGCTCAAGGGCTGCTGAGCCACGACCGAGCAGGCGCGTGCGCAGCGCCTCGCCCCGGACAGCCGGCGCGGCACAGCCCTGGGTCAGCGCTGGCGGTCGCGTGGATCGAGCGGCACGCCGGTCGTGCGGTGTGAGGGGATGGCCGAGAGCAAGGCGGTGACGCGCGCGAGGTCGCGCTCGTCGCGCGGCGAGCGGAGGACCGAGGTGTAGATCTGCTGCGCCTCGAGGGCCAGCGCGCGGGCGCGCGGTAGATCGCGGCCCGCGGCCTGGAGCGACCGTGCGAGCTGGAGGGCGATGAACGCGCGGTCCTTGGGGTCGGCGAGGCGCTGGCCCAGCGTGCGGGCCTGCTCGGCGTGGGACACGGCGGTGGCGGCGTCGCCGGTGGCGAGCGCGACGGCCGACAGGCCGGCATGACAGAACGCCTCGCGCGGGTGGACGAGGCCCAGCTGATGCCACATCTGCAAGGCCTGGCGATGCTGGGCGGCGGCGGCGGTGGTGTCGGCGAGCTCGAGCTCGATGAAGCCCATGATGTCGTGCGCGATGGCGACCGAGCGATGGATGCCGAGCGCGGGCTCGAAGATCGCGAGCGCGCGGGCCATCTCGACGCGAGCCCGCGCTGGCTCGAGGACATCGAGCCAGGCCACCGCCAGGCTCTCGAGGCTGTGGGCGACGCGCGGATGGCTCGGGCCGAGGCCCTGCTCGATGAGGGCGCGCGACTGGGCGAGCGGTTCGAGGGCGCTGCGCACGTCGCCCGCGATCTCGTCGGCGAGGGCGAGGCTCTCGAGAATGGTGCCGCGGTCCCAGGGCGGTGCGTCCGGGTTTGCGGCGAGCGCGCGGCGGAGCACGTCCTTGGCCTCGTCGCGCCGCCCCTGGGCCGCGAGCATGGTGCCGACGAACTGCAGGAGCATGGCGCGCTCGTCGGGATCGTTGCCGGCCAGCTCGACGGCGGCCTCGGCCTGGGCGCGATAGACGTTGAGGCGGTCGTAGCGGCCGCGCAGGTGCTCGAGGCGCAGGAGCCGGAGCCAGGCCTCGGCGCGCGTGCGGCGATTGCCGGCGCGCTCGGCGGTGGTGATCGCCTCGAGCAGGTGGGTCTCGCCGGCATCGAGCTCGGAGATCTCGGTCTCGACCCAGCCGAGCTGGAACAGCGCGTCGGCGCGGCCCGGCGCGTCGGCCGCGCGGGTGGCGTCGGCGAGACCGGCGCGCGCCAGCGGGAGGGCATCGCGCGCGTGGCCGGTCGCGACCAGCGCGCGGATCCGGGCGCGGGCGTCGCGCAGCGCGGCCAGCTCCGCCCCACGGGCGCCATCGATCGACGCCGCGCCGGCGGGTAGCTCGGCGGTCGCGCAGGCCGCGGGAGAGCGCAGCCGCGAGGCGCTCACGGCGTACGATGCGGTGGTGGCGTCGGCGCGCGCGAGCTGGTCGGCGAGCTCGCGCAGCTCGCCGCGCCGCTCGGCGAGGCAGTCGAGCCGCGCCTCGAGCCGCGCGACCGGTTGATCGCCCTGCCAGGTCGCAGCGCATGCTGCGTGGCGCTCGGCGGCGTAGGCGGCGGCCCAGTCGTCGAGCGAGCGCCGCACGTGCGGCCACGCGGTCACGGCGTACGGGGTGCCGGTCGATCGAAGCGCGCGCTCGATCTCGTGCCGGCGGGGATCGTCCCAGATCGCGACGAGCGGGGCGCCGGCCTCGCACGCAGCCATCGCCGAGCGGGTGGACAGCGCGCGGTGGGCGGCCACCGCGCAGGCGCCTGCCACCACGACGACGAGCGCGGCGGCGATCCATGCGCGACGGGTGGAACGGCGGCCGGCGCGCAGCTCCCCGAGCAGGGCGCGCACCGACGAGAACCGGGCGGCAGGGTCGGCGCGCCGGCCGCGCTCGATCGCGAGCCGGATCCGGCGCGGGATGCGGGCGCGCCGGCGATCGGGTGCGGGGCCGCGCAAGGCCTCGTCCAGGGCGACGCAGAACGCGTACTGGTCGCTGCGCGCGTCGACCGGCTCGCCGCGCCGCTGCTCGGGGGACATGTACGCCGGGGTGCCGACCGCGCCCGCGCGCCCGGCGGCGTCGCGATCGGTGGCGACCGCGAGGCCGAAGTCGGCGAGCCGAACGCGCCCGTCGTCGCCGCGCAGCAGGTTGCTCGGCTTGATGTCGCGGTGGACCAGGCCGGCGTCGTGCACCGCGACGAGGCCCTCGCCGGCGTCGACGAACGCGTCGACCACGTCGCGCCAGGTGCGCGGGTCATCGGCGAGCCATTGCCGCAGGTTGCGGCCGCGCACCAGCTCCATCGCGAGGTACACGCGATCGCCGCGCTCGAGCACGTCGTAGATCGCGACGACGTTGGGATGTGCGAGCCGCGCCATCGCCGCGGCCTCGGCGAGGACGCGGGCGAGGTCCGCGCCGGTGCGCTCGGTGCGGAGCGCCTTGATCGCCGCGAGTCGGCCCAGGCGGGGATCGCGCGCGGCGTACACCATGCCCATGCCACCGGCGTCGAGCACGTCCTCGATGATGTACGGGCCCAGGCGCGCGCCGCGCGGGAGCGCGCCCTCCGTCGCGGCCGGTTCGAGGCTGTCGTCGGCGGTCTCGCGCACGGCCTCGGACAGCAGGCGCCGGCACGCCGCGCAGACATCGACGTGCTCGTCGACCGCCGCGCGCTCCTCGCCGGTGAGCGCATGCGCGACGTAGGCCGCCGTGAGGTCAGCGTCGACGCAGCGGACGGTTCCGGCGGGCACTCACCCCCCCGCAGCCGCGGGTGTGAGCCGGAGCAGGCTTGTGACGCTGGCCTCGTTGTACGCCGAGCGGACGATGCGGTTCACCGCCGAATCGCTCGCGCCGAGCGCCTCGCCGAGCTGCCTGCGCACGGCCTCGACGAGCGCCAGCCGCGCCGCCTCGACCCGCCGCCACGCGGTGGACACGTGGACGCCGTGCAGCCGGCCGAGCGCCTCGAAGGTGAGCCCGTCGAGGAAGTGCTGGCGCAGGATGGTGCGCTGGTCGCGCGCGAGCCCGGCGAATGCCCGGGCGAGCGCGTCGCGGAACGCCGCGGCGTCGGCGCTGCGCAGCTGGGCGAGCTCGGCGTCCACCATCGGCAGCTCGTCGGCTCGCTCGAGCTCGACGAAGCGCCGCCCGCAGCGCAGCGCCTTGAGCGCGGCGTTGGCGGCGACCGAGCGCAGCCAGCACACGAGCCGGCCGCGGCCGGAGTAGTCGGCGATCAGCGGCGTGGCGCCGTGCGCGGCGACGAACAGCCGCTCGCGCAGCGCTCCGAGCACGTCATCGCCGACGCCGGCCGCGATGTGCATGCGGGCGAGCACGCGGCGCACCGACGGCATCAGCTCGGCCTCGAACACGGCCAGCGCCGCGCGCTCGCCCCGTCCGCACGCGAACGCCAGGTACAGATCGTCGACATGCAGGCGCGCCCGCAGCGGCTCGGCGACCCGCGCCACGCGGGCCTCGAGGTAGGGCGTGAAGCCCGCGAGATCGTCGCGCAGGCCGCGCGCCGTCCATCGCGCGCGCGCATGGACAGCTGCGACCACGAGTGCCTCATCCTCCACCATCGCCCCGGCGATGTTAGCCAGGGCGATCGCGGGGCGCAACTCCGCCGCGCCGTGCGGCAGGCGAAAAAGTGCAGCGCCCCGCGCAAAACCGGCCGGGCGATGGACCTACCAAGGGGGCCGCGCCGCGGCCCGAGTCCTCCAGCAGAAAGTGAGCGCGTCCATGAAAGCCCCGACGCTGACCTCCGTGTTCGCCATGGTTCACCTCCCCATCGTCCTCGCACCGGGCACGCCGACCTTGCGCTCCGAGCTCGCGGCGCGTTTGCCGGAGGTGGCGCGATGAGGCCCAGGCTGCTATCGACCGTTGTTCTCGTCGCGGTGGCCGCACATCCCTACCGGCGGGCAGCCGCTGACCCCGACCAGTTCTCGGTGATTCCGGCGCTGGCTGCGTGGCACCAGTCGAGCGCCAACCGGGCGAACTATGTGAACGAGGGGCTCACGGCGCACTACGCGTCCGGATTTGGACTTGCCAATCTGACCCTGGGCGTGGCCTTCGAGGTCTTCTGCGACGTGGACACCAGCATCCGGTTGCCCACGCAAAGGGAGTCGCACATCGGCTGGACGTCGGGCGACAGCCTCTCGCTGCCAAGAGCCGAGTACCCGATCCCTGGCTATTCGGCCATGGCGCCCTGCGTGGAGCACACCTGCTACGTGGTCTACCGCGGTGGCTACACGACGACAGGCGGAGGCTTCACATTCACGTTCGACGGCTTCGGCATCGGTGTCACGGGCAACGATGTCCATGTGAGCGACGTGGGCAACGACACGTTCCCGGTCATGAAGGACGGCCAGTGCCACGTATGCCAGGATCCCGGCGCCCGGGGCACGATCCGCGCCGGGACCCCGGACATCATCGATGGCTGCGTGCCCGATAGCCCCATCCTCCTGGATCTCGGGCAGAACGGCTTCGACCTCGGTCCCGCGGGCGTGGGCGTGTACTTCGACAACGACGCCAATGGCCGGCCCGAGCGCATGCAGTGGGTGCGCCGCGGCGGCGACGAAGCCTTCCTGGTCATGGATCGCAACGGCAACGGCGTCGTCGACAACGGCTCCGAGCTGTTCGGCATCGGCACGCCGCTGATCGTCGAGGGTGGCAGGGCGCCAAATGGCTTTGCCGGACTGGCGCAGTACGACGCCCCCGACCTCGGCGGCAACGACGACGGCTGGATCACCGCCGACGACGATGTCTGGACCAGCCTGCGCTTGTGGCTCGACCGCAACGCCGACGGGATCTGCACACCCGACGAGATCCTGACCCTCGAGAGCGCCGGTGTGCGCGCGCTGCCGACCATCCCGCGCACCAGCTTCCGCCGCGACGCCGCCGGCAACTACCTGCGCTATCAGGCCGACGCACTGACCGACTTGAAGCAGCGCAAGATGCGCATGATCGACGTCTATTTCCTGCGCCTGTAGGCCCCGAGCTCACGCGCGATAGACGCGGTCCACCTCGACGATCGCGCCGTGGATGCGAATCGCTTCGCCCGGGCCTGCGACGTCGCCATGCCAGTCCTGTTCCCGGCGAAACACCTCGATCCTCCGCTCATCCTGCGCGATCAGCACGTACTCGCGAAGCGACGCGATCTGCTTGTAGAGCTGAAACTTCCCATCCCGGTCGTAACGCTCGGTCGATTCCGAGAGGACCTCGAGGAGGACGACCGGATTGGTCACGGCCTGGCCCAAGGATCGGCCGTCCTTGCGCACCGTGATCGTCTCCAGGGGGCCGCACACGACGCTGGCATCCGCGTACGTCGCCAGGTTGGCAGCGGGAATGTAGAGCATCGTGTCGGCTGCGTAGATCTGGCAATCGGGCGGCAGCGCGGTGCCCAGCGCGATCGTCACGCTCGACGTCAGCCTGCCGTGCTCCGGCGTCCCGCGCGACATCGCATAGATGACCCCGTCGAACCACTCGTGCCGCGGTGCGTCCGCGCCGCACGAGGCTTCGCGTTCGAAGTAGTCCTCGAACGTGACATAGGACGAGACGGCGGCCTGCCGCACCACTTCACTCTAGCACGCGGCCCATCCGCGGCGTCACTCCTCGAGCAGCGACAGCACGCGGTCGAGCAGGCGCTTGCGCGGCGCCTCGGCGCCGGGCAGCTCGCCGTTGACCTGGGCGAGCTCCTCGATCAGCTGGCGCTGGCGCGGCGACAGCTCGGTCGGCACCGCGATCTGGATCGTGACCAGGTGATCGCCGCGCGGCGCGGTCTTGCCGGCGGCCTGCGGGATGCCGCGACTGCGGATGCGGAACACCTGGCCCGGCTGGGTGCCCTCGGGGATCCGCATCTTGATCGGGCCGTCGAGCGTGGTGATCTCGAGCACCGCGCCGAGTGCGGCCTGCGGGAACCCGATGGTGTGCTCGCTGCGGACGTCGAGGCCGTCGCGGCGGAACACCGCGTGGTCGGCGACCCGCAGGTGGACGTGGAGATCGCCGGCGCCCGCGCCACCCTTGCCCGGCTCGCCCTCGCCCTTGAAGGTCTTGGTGCCGCCGTCCTTGGTGCCCGCGGGGACCACGACGGTGAAGTCGCGGACCGCGCCGTCGGCGGTCGGGATCCGGATCGGCTTGCTGGAGCCGAACGCGGCCTCCTCGAACGTGAGCTCCAGGGTGTAGCGAAGGTCGCGGCCGCGCGCCTTGCCGCGGCGGCGGCGGAACACGTCGTTGAGGATGTCCTGCGCCGCCTCGACCACGGCGGACAGGCCGCCCGGATCGTCCTGGTGGCCCCAGCGGTCGTAGCGCGCGCGGCCCTCGGGGTCGGACAGCACCGCGTAGGCCTCGTTGATCTCGCGGAACGCCTCGCCGTTGTCGGCCGGGCCGACGTCGGGGTGGTGGCGCCGCGCCAGCTCGCGGAACGCGCGCTTGATCTCGACGTCGCTGGCATCGCGCGACACGCCGAGCACGCTGTAGTAGTCACGCCGGCGCCGCGCCATCAGGATTCACCTGGCGCCGGCTCGGCGGCCGCGTAGATCGCCTCGCCGATCCGCTGCGCGGAGACCTCGAGCCGGGCGACCGCATCCTGGACCTCGGCGAGGTCATCGCCCGCGATCGCCGCGCGGCACTGGGCGATCTCGACGACCAGGAACTCGCGCTCGGCATCGGGCAGCAGTGCTCCGAACTCCTCCATGGCTTTCTCCGATGAGTAGAGCAGGCCCTCGCCCTTGTTGCGAGCCTCCACGATCTGACGCCGAATCACGTCGGCGTCCGCCATCTCGACCGACTCGGCGACGAGCCGCTCGATGTCGCCGTCCGACAGCCCGGTGGTCGGGGTCACGGTGACGCGCTGGACCCGGCCGGTCCCGTGATCCCGGGCAGATACGGCGAGCACGCCGTCGGCGTCGATGTCGAACGCGACCTCGATCTTGGGCACGCCGCGCGGCGCCGGCGGCAGGCCGGTCAGCTCGAAGTTGGCCAGCGACTTGTTGTCTGCGACCATCGGCCGCTCGCCCTGCAGGACGTGGACGTTGACGAACGGCTGGTTGTCGATCGTCGTCGAGAACACCTCGGTCGCGCGCGCCGGCAGCGCGGTGTTGCGGTCGATCAGCTTGTGGAACACGCCGCCCTGGATCTCGATGCCGAGCGACAGCGGCGTGACGTCGAGCAGCAGCACCTCCTGGACCTCGCCGGTCAGGACGCCGCCCTGGATCGCGGCGCCGACCGCGACGACCTCGTCGGGGTCGACCCGGCGGCTCGGCTCCTTGCCGAACATCTCGGCGACCAGGGACTGGATCCGCGGCATCCGGGTCTGGCCGCCGACCAGGATCACGACGTCGATGTCGGCCGCGGCCATCCCGGCGTCGGCGAGCGCGCGCCGGCACGGCTCGAGCGTGGCCTGGACCAGCGCCTCGACCAGCGCCTCGAGATCGCCGCGCTCGAACACCACCTGGAGGTGACGCGGCCCGTCGGGGCCCGCCGCGATGAACGGCAGGTTGATCTCGGTGCGCTCGCCGCTCGACAGCTCGATCTTGGCCCGCTCGGCGGCCTCCTTGAGCCGCTGCAGCGCCATCCGGTCGCCGCGCAGGTCCATGCCGTCGTTCATCGCGGTGAACGACGCCAGCAGGTGCTCGACGATCGCGTTGTCGAAGTCCTCGCCGCCGAGGAACGTGTCGCCCGCGGTCGAGCGGACCCGGAACACGCCGTCCGACAGCTCGAGGATCGAGATGTCGAACGTGCCGCCGCCGAGGTCGTAGACCGCGATCCGCTGCGCGCCCTCGGTCTCGACCCCGTAGGCCAGCGCCGCGGCGGTCGGCTCGTTGACGATCCGCAGCACGTTGAGGCCGGCGATCCGGCCGGCGTCCTTGGTCGCCTGGCGCTGGGCGTCGTCGAAGTAGGCCGGCACGGTGACCACCGCCTCGGTGACGGTCTCGCCGAGCCACTCCTCGGCGGTCTGCCGCATCTTCTGGAGCACCAGCGCCGAGATCTCGGGCGGCGAGAAGTCGCGGCCGCGGACCCGGACGTGGGCGTCGCCGTGGTCGGCCGGGACGACCTCGTACGGGCAGGTCAGCACGTGGCGCTGGACCTCGGGGTCCTCGAACTTGCGGCCCATCAGCCGCTTGACCGCGTAGATCGTGTTCTCGGCGTTGGTCATCGCCTGGCGCCGCGCGGCCTGGCCGACCAGCCGCTCGCCGGTCTGCGCGAAGCCGACCACCGACGGCGTGGTCCGCGTGCCCTCGGCGTTGGCGATCACGACCGGCGCATCGCCGTCGATCACCGCGACGCACGAGTTGGTCGTGCCGAGATCGATGCCGACGACCCGGGGCATTCGCTACTCGGCCGGCGGCGGGGCGGCCTTGGCCTTGGCGACCACCACGAGCGCCGGCCGCAGCAGCCGGTCCCCGGACTTGTAGCCGCGCTGCAGCACCTGCACGACGGTGCCGGGCGGCGCGTCGGACTCCTGCTGCGAGATCGCCTCGTGCAGGTTGGGATCGAACGGCTGGCCCGCCGCCTCGACCGGCGTGACGTCGAGCCGCTCGAACGCGGTCAGGAACTGGCGGAGCACGAGCTGGACGCCCTCGACGATCGGGTTGGTCCCGGCCTGGGCGGTCGCGTGCTCGATCGCGCGCTCGAGGTTATCGACCACCGGCAGCATCTCCTTGAGCACCCGGCCCTTGCTCTCGAGCCGCACGTCGTCCATCTCGCGCTTCTGGCGCTTGCGCAGGTTCTCCAGATCGGCGGCGGTCCGCAGGTAGCGATCCCAGTTCTCCTTCTTGTCCTTCTCGAGCGCGGCGATCCGGGCCTCGAGCTCGTCCTTCTCGCTGACCTCGCTGACCTGGGCCTGGGCCTGGGCCTGGGCCTGTGGATGACCGTCCTGGCCGTCGCCGGGCGCCTCGTCCCGGCCATTCTGGCCAGCCCGCTCCGGCGGCACGACCTCGACCGGCAGCTCCCCGTCCGCCCCGTTCCCGGCCTGCGCCGTGGCGTCCTTGGGATCCGCGTTCTGGTTGGGTTCTCCGCTCATCGCCACGACCATAACCACGTTTGCGCGGCCAGACCAGCGGCGGCCCGCCCGTTGAGCGCTGCGATCGCACCGCCCTGCGCGGTCAGGTGGCGAGCTCCGCCAGCACCTGAGACACGGTGTCGGCGGTGACATCCACGACTGACATCACCTTACCGTAGTTCATCCTCATGGGCCCGATCACGGCGAGCGCGCCGATCGGCCGCTCCTCGGGGCCGTACGACACGGCGATCACCGAGCTGCCGGCGAGCGCGCTGAGCGCGGTCTCGGCCCCGAGGAACACCTGCAGGCCCTCGGCGTGGCGCGTCCGATCGAGCAGCCGGATCAGCGTCTCCTTGTCCTCGAGCGTGCGGAGCAGCTCACGCGCGTTGTCCTGCGCGATCGCGTCGTCGATCAGGTTGGCCTGACCGCTGATCACGACGTCGGCCGAGCGCTCGCGCGCGACGAACACGGCGTGGCCCAGCCGCAGCGCGGCGCTGATCGCCTCGTCGTAGCGGTTCTTGTCCTCGCCGAGCTCGCGGATCACCCGCTCGCGGACCTCGTCGAGCGTCATCCCCTTGAGCAGCTGGTTGAGGTAGTTGTGGATCGCGTCGAGCCGGTGTGGGTCGACATCGTCGACGATCAGCCGGTTCTCGATGCTGCCGTCGGCGGTGACCAGCACGGTGATCAGCTTGCCGTCGCGCAGCGGTACGAACTCGATGTGGCTGAGCCGCTGGTGCACCGGATCCGGGAGGACGATCACCGCCGCGTGCTGGGTCAGGTCGCTGAGCAGCCGCGACGCGCGCTGGACGACCTCGTCGCGGGTCGGCGCCGACACCCGCTCGCGGATCTCGTCCTTCTCGCGCGCCGACAGGCCGCGGACCTTGAGCAGCTCGTTGATGAAGAACCGCAGACCCGACGGGGTCGGCACCCGGCCGGCCGAGGAGTGGCGCTGCTCGAGCAGGCCGAGCTCCTCCAGGTCGGCCATCACGTTGCGCACGGTCGCCGGCGACAGCTTGAGGTCGTGGCGGCGCGTCACCGTCCGCGAGCCCACCGCCTCTCCGGCATGCAGGTACTCGGTGACGACCGCATGCAGGATCTTCTGCGCTCGTCGCGATAGCTCGGAGCTGCTCATCCGCTCTCCCACAGTCTAGCACTCCAGCTCTGCACCACGCGGGCCGCAATTCGGTCGGCCAGGAGAAAGCCGCGCAAGGTCGGGCAGATCCTGCCAGCCCGGCGGTCGGCGAGCCGCTCGGCGACCAGGGCGTCGGCCAGCCCGGGAGCAGCGGCGAGCTCGGCCTCGGCCACGCCGTCGGAGGTCCGCAGGCCCAGCCAGGCCCGGTCGGCCGCCAGCTCGGCCGGCGCACACTCGGTGACCTCGGCCGGCGCACCGGGTGCGGCCAGGTAGTCCGTGGCCCGGCGCGGGTTGGTGACGCGGCGCCCGCCGCCGCGCGCGTCGAGCTCGAGCGACGCCGCGCCCACCCCGAGGCCGAGGAACGCGTCGCCGCGCCAGTACAGCGAGTTGTGAACCGCCCTCCGGCCCGGCCGCGCGTACGAGCTGATCTCGTAGTGCTCGTAGCCCCCCGCGGTCAGCCGGTCGTGGGTGGCGACGTAGAGCTCGGCGAGCGTGTCGTCGGGCAGCGGCACCAGCCGGCCGTCGCGCACGCGCTGGCCGAACGCCGTGCGCTCCTCGATCGTCAGCTCGTACACCGACAGGTGATCGGCCGGCTCGACGACCTCCACAACGCCCTCGGGCACGCCCGCGGGTCCGCCCGGCACGCCGAGGATGAAGTCGGCCGAGGTCACGAACCCCGCCGCCAGCGCGCGCTCGACCGCGGCGCGGCCGTCGCCGAACCGGTGATCGCGGCCGAGCACGATCAGCGCCCGCGGCGACAGCGACTGCACGCCGATCGAGATCCGGTTGACGCCGGCGGCGCGCCACGCGGCCAGGTGGTCGGCGTGGCAGTCGACCGGGTTGGCCTCGATCGTCACCTCGAGCGGCCCCGCCGCGCCGAACCGCTGGCGGATCCTCTCGATCACCGAGGCGATGCAGTCCGGGCGCCACAGCGACGGCGTGCCGCCGCCGAGGTAGATCGACACCAGCTCGCCGGCGAACCGGCCGGCGCGCAGGTCGAGCTCGCGCGCGATCGCGTCGCGGTAGGCGTCGTGCGGCGGTGCACCGACCTCGACCGCGAAGTCGCAGTACGGACAGCGCTTGCGGCACCACGGGAAGTGGAGGTAGACGCCTAGGGACGGTATGACCCCAGTGTATCTCGACAATGCCGCCTCGACCCGGATCGACGATGCGGTGCTCGCCCTGATGACCGAGGTGATGCGCACGGCGTGGGGCAACCCGAGCTCGCAGCACCCGCAGGGCGCCGCGGCGCGGGCGTACCTCGACACCGCGCGCGCGCGCCTCCTGGCGGCGGTCGGGGATGGCGGCGCCGGCGACGTGCTGTGGACGAGCGGCTGCAGCGAGTCGAACGCGCTCGCGGTGCTCGGCGCGGCGCGCACGCACGCCGGCGCGATCGTCATCTCGACCTTCGAGCACCCGGCCGTCGGCACGCTCGCCGACCGGCTCGCGGCCGAGGGGCGCGAGGTCGTGCGCGTGGCGCCCGGGCGCGACGGCGTGCTCGATCCCGCCGAGGTCGCGGCGGCCGCGGCGCGCGCCGGCGTGGTGTCGATCGTGGCGGTGCAGAACGAGATCGGCGTCGTCCAGCCGATCGCGGCGATCGTCGCGGCGGTGCGCGCGGCCGGCTCGACGGCGCACGTCCACGTCGACGCGGCGCAGGCGGTCGGCAAGATCCCGCTCGACGTGCGCGCGCTGCGCGTCGACTCGCTCGCGGTCGCCGGGCACAAGCTGCACGGGCCCAAGGGCACCGGCGCGCTGTGGCTGCGGACCGGCGCGGCGATCGAGCCGCTGTGGGTCGGCGGCGGCCAGCAGCACGGCCTGCGCGGCGGCACCCAGGACGCCGCCGGCGCGGCGGCGCTCGGGCTCGCGGCCGAGCGCGCGATCGCCGCCCTGCCCGGCGCGCGGGCGCGCTGGCTCGAGCTCGCGGCGCACGCGGTGGCGGCGCTCGCGGGGCGCGCGACCCAGCTCGTGCCCGACGTCCGGCGCGCGCCGCACATCCTCGCGCTCGCGGTGCCGGGCG